>JAQXNZ010000029.1 GCA_029098265.1 Clostridia bacterium | reverse complement strand
GGTGAGAAGCTTCTGGGGTCTGTCTGGTCGCCGTCGAAGCTTGTATAAGGAACGCCTGTCTTTTCCTTTACTATCTCGGCTGTCTCTACGTTAAGGAAGCTCATAAGCTTACAGCTTCTGTTAAGGTGGTAAATAACGCCGTCGCACTGTCCGCCGTTAACGATGTCAAGAAGTACTGCAACCTTGTTTTCAAGGCATGTGTTGATGTAAATTCTTGTATATGCCTCAGCCATTGAGTGGAGAGACTCGTCATTTGCGTCATAGTGAAGGTCCCAAAGTCCGGGATAAGCTGAACCTGTCATTATTGAGTTAAGGCCCTTAAGAGACTTGAATGTGTGTCCGAGGTGAGGCCATACTGCGATACCCTCCCATGTAACACGAGTCTTTTCAGCTCCCTTGAAAGCGTATACGCCGTTCTTAAGGTTTTCCTCAAGCTCGTCAGCAAACTTCTTGAATGTTATTTCTGCATAGTCACGGCTTCTTGCGCAAACGATAAGAGCCATGTAGTTGAATAAGTCGAATCCGTTTAAGGGAGAGGGCTTATAGTGAGCCATAGCTGCTATTCTGTTCCACTGATATACGCTTCTCTGTGTCTGCTGTCTTACTTCGAGGAACTTCTTGTAATCGAAGGGTCTGCCGCAGATTACTTCAAGCTGTGATATAGCATTTCTGAACTGGTCTGCAATATATGCCTTTGCATATTCAGGAATAGGCATTGTGTGGTTGAAAGGAACATCGATAACGATGCAGGGAATATCAAGCTCTACAGCAAGATTTTCGTACCACTTAAGCAGTGTGTTGCAGATATTGTTGCATGTGATAACAAGGTCGGGAAGGGGAACTCTTGCTGCGGGAGAGTTTTTAAGCTTCTCGGGTGTAACGCCTGTCTGAGCTTCTTCCTTGAGCAGTTCCATATATCCGATGTTAACTCTGCCGTATGAACAGCAGTCAATTGAATATCCCTTGCTGTCTGCTACCTCTATCATATCAAGCGCACCTTTTCTTGCGCCGATGCCTGCGGCATGTGTTTCGGGATATACCATAGCGATATCCATTGCTACGCACATTTCCGGAGGTGCTACGGAAGCTGACCAGCATACGAGTCTGCCTTCAGCCTTAGCCTGTCTTGCTTCCTCATCAAGCTTAGCCTGATAGTATGCAAGCAATTCTTTTGCTTTTTTGCCTTTTGTTTCAAACATTGCTTTTCCCTCTTTCCTTAATATTGGTTTATACGGTTAAATACCTTTGATATTTCCGTTTATTTTTGCTTGAATGCAGAATAACATTAAAAATCCCGAATGTATAGAGAATGCTTAAAGAGAGAAATTTCTATCAATTCTAATCAATTGAAAAGTTGCTTTTTTCAAAAATTCAATGGTAAAAATGTAAAACGCCTAAAAAGCAAAAAGCTCCCGTATTTTCTGACAAAGGCGGATTGCCCTCCGTGACCCGATATATGTTCAGCCGCAAAAAATCAGCAAATAATTACCCCAAAATAAATAAAAGGAAAAATAACAACAAATGTCTCTTATACTTTTATTTCGGCAGGAATATACTTATTCTTCATTATGATTTTATAAAAACCTCTTGAAAAAGTATGTTTTTTCTATTAATATATGTTAACGGTATCATATTGAATAAGTATTTTAATTGCATCGGAGGAAATCATGGATATACCCATAATGTCTATACTTGAGGTAGTTGCTATAGTGGCATTTTCAGTCCCCGGGGCAGCAGTTGCAATAGATACGGGACTTGATATTTTCGGGGTGGTTTTTATTGGAGTTATAACCGCCCTCGGCGGAGGAGTTCTCAGGGATTTAATTCTGGGAATATTTCCGCCCGTAATGTTCACATACAAAATTTACGTAATTGCATCGGCAATAACCTCTTTAATAATATTCTTTCTTGCACTCTGGGACAAAGAGAGATATTTCCGCAATATCGAAAGAGTTGACCGCATTGTAAATGTATTTGATGCGGTCGGTATAGGTCTTTTCTCAGTGACCAGCATACAGAGATGCTTTCAGTACGGCTACGGAGACAACGCTTTTCTTTGCATAATGATGGCAATGATAACCTGTATAGGCGGAAGCCTTCTGCGTGACCTTATCTGCCAGAGACTGCCCGCAATACTCAGAAAGAGGATATACGCCCTGGCAACCATAGCCGGAGGAATGGTATACTATTATATGTACAGATACGGCTGTGACATAAATCTTTCCATGTTCTGCGGAGCCGCCACAACGGTTGTTATAAGACTTTTGGCCACAAGATACAAATGGAACATGCCGAGAATAGTAAAGTAAGAGATAAGCATAGGCTTTGCACACTGCCTATGCTTTTTCTATACATAAATTTAGAAATAAATTAAGAATTGACAAAACAAAATGTGCTATAATTGAGTCATATATATAAAATACAATAAGGAGTGATTAATATGAAGAAAATATTAGCTTCCGCCCTTGCATGCACAATGGCTGTTTCTATGGCAGTTCCCGTTCTTGCAAATGACGGAATAACAGTAGTTGTAAACGGAAAAACAGTTGATTTTACCGATCAGAAACCTATTATAAAAAACGACAGAACCCTTATTCCTCTCAGAGGTGTGCTTGAGGAGATGGGCGCTGAGGTAAACTGGTATGACTATGACAAAAGCGTTTTTGCCTCAAGAGGTATTTCGTACGCAGGCTTCAAGATTGGCTCCGATTTACTCATTACATCCGAAGGAGAAACAAAGCTTGATGTTGCACCCGAAATTATAAACGACAGAACAATGATTCCTCTCAGAGCCGTTGCCGAATCCTTCGGTGCCGATGTTCAGTGGGACGGCAATACAAAGACAGTCACAATTACAGACAGCGAAAAGGTGCTGTCAGCCGATACGAAAACAATATCCGAGGAATACAAAGGAAAAGACGGCACTGTTATTGCTACCGTTGACTTTGATTATCCCGTACTTAACGACAGAGTAACCGCTCCGGGACGTGACGCCGCAAATGAAACAATAAAATCAATACTTCTCAGCGAATATAATGAGTCTAAGGAAATAATGAATAACTCTGCCGAAGATTACTATGCTGCTGTTAAAGAATACGGCGGCACATTCAGTCCCCTTTACATAACAGGCGACTATGAAATAACCTACATCAGTAAGGATATTGTTTCCTTATGCTCGGATATAATGCTCTATACAGGCGGCGCACACCCCACAACTACCCGTGAATGCATTACAATCGACCTTAACACAGGCAAAAAGCTTGAGCTTTCAGACATAATTGACGGAGATACAAACAAGCTCATCAAGGATGCATATACAGCGGCAATTAAGGCTGATCCCGAGAAGTTCTATTCCGAATCTTTAACTGCCCTTGATGACAGCATATCAAATATAGATTTCTGCTTAAAGGACGGTGCAATTGAATTTGTCGCACAGCAGTATGCGGTCGCACCCTATGCCGCAGGCTTTGTGGCGGTTGATGTACCTGCAGACAGCCTTGGTAATTCACTTAAAATAAGCTTATAATGTTTCAGAAAAGGAAGCCCGAAGGCTTCCTTTTTGAGTGTCGACAGAGTCGACACTAAGTCGAAAACAAGTTTTCGACTTGTTTAAATTAATGTATGAAGTCCTGCAGGTTCTCAAATTCCCTACGGGAACGCCTACGGCGCCGCGACTTTCACGCGGTTTGCACTTTACACTACGCATGGCTTGTGTCTTAGGACTTCTCTGCGACGGAAGTGAATTCCGCCGCAGTTTAAAGCCTCAGAAAACCTTCCCGGGGATTCCGAACCTTTCCCGGTTGTTGTAGCTAATACTTAGTAATTTCAAATGGTTATTTGAGTTTGTCTACAGTCTGAAAGGAAGACTTCAGCCTTCCTTTTTTAACAGCAGTATATCTATTATTTCCATTTATTTACACAGCTAAAAAGCAGGAAACCGTAAGATTTCCTGCTTTTTAGCTGTTATTACACTGTCTCTGTAATCTCAAAGCCTACTGCTGTATATTCGGCACCCTTTTTCACGCCTACTCCGTTTACATCAAACTTATAAACGAGTCTGTATTCACCGGATTCAAGGCCTTCATAAAGCTCCGAAAGTACAATTGACTTTTCCGCAGCACTGTCTGCTTTAAGCTGATAGCTTATATCCGTAAGCCGATTTGCGTTTCTTTCTATTACCGTCCATGTGCCGTTCTGTAATTTTTCAAGCTGGAAGCGCTGGGGATTGAACACATAGAGTGCACCGGGGTCACGGCTTAATCTTGAAAAGCTTATCGTAATCTCATCGTCTGCCATTATCGGCGTCTCATTTTTAATTTCCGTTTTAAGATTATCCGAAAGCGCCGTTGTGTCCATAAGAGACTTTATATCGGCTTTAATACCTTTTTCTCCGACAGCCTCGTCCGCTTTAAGAAGCATTGTCATAAACTCTGTTTTTGTCACCTGTTTCTGAGGTCTGAAGGTGTCGTCATCATAACCTGAAAGTACACCCTTGCATGAAAGTATTGCCACATCCGAAACAGCATAGTCCGAAATGCTGTCCTTATCTGAGAACTTTATTTCTCCGCTTCCCTCGAAGCCGTAGGTTCTTACGATAAAGGCCGCCGCCTGTTCCCTTGTGAGCGCCCTTCCCATGTCGGCTGTAAGCTTACCATCGGCATGGGCGCTTCCTTCGTATATGCCTGCGCTGTAAAGGGTCATTAAAGCATCAATGTAGGGGCTGTCCGCTTCGGCGTCCTCAAAGGGGATATAGGTATAATAGACCTCTGTGCCCAGCTCATTTGCAAGCATCTGCGCCATTTCTCCTCGGGTAAGAAGTCCCGTTATATCATAATCCTCAGATATTATTCCGTTTTCAACACAGTGCTTTACAGCCTTGTCATACCACTGTTCACCCATTGCAGGAAAACATACTGCCGAAACAGCCATTGTCACTGCCGCTGCCGCAACACAAAATCTTTTCATACCGTTCCCTCCTTTGATATATTTCACATCTGTAAATGTTTTTCGTTTTCTTTTGTATTTACACCATAGCATAATTTTTCATGCATTTCCACAAAAAAGCCGATATGTAATTTAAGCTTAAAGCGCCTGAAATATTAGTGAAATATTGTTAAGAAAAAAGTAAGAAAGACCGATTATTCAATACAGCTGAACGGCGAATTGCAAGCTGTATCACTCTGCAAGCTGTGAAAGTGTGTCTCCGGCAATTCGATATACTGTCCAGTCGGACATCGGCTCTGCACCGAGAGACAAATAAAAATCAATGCTTGGTTTATTCCAATCCAAGCACCACCATTCCAATCGTCCGCATCCGCGTTCAACTGCAATTGACGCTAATTTCTTCAAAATTGCTTTTCCGTATCCCCTGCCTCTGTATTCCGGTCTCACATACAGATCCTCCAGATATATTCCCGCTCTCCCGAGAAATGTGGAAAAATTATGGAAAAACAGTGCAAATCCAATCTCCTTGCCATCCTCCAAAGCAAAAATAACTTCGGCCTTCTGCTTATCAAAAATCCATTCTTCCAATGTCTTTTCATCGGCAACGACTTCATTCAGCATCTTTTCATAGTCTGCCAGTTCCTTAATAAAGCGAAGTATTAACGCTGTATCTTTTCTCTCTGCAAATCTGAAATTAACTTCTGTATTCATTTTTTCCTCCGTAAATTTATATTGTCCGCATCAAATATAACACGCAACTTTTGTTCTGCAAAGATAAAATTGCCCCCATTTTCAATCACACATACGGCAATCGACAACGGGGACAACAAATTAAAGCACTATTCCAATTATTCAGTTATACCAAGCATGTTTTCAATAAATATACCGTAGCCCTTATCCGGCTCTCTTACGAAAACATGGGTTACTGCGCCCACCAGCTTGCCGTCTTGGATTATGGGTGAGCCGCTCATACCCTGGACTATTCCTCCCGCCGTATTTTTCAGCCTTTCATCAGTTATCCTGATAATAAGACCCTTATCCGCATCGGCATGTTTTGTATCCACAGACTCAATTTTTGCCGAATACGCCTTTTTTTCTCCGCCATCCACCGAGCAGAGTATGACAGCGTCTCCGACCTTTACATCCTCCGCCGCTGCCGTCGGCATGGCTTTACCCCAAAAGTCCGTTGGAATGTTGCCATCCATACTTCCGTATATACCTATATCGGTATTTTCCGAAATGCTTCCCAGCACCTCGGTTTTGTCCAGCACACCCATTATTTCACCGGGTGTGCCCTTCTCGCTTTTTTTGACTCCCGTTATGTCGCTTTTGACTACACTGCCGCTTTTGACCGACATCAGCTTTCCCGTATCGGCATCATATACACCGTGGCCCAGAGCGCCGAAGCTTCCGTCGGACGGGTCAATAAAGGTAAGCGTACCTATGCCCTGGGTGCTGTCTCTAACCCATACGCCTATTTTACTGCTTCCGTCCTCAATGCACTTTACCGGCGAAACGGAAACCTCAGTAACCTCGTCATTTCTTGATACCTTCAGCTCCAGACTTTTGCCGCTCTCCTTTACGGCTTCCGCCAGAGCCTCCTTGTCGTCAAGCTTTACGCCGTCTGCCTCAAGGATTATATCACCCTCTCTGAGCACATTCTGCGCCGGATAGTATATACGCCTGTCCTTTCCTGTCACGCCGCCTGTGCCAAGCACAAGTATACCGTCGCTTTCCAGCGTTATGCCTATGGCCTGTCCGCCGGGAATAAGCATTTTTTCCTCGGTTTTTACAGCTGATACAGCCGCTGTCTCCTGAGCTTCCGAGCCGAATGCCGTCGGACAAAGCATGACGGCAGCCGCAAGCGGCAAAAATAAAAATTTCCTGCCTGCCCTCATTTTTTCACATCCCTGAACATCGGCTTGCGAAGATTACTCTCCGCATGATTTAATTTAACCTCAGTGTCGGAATGCTATACTAGCAATGATTTTAAATACTTCTCTTTTTCCCTTTTATGAATTATAATATTTGCGCAGGAATTTTTAAAATGATTTTATAACGAAAGGATTTCACATATGAATAAAAAAGATGTATTTGAACTTAAGCGCAGGCTTAAAAAGGAAGAATGTACCTTTACAAGAATGTGTGGCTGCTATGTTGACGCAAACAAAAATATAATACTTCACTTAAACGAGACCTTTCTTAATCTCGTTGATGAAGAATTTTACAAATATCTTGAAATCGCAAAAAAGACACTTTCGGGAACAATAGGCAATAATCTTCTTGAGCTGGAGTTTGCTCCCGAGGAGGAAAATCCCGGCAGAAAGCAGAACTTTCTACTCGGCCTTCGTGACAGCGCCCTTAAAAGTGAAGCCCTTCTGGACAGGCTGTATGAGCTTATAATCGAAAGCTATGATTATACAGGCAACTATCTTATACTGCTGTTCCATGACGCCTACGACGTTATGACAAAGACAAAGGACAACAATAAGCTGGACGAGTCCGAGGAGGTATATGATTACATAATATGCTCAATATGCCCCGTGGAGCTGACAAAGGCAGGCCTCGGCTATCGTCAGGACGAAAACCGCATAGGTGCCCGCATAAGGGACTGGGTTGTTTCGCTGCCCGAAAACGGCTTTGTTTTCCCCTGCTTCAGCGACAGAAGCAGTGACATACATTCACTGGCTTACTACGCCAAAAACGCAAAGGAGCCCCATAATGAGCTCATGGAGGCTCTCGGCTGTCTGCCCAAGAGGACAGCTGCGGCAGAAAAAAAGACTTTCGGGGACATACTCAAAGCCGCCGTCGACTGTGATGACTATGATACCGAGGAGCTCTGCGCCGACGTACATCAGATATTAAACAGCATTGCCGAAGAAAACGATGTTTCAACGGGTACTTCCAAGACCGTTCTTGACAGCAGAACACTGGAAACCCTCAAAACCGAAGGCGGCATACCCGAGGAAATAGTAAATAAAATAGAAGCCGCCTGCACCGAGGAATTCGGCGACGAACCTCCCGTAATAGAAAACATCGTAGATGCCAAGACTATCGAAAACCATAATAAAAAACACAGGGAGCTGGAGCTTCAAAAGGAAGTAACTGAGCTTAAGGCACAGCTTAAGGAAGCCGAAGCACCCCTTGACCTGCCCTGGGGTGATGACGCCGACCCTGACAGCATAGTTCTGAACGTAAGCCCCGAAAAGGCTGAGGAAATAGAGTCCAGAATAATCGACGGCAGACGCTGTATCATTATACCCATAGAGGGAAATGAGCAGACCGTAATAAACGGAATAAATACAGAGTTATAATATGCTCGTGCATAAATTTTCATTATTCCCTCACTGCCTGATATAGACCCTTTCGTACGGAATTATCAAAGCAGTCCGCAAATTCTACGAAGCATCCGATTAATCCCGTCAAAATACCGGCTATATCCAGCCTCAGCTTTGCCAACAGATAAAAAGGTGCAGTTACAGTCTGCACCTTTTCTGTTTAAAATATTTTATTTTTTACTGACAGGTATCCATACCTCGCTGTAATACTTTTCGTCCAATGTTCCCTTAGGATAGTCTTTGGGGTCATTGTACATCTCTACGTTATAGCCTGCCGCTATATCATAGCCCGCCGACGGAAGCCATTCGGAATATATCTTATTCTGTACCTCCTGCATAGCCTTGGGCATAGGTCCGACACAGGGGAATACCGCCCATGTGAAGCCGGGAATTTCCTTTGTTATAAAGCCCTCGGGCACTGTTTTATCCTCAGTATAGTCATCGGCAATAATATATTCAAATTTGTCAGATCCCATGCTTTCGTCAATATTTATTCCGTACATGCCGCAGACATATTTGCCGCCGCCCTTTTCATAATGCTCTTTCCAGAACATGGGCACCTCTTTTTGACCGTTCTCATAGCTGAACATTTTTGTTCTGCCTATAACCGTAAAGGGTGCTTTTTCAATAATTTTGTAGTCCATAACATAACCGCCTTCCAATGAAAATTTGATTTTAAGCGGAGCAAACGCTTTAAGTGCCGCTCCGTTTCTCCTTACTGCAGAGGGTGTAACTCCGTGAAAACGAGTAAAGGCCTTTGTAAAGCTGTCGGGTGAGTCATAGCCGTATTTAAGCGCTATATCAATTATTTTCGTGTCGGTTGAAGCAAGCTCACCGCCGGCAAGTGCAAGCCTTCTCTTTCTTATATATTCTCCGACCGTCATTCCGCATAGCATGGAAAATCCTTTTTGGAAATAGAACGGCGATATATTTGCCTTTTCCGCCGCTTTTTCCGCAAGGTGCTCCTCGGTAATGCTGTTTTCAATATAATCTATGGCTCTGCCGATGTCCTCTACCCAACCCATGTTCTTTCCCCCTGTCTGTATATATCATAGTCCGATTGCCGATTAAATTCCCGACTTATACTGCTCAATTATGTCCGTATTACTTAAAGTCTACCATTTGTCGGACAGCCCATCAATATTAATCTACTTTTAATGCGGAACATGTATAACTTGCAAAAAACATGTTGTTTTTTTCTGTCGATGTAATATAATAATTGGTAGAACAACACGTCTGTACTACAAAAATCTGTTGTTCTGTGTAATAAAGTAAACAATACAGGGGGTCTATTTATGAAATATCTTATGCAGTTCGGTATAATTATCGGCCTGTCTCTTGTGGGGGAAGTGCTTAACGCCGTCATTCCTTTGCCCGTTCCCGGCAGTGTTTGGGGAATGGTTCTGCTTTTTGTTCTTCTCTGTCTCAAGGTAATAAAGCTGGAGCAGGTTGAAGAAGCAGCGGATTTTCTGCTTGCAATAATGACAGTTATGTTTGTACCCGTAGGCGCAAGCCTTATCGAGAGCTTTCCGGCTATCAAGGGTGAAATATTCGGCATATTCGCTATCATAATAGTCTCCACCGTTGTGTGCTTCTTTGTAACAGGCAGAGTAGCCCAGGGAATAATAGAACGCAAAGAAAAAAAGGAAAAGGGGGAATAAGCCATGCTTGAAAATTTATATTCGGGACTTTTCGGAACGGCCTTTTTCGGCATTGCCCTTACGCTCCTCGCCTTTAAAATAGGCATGGTCATAAACCAGAAAACAAAAATGGTAATATTCAATCCTCTGCTCATTGCCATAATAATTGTAATAGCTTTCCTCTGCATAACAGGTGTCAGCTATGAGGATTACTATGTGGGCGGCTCGATGATACGGTTTCTGCTTACTCCCGCCACCATTGCCCTTGCCGTTCCTCTTTACAGGCAAATGGACGTGCTCAAAAAGAATTGCAAGGCAATAATATGCGCCATACTTTCAGGCTCTGTGGCCTGTGCAATCACAATGTTTGTCATGGCAAAGCTTCTTCACATATCCGACGAAGTTTATTTCGGACTTACATCCAAATCCGTTACACTGGCAATAGCCCTCGGCATTACGGAGGAGCTTGGCGGTATAGCGGGCGTAACCTGTGTTGCCGTAGTAGTATCGGGAATTATAGGTGCTGCATTTGTCACAGTGTTCTCAAAAGTATTCAGGATTACAAATCCCATTGCCCTCGGTCTTTCAGTGGGTACAGCCTCCCACGCCATAGGTACATCAAGGGCCATACAGCTTGATGAGCTTGTGGGTGCAATGGGTTCCCTCGCCATAGTAATAGCCGGTGTGCTTACGGTTGTTATCGCACCGATAATGGCAGGATTGTATTGATAAATAAGCAAACAATAAAGGGTGTAATCAGCATTACACCCTTATTTTTATTCCGCATATTCTCTTGTCAGTGAATTCAGCCATTTATTGCCCCTCATTCTTATAAGGCAAAGTATTGATTTAAGTATTTCATCGGTCTTCATACAGAAGAAAACAACAGGTACAGGCAGATGAAATACAAAGGCCGCTATAATTGCCAGCGGTATAGCTATGAGCCAAAGACAACCGGTTTCTGTTTTTGTACAGAATTTTGTGTCTCCTGCGCCCCTCAGTATACCCATTATAAGTGCCATATTTATTGAACAGAATACAGTTATGACCGCAAACACAGATATAATCTCATTTGCCAGCAGCTTTGTCTCCGCAGGAACATTATAAAATCCGATAAATGCATCTTTGACCAACAGTATAAATCCGCAGGCTATAAATCCCATTACAACGGACAGGTTTCTAAGCGCCTTTGCCCTTTCCACAGCCTTAGGCATATTGTTTTCGCCTATTGCCATACCTACAAGCACTGCAGCCGCATTGGCAACACCCATTATCATTACCGTTGACAACTGCTGTATTACTCCCGCAATGGAGTTTGCCGCAACCGGGTCACCTGCCGAATAGGTTATATGTCCCAATATTGCCGCCTGTGCCGAGGTTGCCAGCGACCACATAAGCTCATTTATAACAACAGGAGTGCCGTTGTTAACAACGTCCCCTGCCAGCACCTTATTG
>JAQXNZ010000028.1 GCA_029098265.1 Clostridia bacterium | reverse complement strand
GGCTATGATATTGAGGCTGTAACCAATAGGGGCTACAGGCTCAAAGGAGATTTGAACAAGATTTCCGAGGGGGCGATAAAAAAGTCGGCAGACAGCAGCTGGAAATTCGTCATACTTGACGAAGTGGATTCTACAAATAATTATGCCAAAGAGCTGGCTGTAGCGGGCGAAAAAGAAAACACGGTAGTTATTGCCGAAAAACAGACAGGCGGCAGGGGCAGAATAGGCAGACCCTTTTATTCACCGAAGGGTGACGGGCTGTATATGAGTATCCTTTGCAGGCCGAAGCTGAGTGTGGACATTGCGCCGCTTATCACTTCATATACTGCGGTGGCAGTAGCAAAGGCCGTTGAGAAGCTTTGCGGGCATGAGGTAAATATCAAGTGGGTAAACGATATTTATATGAACGGCAGAAAAATATGCGGCATACTGACCGAGGCGGGCTTTGACTTTGAAGGAGGAATGATTGATTATGCCGTAATAGGCATAGGCGTGAATGTATACGGCATTGATTTTCCCGAAGAAATAAAAAATATTGCTTCTTCGGTGGAAAAGGAAACGGGCAAAAGAATATCAAGAAACGAACTGGCGGCTGAGATACTCAATAATCTTTCAAAAATGCCGACAGAAATCGTAAAGAAGGAATATCTCGACATATACCGCGAAAAGTCAAACGTCATAGGCAGGAAAGTAACGGTAAGCTGCGGAGGAAGCACCTTTGACGCACTGGCCGTTGAAATTGACGACAATGCGGCATTAAAAGTAATGACAGATGAAGGAATTAAAACACTCAATTCCGGGGAGGTAAGCATAAAATTATGAAAACAAGAGACTTAGTGCAGATAGGATTATTTGCGGCTATTATATGCGTATTTGCGCCGTTTTCGGTGCCGGTAGGCCCGATACCCATTTCCCTGGCTACCTTTGCCATATACCTTGCGGCGGCGGTACTCGGCGCTAAGAAAGCAACGGCGGCAACAATAATATACATACTTCTAGGCGCTGTAGGACTTCCTGTTTTCTCATCCTTCGGCAGCGGACTTGGAAAAATACTCGGACCCACAGGCGGATATATAATCGGTTTTGTACCCCTTGCTTTTATAGCAGGATATATAATAGACAGATTTGACGGTAAAAAGGTTATTATACCCGTTGCCCTTGTCATCGGAACGGCTGTGCTTTATGCCTTCGGAACAGCATGGTTCATGGTTCAGATGCAGAAAACTCTCTATGAGTCACTTATGGCCTGCGTAATACCGTTCCTTATCGGAGATGCAGTAAAAATAGTCGCCGCAACGGTTATATCGGTCAAACTCAGACAATATTCATTTGCAAAAGCAGTATGAGCTTTAATGCCGCCTTCGGGCGGATTTTTAGTGTCGACAAAGTCGACACTAAGTCGAAAACAGGTTTTCGACTTGATTAAATTAATGTATGAAGTCCTGACACTGCGCACGGCTTGTGTCTAAGGACTTCTCCGATGCGAAGAGCGCGGTCTCCGCATCGGTTTAAAGCCTCAGAAAACCTTCCCGGTTTTCCGAACCTTTCCCGGTTGTTGTAGCTAACACCGAGCAGTTTTAGAAGATTAGTTGAGTTTGTCTACAATCTGTATCGGCTCGGAAATGAATTCCGAGCCGATTTATTGTTGTTAATATTAAATATGTACCGTATTAAAACTAAGGAAGGGGGAATTCACCCCTCGTTTTTATGCTGTTGAAAAGAATGAAACCTATATTTAACCTGAATGTAATGCAGATGTAACAGTACTATCTGTCAGAGGTGATATAATTAAATATGCAGATTTGGTAAAGATAACCACGAAATATAAAGGATGATGAACATGAAAAGATTTACAGCGGTGCTTGCGGCAGTACTTATGTTTTCCTCAACGGCTTATGCTCAAAGCCGGAAAGATATACAGCCGTACAAGGACAGGGAATATATAAAGGAGAACTCTTGCTTTGAGGTAAATATGGGAAGCTGTACATACAGCTTTAACGGTAAAAACCAAGCTATAGATACTTTTGAGTTTATGAATACAAAGTATGTGCCCGTAAGGGATATGGCTGACTTTTTTGGAAAAGAAGTAACCTATGATTCGTACAATAACAGAATCTATATGAATGAAAAGCAGACGGATACCCAGACGACGAACAGCAGCACAGGCGAAGGAGGAACGGCATATCTATCCAATGTTGATATATACTACAGAGGCTTTCCGCTGGCAAAAGCGAGTAACAGCTATTCCGGCGAGGTAAGCGGATATAGTTCGGGCATGGAGGTTTATTACCTTAATCTAAATAATCGTGTGTATGTTCCTCTTAAGCTGTTTACGGAAACCCTCGGACTTTTAAGAATGTATGACGGGGACAGCGTATATATAGATTATCCGTCAGACAGGCTAAAAATAATTCCTAATGCAAAAGTAGATTATATAGACCATTACGGTAAATTTGAGGGTGATGAAAGAGACATAGACCAAAGTCTTATTGATGAAGCTCTGCGCCGTCAGTGGTGTCACTACAGTGAGCCAAAGGATATTGAGATGAAATACCGTATTCAGTACTATGACGGCATACTGGGAATAGTGGTTGAAGTATCAACGCTTAACGATGACGGATATCTGATACAGAATTTCTATGAAATAGTCCGGTGACCCATTGGTTTTTTCTATGATGTAGATTGACAAAACCTATAAACTTATGTATCATCAAAGACAGTGCATGGTGCACTGTCTTTTTGCATAGAAAGACGTTATAAAGGGGCATTAGTATTCATAAAGAAAGGGAGGATATTGTGAAAGAGAGGGAAACGTTCGGCTCTCGTTTGGGATTTTTACTTATATCCGCAGGCTGTGCCATAGGCCTGGGAAACGTATGGAGGTTTCCGTATATAGTGGGACAGTACGGAGGGGCGGCCTTTGTGCTTATTTATCTGTTTTTCCTGCTTATAATGGGACTGCCCATAATGGTTATGGAGTTTGCCGTGGGACGTGCCAGCAGAAAGAGCGTCATCTGTTCCTTTGACGAACTGGAACCCAAGGGCACAAAATGGCATATTTACGGCTGGTTCGGCATGATAGGCAACTACATGCTTATGATGTTCTACACAACCGTGGCGGGTTGGCTCATAACCTACTTTATAAGAATGGCCAAGGGCGATTTTGTAGGTCTTAACTCGGCACAGGTAGAGGCACAGTTCGGTGCTCTGGTCGGGGACGCCAAGACCCAGACAATATTTATGGCGTTGGTTGTCGTTCTCGGAATGGCTGTATGCGCCAAGGGACTTAAAAACGGAGTTGAAAAAGTAAACAAGGTAATGATGGTATGTCTTTTAGCCATACTTGTGGTTTTAGCGGTTCGTTCGGTTACACTGCCGGGAGCCAAGGAGGGACTTGAGTTCTATCTCAAGCCGAATTTCCATAACCTGATGTATAATGCCGAAGGGGAATACCGTCTGGGCGAGGCGATATATGCGGCAATGGGACAGGCGTTCTTCACACTCAGCCTCGGTATCGGCTCAATAGCCATATTCGGCAGCTATATCGGCAAGGAGCGCAGACTTACGGGGGAAGCAATAAATGTTACTCTCCTTGATACATTTGTTGCCTTCGTTGCGGGACTTATCATATTCCCTGCGGCATTTGCATTCAATGTACAGCCCGATGCAGGTCCCAATCTGATATTTATTACACTGCCTAATGTATTCAACGCAATGCCCGGCGGAAGAATATGGGGTTCAATGTTCTTTATATTTATGTCCTTTGCCGCAATGTCAACGGTTACGGCGGTATTTGAAAATATTATTTCCTGCTGTATGGATAAGTGGGATATAAGCAGAACAAAAGCCGTTGCGATTAATACGGTGCTTATATTCGTACTTAGCCTGCCCTGTCTTTTAGGCTTCAATGTGCTTTCCTCGGTAAGCATAATAGGCGGCGGAATAATGGATTTTGAGGACTTTATACTAAGCAATAACCTGCTTCCCCTCGGAAGCCTTATATACCTGCTTTTCTGTGTATCAAAGAGAGGCTGGGGCTATGAGAACTTCCTTGCAGAAGCAGACGCGGGAAAGGGTATTAAATTCCCTAAGGCGCTTCACTTCTATTTCAAGTGGATATTGCCTTTAATAGTATTGTTTATATTCGTTGTAGGCTATAACGAAAAATTCGGCTGGTTTTAACGGCGGGTAAGAGAATTTTGATTTTTGACGCAGGCGGAAAAGCAACCCCTGCGTTTTTAATTGCTTTAGTCTGAAAAAAATAATATAATTCAATCATAAATTATGTCGGAGGTCGCCATGTACAGCAAGGTTCTTGAAACGATAAAAAAATATGCCATGCTCCAAAGGGGAGACAGCATTGTCTGCGGTCTCAGCGGAGGGGCGGACTCCTGCGCCCTTGTGCACATATTGGCAGGTCTGCGGGAGGAACTCGGCATTAAAGTGACTGCCGTACACATAAACCACGGCATAAGGGGCGAAGAAGCGGACAGGGACGAGGTCTTTGCCAAAGCCTTCTGCGAGGACTTGCGTGTGGATTTTTATGCCTATCACTGCGATGTGCCTGCGGAAGCCAAAAAACGGGGTCTCGGCGAGGAGGAGACAGGCAGGCTTATCCGATATGAGAAGTTCCGAGAGACGGCAGAAGCCGTGGGTGCAAATAAAATTGCCGTTGCCCATAACATGAATGACAGGACGGAGACCTTTATGATTAACCTTTGCAGGGGTGCGGGGCTTAAGGGGCTCTCGGGCATTCCTGCCGTAAGCGGAAACATAATAAGGCCGCTTATCGAGTGCTCCAGAGCGGAAATAGAGGAATATTGTGCCGAAAACGGTATAAACTACTGCACGGACAGCACCAATTTGGAAAACGACTATACAAGAAACAGGATAAGGAATATACTTTTGCCCTGGCTTAAGGAAAACATAAATTCCGCCGCAGACACAAATATTTCGTCAACATCGGCACTCATAAGGGAGGAAGAAGAATTTCTGGAGGGCCTTGCCGAAAAAGCATATAAAGACGCTCTGATTGAAAGCGGAAAAGAAAATTTGGTGCTTGATGCGGAAAAACTGCTCGGTGAAAACAAGGTAATAATAAGGCGTGTACTGCGTATGGCTTTAAGGAGGGTAAGGAGCGACCTTAAGGATTACGGCAGGATACACATTGAGAATACGGAAAAAATACTTTCCGGCGAAACGGGACAGAGAACGGTGCTGCCCGGCGGCATAACGGTGCTTAAAAGCTACGGCAGGCTGGAAATATACAGAGGAGAAAGAAAGGCTGAGCCCTTCTGCCATGACATAAGGATAGGCGAAAAGTATTTCATAAGCGAAATAAACAGGTATATACTTTTGTCAAGACATGAGGAAAAAATACCGCAGAATTGCTCAAAAATATGTACGAAAAGGATAGATTATGATAAAATCAAGGGGAAAATACAGCTGCGCACAAGGCAGGCCGGAGATACTATCGGTATCAAGGGCGGCAGGAAAAAAATAAAAGAGCTGTTCATCGATGAAAAGATACCCGCCGACCGAAGGGACACAATACCGCTTCTGGCCTGCGGAAACAGCATCATTCTTGCTGGAGACAGATTGGGACAGGACTATTACATCGGCGGCGCAACTAAAAATGTGCTTTATATCTATATATGGGAGGATTTTTAAATGGCTGAGAGGGTAGAAGTACTCATTTCCAAGGAAGACGTGTTAAAGAGAGTGGACGAGCTTGCCAAACAGATAATGAAGGACTACAACGGCGAGGAAATATATATGGTATGCGTGCTTAAGGGCGGCATATTCTTTATGGTTGACCTGGCAAGAAAGATAGAGGGAGACGTACTCTTTGACTTTATGGTTGTTTCAAGCTACGGCTCAGGCACACAAAGCTCGGGACATATCAAGATAAAGAAGGACCTGGACGGCAATATCGAGGGCAAAAACGTGCTTATTGTCGAGGACATCATCGACTCGGGAAATACATTAAGCCAGCTCAGAAAGTTCCTGCTTGAGAGAAATCCCGCCAGCCTTATGATTTGTACGATACTTGATAAGCCCAGCCGCAGAGAGGTGGACGTGCCTGTGGACTATGTGGGCTTTGAGATACCCGATGCATTCGTTGTGGGTTACGGCCTTGACTATGACCAGAGATACAGAAATCTGGACTATATCGGAGTGCTCCACTTCGATGAGGATTGATAATACTTTGGGGCTTTGCCCCAAACCCCACAAGGACTTCGCCCTTGACCCACTACCGAAAAACATACGTTTTTCGGGGCATAAAATTTAATTATGTTCAACATTGGATTTTAGTTGGGGAAAAACGTAGTTTTTCCGTAAAAGCTTTGAAGGAGACTAAAAGAGGGAACTTTCTCGAAAGTTTCCTCTTTTGCGTTTCATTCTATAATCCCCAAGTCAAGCTTCATCTGAATAATGCGCTTCACGGACTCGTTTATTCTTTCCTCGGTTATTTCTCCGTTTTTGACTGCTTCCGTAACTGCGGGTATCTGCGTTTTGTAGTCGGTACAGCACAGCAGGTCATTTCCTGCCTTGACCGCCTGAACCGCCGCAGATGCTCCGTCGGTATATTTTGTTATGGCTTCCATTGAGAGCTCATCGGTCATTATAACGCCGTCAAAGCCCAGCTCCTCACGCAGTATTCTGTGTGTCTCGGGCGAGAGTGACGATGGATATTCGCTGTCAATGGACGTAACTATGTTGTGGGAGACAAGCACCATGTCCGCTCCTGCGGCTATGCCCGCTTTAAAGGGCAGAAAGTCATTTTCACGGAAAGACTCAAGCGGCCTGTCATCGGTTATTATGTCTGTGTGGGTGTCGCCGTTGTCGCCGTAGCCGGGGAAATGCTTGAGGGCGCTGCCCATGCCGTATGTATCCATAACGGTCACAACGGTTGTTGCATATTCGCTTGTGGCAAGGGCGTCATCGCCGAAGGTGCGCTTGTATATGAATGACGTGCTGTCCTCGGATACGTCGCATATGGGTGCCAAATTGACGTTGATACCGAGTGAGCTTAAAAGCGCACATTTTTCCACGGTGTCCTGCTCTATCAGCTCATAGCCGCCCTCGGCAAAAAGCTCCTGCGGCGATTTGAACGGCTCGCTTCGGAATTCCGTAAATTTGCTTATTCTGTTTACAATGCCGCCTTCCTCGTCAACACCCATGAGCATCGGTGTTTTTGCCGACTGCTGACAGGCGCTTATCTGTTTTTTTACGTCCTCCGCAGTCTTGTCCTGAAAATCCTTGGCAAACAGAACATATCCGCCTAAGGCATATTCCGCCGCATCATTAGGGGCGGTTTCATCATCGGGATAGCGGACAAAAAACATCTGTCCGACCTTTTCCTCCAGTGTCATTTCTTCGATTATTTCCTGCGCTCTGTCAACGGACGGTGCAGGCTCGGGTTTTGTGCTTTCGGGCGCACAGCCTGCCGCTCCTCCCATAAGGGACGCCGCCGTAATGACAGAGGCAATTTTTTTTAAAAGAGCTTCCTTCAAATAAGCCTCCTCCTTTTTAATATACTGTAGTTATTCTACCATACAGTATTGTTTATGAGAAGTTTTAAATGCGGACAAAGTTTAATTGTTATTTAAGTTGCACCAATCCCATAAATATGTTACAATAATCTAGTTTAGAATAGGTAATTTATATACCTTTTGACAGCGGCCTAAAAAACGGCTATATATGCCTGAGGCCGAAGTGGATTAAAATATTGGGAGGTAGTAAATTGAAAAAACAGTGGCAGGGAATACTGCTTTATGTGGCAATCTTTTTTGTTATTATCGCTGTAATGGCTTTTTCGGGCTCTTCTGTCGGAAACAGCACCGCAAGCCAGACTGTTGAATATTCCTACAG
>JAQXNZ010000027.1 GCA_029098265.1 Clostridia bacterium | reverse complement strand
TATCAACAACAGGGAAAAGGCGGAATATCTGGACAGAAAATATCCGAAATGTACATGCTATATATGTGATGAATACTAAAATAATAAAGCACGCTTTTTTAAAAGCGTGCTTTAGACTATAGACAAACTCAATTGATTATTTGAATTTACTCAAAATTAAGCAGAATAACCGGGAAAAGTTCGGAAAACCGGGAAGGTTTTCTGAGGCTTTAAACCGTGGCGGAATTTATTTCCGTCACGGAGAAGTCCGAATACACAAGCTGTGCGCAGTGTATGGACTTCATACATTAGTTTAAACAAGTCGAAAACCTGTTTTCGACTTAGCATCTCAGTTATCTTTTATTTCCTTTATTTTGTCATTCAGTCTGTCTATTTCTGCCTTAATAGCATCTATTTTGCCGAACATTTCTTTAATTTCATCGGGAAGTATATCCTTATAATCGGTATATACCTTTTTACCTATCTCAATGAAAAGCTTGTCGATGTCCCTTTCCTTGGAGCCTATCTCAGCGGAAAGCTTTGCTATGCCTGCCACGTCCTTGGCTTTGTTTCCGGCCTCGCCTGCTACGGTGCCGACTTTTTTGGCCATATCATCTAAAAATCCCATAAAATGAAACCTCCTTATTTGCTGATATATTCTATATTTTAGCAGTGGTATGAGCCCTTGTCCATAGTGCATAATAAAAGTACTGAAAAAAGTTACCAAAGCACAGTGCCGACCTGCGGCAGGGTTATATATTTTGTGTCATAATATATGATAAACGCATTAAAAATGCTTAATTTAACTTAAAATATTCATGGGCTTTTATATACAATGCTTTTTATTTAATATATACAAAACCCATTGTTGACAAAGCCTGCGGACTGATGTTAAAATGTCAGACGGTATAAAAATTCAGGAGGTAAAAGAGATGAAGCGTATCGCATTGACAAACGCATATTATTCAGCTGAGCACCCTGACTTTTTATTTCCGTTTTTCGATTTTAACGATATAAATTATTTTTCTTTCCCGGTTGAGCAATAATGTTGTTATTGCTTTTGCCGGCTTTTTTATTATAGAAAGGAACAGGCTTATGAAAAACGATTTTAACAGGAAAATTGTCCTTGAAGACGGAAGCGAATACTATGGCTACGGATTTGGCTACCATACTGACAGGGTGTGTGAAATTGTTTTCAATACATCTATGGTAGGCTATCAGGAAATCGTTTCCGACCCTTCGTATACCTATCAGATGGTTGTTATGACTTATCCTCTTATCGGCAACTACGGTATAACAGACGAGGACTTTGAGACAAAGGTGCCTACAATCGGAGGACTTGTAGTCAGGGAATATAATGACCTGCCCAGTAACTTCCGCTATACAAAAACCCTTTCCGAGATACTTGAGGAAAACAAAATTCCCGGTATATGGGGTGTTGATACAAGAAAGATAACAAGAAGCATAAGAGATCTCGGAAGCAGGAGAGTGTACATTACCGATATTGACACACCCAAGGAGGAAGCGCTGAGAATAATCAGTGAGACTCCCATACCCCATGACGCAGTGTCAAAGGTAAGCTGCAAAAAGAGATGGTATTCCAGAACATCAAACCACAAATACAACGTTGTGGCCATTGACTGCGGAATTAAGCTTAATATAGTAAGAAGCCTTAACGCAAGGGGCTGTAATGTGACTGTAGTACCCTGGAACACAACAGCCGAGGAAATAGAAATGCATGAGCCCGACGGAATATTCCTTTCAAACGGCCCCGGAGACCCTGAGGACGTTATGAATGTTGTTGAACTTGTCAGAAAGCTTAAAGGCAAATATCCCATATTCGGTATATGTCTCGGACATCAGCTTATAAGCCTTGCCTACGGCGCAAAGACATATAAGCTCAAATTCGGTCACAGAGGCGGAAACCACCCCGTTAAGAACCTTGAGACAGGAAAGATAGAAATAACAAGCCAGAACCACAGCTATGCCGTTGATTTTGACTCCATAAAGGGAACAGACCTTACACCAACCCACATCAATCTGCTGGACAACACAGTAGAGGGAGTGGAGTGCGTAAGAGACAGAGTGTTCAGCGTTCAGTATCACCCCGAAAGTGCTCCCGGACCCCAGGACAGCTCATATCTGTTTGACAAATTTATTAGAATAATGAAGGAGAGTAAGGAAAATGCCTAAGAGAACTGATCTTAAAAAAATACTGGTTATAGGCTCCGGCCCCATTGTCATCGGACAGGCCGCAGAGTTTGACTATGCCGGAACACAGGCCTGCCTTGCTCTTAAGGAAGAAGGCTATGAGGTAATACTCGCAAACTCGAACCCGGCTACAATTATGACTGATACAACAATAGCCGACAAGGTTTACATGGAGCCCCTTACACCGGAATACCTTGCAAAAATAATAAGAATGGAGCGTCCCGATGCCCTTGTACCCGGTATCGGCGGACAGACAGGTCTTAACCTTGCAATGGAGCTTTCAAAGAACGGCGTTCTTGAGGAATGCGGAGTTGAAATGCTCGGAACAAGCAGAGAAAGTATAGAAAAGGCTGAGGACAGAGAACTTTTCAAGGAGCTTTGTATGTCTCTTGGCGAGCCTGTTCTCCAGTCTGAAATTGCCACATCTATCGAGCATGGCCTTGAGGTTGCCGAAAGAATAGGCTATCCCGTTGTACTCCGTCCCGCATTCACACTTGGCGGCAAAGGCGGCGGCTTTGCCGATGACGAGGAAGAATTTAAGACAATAATGAAAAATGCTCTCCAGCTTTCACCCGTACATCAGGTACTGGTTGAAAAGAGCATAAAGGGCTATAAGGAAATAGAATACGAAGTAATGCGTGACGCCAACGACACAGCCATTACAATCTGTAATATGGAAAACATCGACCCTGTCGGTATCCACACAGGTGACTCCATAGTTGTAGCGCCCAGCCAGACCCTTACAAACAAGGAATATCATCTGCTCAGGGACAGCGCCCTTAAAATAATAAGAGCCCTTAAAATAGAAGGAGGCTGCAACGTACAGTTTGCCCTTGACCCCGAGTCATTTAAATACTACCTTATCGAGGTAAA
>JAQXNZ010000026.1 GCA_029098265.1 Clostridia bacterium | reverse complement strand
CAGATTTCTTATCGGATTTATTGTCCTGTTTATTGCCTGTCCCCGTAGGCTTAAAAACACCACGCCCAAACAGGAGCTGACCTTTGCGGCGGCGGGACTTTGCGGCGTATGTCTCTACTATCTTATGGAGAACATTGCGCTGACCTACAGCATGGCTTCCAATGTGGGCGTTATCGTTTCGTCGGCGCCGCTTTTTACGGCACTGCTGTCAAGGCTGTTTCTGAAGGACGAGGGCAGACTGGGAGCAAGCTTTTTTATAGGCTTTGCGGCGGCAATGGCAGGCATAGCGCTCATAGGCTTCAGCGGTACGGAGCTGTCGCTTAATCCGCTGGGGGATATGCTTGCTCTGCTGGCGGCACTTATATGGGGCTTTTACTCGGTATTCTCGAAAAAGATAAGCGGCTGGGGCTTTAACGTGGTGCTTGCCACAAGGCGCACGTTTTTTTACGGGCTTCTTTTTATGATACCGGCTTTGGTGATATTCGGCTTTGACCCCAAAATCGAATGCTTTGTAAAGCCCGAAAATCTGTTTAATATAATTTATCTCGGCATGGGTGCTTCTGCCCTTTGCTTTGTAACGTGGAACTATGCCGTAAGAATACTGGGCGCGGTGAAAACCAGTCTCTACATTTATGTGGGCCCTGTCATAACGGTCATTGCTTCGGCACTTATACTTAAGGAGAAAATAACGGGAATTGCCGTCATCGGTATGGTGCTGATACTGGCGGGACTTCTGCTGTCAAGCGGAAAGGCGCTTTTCAGAAAAGAGGAACATAAATGATAAGAGAAATGCGACCGCAGGATTGGGCGGAAACAAGACAGTTTTAACCAATGTTTAACATTACAGATAATGGGCTGTATTGACCGCCGTATATTTTTGTGCTATCATATAAACAGTATTTGTATTGTATTTATTTAAGGAGGATTGGGTTGACAATGGACGAAGGCAGCGGCGACAGCAGCGGCGACTATAACAGTCGATTGTTTGAACTTGATTATACAGGACGTTTTATAGGAGGCATACTCGTAGTCTGACAGGCTATGGGTATGTCTTTTTGTGGTTTTTTATAGATTTAGGGGGATAAAATTGAGTGCCATAGTATTACAGATAATATTGATATTCTTGAACGCAGTATTTGCCTCGGCGGAGATAGCGGTCATATCCGTCAGTGACGTCAGACTGGCAAAGCTGGAGGAGGAAGGAAACAAGAGCGCCGCAAGGCTCAAAAAGCTGACCGACCAGCCGGCTAAATTCCTTGCCACAATTCAGGTAGCCATAACTCTGTCGGGATTCCTTGCTTCGGCCTTTGCGGCGGAAAGCTTTTCCGACAGGCTGACCGAATGGGTCATTTCCAAGGGATTTACAGCCCTTTCGGCGCATACGGTGGACACCATAGCAGTAGTTGTTATTACATTTATACTTTCATACTTTACGCTTATATTCGGAGAATTGGTGCCAAAAAGAATAGCCATGAAAAAATCCGAAAAGCTTGCGCTTGGTATGTCGGGCATAATTACGGCGGTGTCGATAATATTTGCGCCCATAGTATGGCTTCTTACGGTTTCCACCAACGGCGTGTTAAGGCTTATAGGCATTGACCCCAGCGCCGAGGAGGAGGAAGTCAGCGAGGAGGAAATACGTCTGATGGTCGATGAGGGCAGTCAGAAGGGCGTAATCGATGTCGAGGAACAGGAAATGATAAACAACGTGTTTGAGTTTGACGACCTGACCGTTGACGAGTTCGCCACCCACAGAACCGATATTTCACTGCTGTGGCTTGACGAGCCCCTGGAGGAATGGGCGGCTACGATACATGAGAGCAGACATTCCAAATATCCCGTCTGTGATGAGACTGTCGATAAGATTATTGGCATACTGGACGTGAAGGATTTCTTCCGTCTTTCCGATGAGTCGAAGGACATAATAATAAGGGACGCCGTAAAGCCTGCGTACTTTGTGCCCGAGAGTGTCCACGCCGATGTGCTTTTCCGCCAGATGAAAAAGACCCACAACTATTTTGCCGTGGTACTTGACGAATACGGCGGAATGACAGGCATAGTCACCATGAACGACCTTTTGGAGCAGATAGTGGGCGACCTTGACGAGGAACCCGACCCCGATGACGAAGGCCCCGAAATTGAAAAAATAGATTCCTGCACATGGAAGATACAGGGCGGCGCCGACCTGGAGGAAGTAGCCGAAACCCTTGACATAGAACTGCCCGTGGACGAATATGACACCTTCGGCGGATATATATTCGGCAACTACGGAACCATACCCGATGACGGCACCAGCTTTGAAATAAGCCTGCCGCCCCTGCACATAAGGGTAACGGAAATAAAGGACCACAGAATAAAGAAAGCGCTTGTGTGCTTTAACAAAGAAGTGGAGAAGGGAGAATAAAATTTTTAAATTTTAGTTTCTGGGGCTCTGCCCCAACCCCCGCAAGCCTTTGAAAAGGCTTGACCTAAACTTTATTTCCGAAAAACATTCGTTTTTCGGGGTGTATAAGATCATATTTCATAATTAATTATCAAGAATTTCCTTTTAATTATGTTTTATGAAAAGTAAGCCTCGCAGAAATTCATTTTCTGCGAGGTCAATACATAGCGAATAGACCAATCTAAAGGCGAAAGTTTCCTCGGGAACTTTCGCCTTTAGCACCGTACAAGTCGAAATCCCCAAGGATTTCGACTTAGCGGCTCTGCCGCAAACTAAAAAAGGCGAAAGCCTTAATACTTCCGCCTATAAACGCCGTCCATGCAGAGACAGCGTTTTAGCATTTTGACTGCGGGTATGGTGCATGTACACCGCAGTCTGTCCATTGATGAATATTTGGGAGAGGGTATCCTTACGGATACTTGGTGGCTAAAGTTATAAAAACAGTTCCAGTATAAATACCGCCGCACAGGCTCCGAGGGCTACCTTGAAAAGACTGCCGCCCCTAAAGGCGATTATTACCGCTGCGGCAAATCCCCCTGCTGCCGAGATGACGCTGTTTGTGGCAGTAAGTATAGCAGGAAACGTCATAACTGATAATGTTACATAGGGCACATAGTAGAGAAAGGATTTTACGGTCGTGTTCTGTATCTCTTTCCTTACCAGTACCAGAGGGAGCATTCTGATTAAGTATGTGACTCCCGCCGCTATTAATATGTAAATATATACGTTAGGCTTCACAGCGAACAACCTCTTTCTCCTTCTTCCTGCCCTCAACGGGGAACAGTATTGCCGCTGCCAGTGAGATAACAACGGTAAGTATTATTATCGCCATGCCCGAGGATATTTCTCTGAGACCGGGCAGATATGAGA
Source organism: Clostridia bacterium (assembly GCA_029098265.1). GTDB lineage: Bacteria > Bacillota > Clostridia > Lachnospirales > Anaerotignaceae > Metalachnospira. The sequence goes on along the minus strand of JAQXNZ010000026.1, from coordinate 17,561 downwards.
AAAGCAGACTTGATACCATTGATATTGCTATTACAAGGGCAATGGTTTTGTCCTTCTTTGCAGGCGGAACTATTACTGCTATAAACATTCCGTAAAGAGCCACGTTCATGGCGCTGAGTATGCTTGCGGGCATTATTCCGCCGCTGAGTGCGCCCAGATATGTGCCCAGTATCCAGGCGGGGCTTGCAACGGCTATTATGCCGTACATGTATTTGGGGTCAAGACGGTCTCCCGACATTACCGAAAGGCCGAATATTTCGTCTGTTATAAAGTTTGAGATGATGAGTCTGTCTTTTACGGAAACATTATCTCCCGCCCTCTGGGAAAGGGCACAGGACATAAGAACATATCTCATGTTCAACACAAGCGTTGTAAGAGCAACTTCAAGATAGGTAACACCTGCGCCGATGAGTGAAAATGCCGCAAATTCGCCTGCCGATGTATGGTTAAGCAGAGAGGCCACCATTGCCTGGAAGGGTGTTATGCCAGCCTTTCTTGCGGCAATGCCCAATGTGAAGGATACAGCCAGATAGCCAAGGGCTACGGGTATTCCGTTTTTTATTCCTCTGTAAAATGAGCTTTTATCCGACTTCAAAATTGCCGCCTCCAAACTGCTTTAAAAGATATCATTAATAATTATTTAGAAGTATAACATTATGATTGACATTAGTAAAACGAATTAATATAATGATAACATTAGCAATACTTATTTTCGGAGGAACAAAAATTGATAAGATACGAGGCATTTGTTAAGGTTACGGAGACGGGGAGCTTTACGAGAACAGCCGAAAGCATGGGCTATACCCAGTCGGCGGTCAGTCAGATGATAAAATCACTGGAGGAGGAGCTGGATACAACACTGATAATCCGTTCTAAAAAGGGAATAGAGCTGTCCCACGACGGCTGGGAGTTTTTGCCCTATATAAAAAATGTGTATAATGCCCACAGGGAGCTCATAGAAAAACGTAATGAGATGAGGGGGCTCGGCAGCGGTGTCATAAGGATAGGCACCATAGCCAGTATATCCTGCAACTGGCTGCCCTGGCTTATAAAGGAGTTCAAGGAAAAGTACCCTATGGCAAAATTTGAGCTGAAACAGGGCGAGTATACAAACGTAAGGGACTGGATAAAGGACGGCAGTGTGGATTTCGGCTTCATAAATCCCGATGCGGCGGAAAAGCTGACTACCGTACCGCTTAAGAGGGACGAAATGCTGGCGGTTGTTCCGCCCGACCATAGAATGGCGTCTATGGAAAGCGTAACACTGGAGGAGCTGTCCAGGGAGCCCTATATACTGCTTGACGAGGGAGAACTGAGTGAGCCTATGGAGTATTTTAAAATGAACGGTCTGGAGCCGAACACCAGATATGTGGTATATGATGAGTACACTATCATGTCAATGGTGGAGGAGGGGCTTGGAATATCCATTATTTCCAACCTGGTGCTCAACAGGCATCACCATAAAATATCCGTAAAAAGCATAACTCCAAAGCTTGAAAGAACCGTATCTCTGGCATATAAGAATAAAAGCGTACTGCCCATAGCCAGCAGATATTTCATAGATTTCGTCATATCCAAAAAAGAGGAACTGGAGGCAGGTGCTTATAATGGAATTTGAGATATTTGAAAAAAGCCGCATACCCGAAGCGGCGGAACTCTTTGCCGAAAGCTTCAATTCTCCGCCGTGGAATGACAAATGGAGTGCCGATACCGCCGCAAGGCGACTGGAGCTTATGCTGGATGGAGAGGCGGCCTACGGAATAACGGCCTTTGAAAACGGAGAGATGTGCGGAATGGTGCTGGGCTGTTTTGAGCAGTACTATGACGGTGTGGTGTATAACCTTAGGGAATTCTGTGTAAAAAATTCCAAAAGAGGCGGCGGTCTGGGGACAAAAATATTTTCCGAGCTGGAAAGCCGTCTCAGACAAAGGGGCGTAAAGGAAATAACGCTGAACACGCTCAGGGGAGAGGCCACCGAGGGGTTCTACAGACGATGCGGAATGGACAATGCCGACATGGCCGTGATGACAAAGAAGCTGAATAAATGAAAACACAAAAGCTGCCGATTGACAATAGTTAGCCGGTAGCTTTTGTATTATGAATTTATTCCAAAACCATAAATCACTATTAGTTGATAATTAACAAACTTATCATGTATGACATGTCTTGTATTTACAACATTTTAAAAGGAATCTATAATTAAACGTGAGAAATATACTATCAGGAGGGTGAGATTAATGGATGACAGTAAGGTAATTGTACAGGTGGATAAGACAGTAGTAAAAATATCGGGTATAGACGTAAAGGGGCTGAATATTCAGCAGCTTGAAAAGATAATAAAGGATAAGCTTCAAAGCGTAGTCAGAATAATAGGCGTTACAGGTTCATCACTGGAAATGGATGTATACGGCATAGAGGAGGAGGATGTACTCAGAGAGAGCGACGGACTTATAAAGGCAATATCTCTTGCCGACGGAATAACACTGACAGATCTGGCACAGATATCATCGGTAAGCAAAATAAAGACAGTTGATATAAACGATGTTCCCGAGTATGAAGAGGGACAGTGCATGAAGGAAAGGTGGCTCTGATATGTTTACAAAGGCCGTTATAATACCGACAGGCGATGAGCTGGCTTCGGGCATTGTGCTGGATACGGACAGCCCCATGATAATGGGTGAGCTGCTTAAGCTCAACGGAGGAGCATTTATATCAAGAACTGCGCCTGTGCTTGATAAGGAGGAAAGCATAACCGATACGATAAAGGGCTTTGCGGAGCAGGGCTATGACCTTATCGTGCTTATAGGCGGCAGCGGCGGCGGACACCGTTACAGCACAACGCTCGGAAAGGATTTTACCCATTCGTCATTGGAAAGCATACTGGAGGAAAAGCATAGCTGTGAGCTTTACGGCAAAAACGGACACATGTGGAGCAAGCTTGTCATAGGCAGGCTTGGCGAAACCCTTGTGTTCAATGTTCCGGGACCTTATGAGGAGGCGGCCGTGGTAACAAAAGCATTTGTAAAAAGCTACGGTGCGGACAGCAATGATTTAGAGGGTGCAAATAAAAGTATGATGAAGGCGCTTGAGGCAAAATACGGCGCATAAAGGGTGATTGTCAATGGGATCATTTGTATATGATACGGTGACTGCCGACGGACTGCCCATAGCGGTCTGCGGCATCTGCGAAACAAAGGCAGAGGCGGAAATATGCAATGCGCTGAACAGGCTTAGGGATACAGTCTTCGGAAGCTACAGGTCGGCCTTTACGATAGACTACCGTCTCGGGGAGCTTATAAGGGAAATACTGGCAGAATATGCGGACAGCATCTCTTTTTTCGGCGCATCCGTAGGCATCGAAAATGCCGAGTGTCCCACGGGCGGAGTGTTCGGCGCTGTCGGTGAGGAGACCGAGTCGGCGGAGGAAGGTATAAAATACGAAAAGGGTTTTATGACGGGCACAAGACCAGGCAAAATTGCCTTTGCCGCAGGTACTTCGGACAAAAGGGCGGCGGAGCTTTTTGGAAGGGCCGAAAGCAGACAGGACTATATTGAACTGTATGAATTTCTTAAAAAAGACGGCTGTGAGTTTATCATAATAACCGACGGCAGCGGCGAAGAGGCCTGCGGAATGGCGGCGGACAGAAACGGAATAGTTTTTCTTTCGGAGACAAGGTACATGGCCTGCGAGAAGAAAGACTATTTCGGATATAAAAGAATAGGCATAATGGGCGGCACCTTTGACCCTATACATAACGGACATCTTATAGCCGCCGAGACCGTAAGGGAACAGCTTGGACTGGATAAGGTAATATTCATTCCCACGGGAAAGACCTCATACAAAACGGGCAGAGCATCAGAAAGCCACAGATACCGCATGGCCTGTGCCGCAACCGAGAGCAACGGGTACTTTTGTGTGTCATCAATAGAAACGGCTAAAAAGGATATTGCCTATACAGTGGACACGGTGGCAGAGCTGAAAATGCTCTGCGATGACGATGCCGAGCTGTATTTTATAATCGGTGCCGATGTACTGGAGGACATAACGGGCTGGAAGGGCTTTGACAGGCTTTCTTCCATGTGCGCCTTTGCGGCGGTAACAAGACCCGGATATAATAAAAGCGGCTTTCTGGCTATGGGAAAGCTGAGGGAATACGGTGCCGACGTCAGGTTTGTCGAAGCGCCGTCGGTGGATATATCCTCGTCAAATATAAGAAAGGCAGTCAGAGAGGGTCGCTCCGTCAGGTATCTTCTGCCAGAGTCCGTAGAGGATTTTATAAGAATACACGGACTGTATAGGGGAAAGGCGGAACAGGGCGGTATTGACTCGATACTTAAAGGCCTTGCCTGAGAGCGGAGGTGGCGTATTTGAACGAACAGGAAACTCTGGACATGCTGAAAAAATGTCTGGACCAATACTACGGAAATATACTTATATCCGATGCGGAGGGCAAAATACTCTATGTAAACGCAACTCTGCCGAAGATGTATAATATAACGGAGGAAAAAGCACTGTCCATGTCGGTATATGACCTGGTCAGCGAGGAGGTGCTTGACCGCTCTGCGGTGGTAGAGGTATTGAGAACCGGCAGGGAAACCATGATAAAGCTGGGCATCAATTCCTCGGGTACGGTCATTGACTGTCTTGCAAAGCCCGTGTATGAGGGCTCAAAGCTGAAATATGTCATTGCCTTCAGCTATGACGAAATGTTTATGAAGGAAATGGAGAGGGAGCTGCGCATAGAAAAGGAAAAGCGCATGGAAATGAAGGACACCCTCCTTTTCATACAGCAGGCCAATAACCGCTACAGACCCATAATAACGGCGGACAGTCAGGTAAAAAGCATATTTGAGAGCATGAAGTATCTGGCAAAGACCGACAGCACCATACTGATATACGGCGAGTCGGGCTCGGGCAAGGACGTGCTGGCAAACTATATCCACTCCAACAGCTGCAGGGCGGACGAGATATTTTTACCCGTCAACTGCAGTGCCATACCCTCGGAGCTTATGGAGGCCGAGTTCTTCGGATATGAAAAGGGCTCCTTCACGGGGGCGGACAAGAACGGCAAAAAGGGTATATTCGAAATGGGCAGCGGCGGAACCGTATTTCTTGATGAGATAGGCGACCTGCCGCCGCTGATGCAGGCAAAGCTTCTGAGGTTTCTGGACAGCGGCGAGATAAAGAGGGTCGGCGGTACGGGAATAATATATACCGATGTGCGCATAATAGCGGCAACCAATAAGGATTTGGTTAAAATGGTCAGAGAGGGTCAGTTCAGGGAGGATCTGTATTACCGCCTGAATATAATACCCGTATACATACCGCCGCTTAGGGAAAGACCCGATGATATAACGGCGCTGACGGAATATTTCCTCAAGGAATACAATCAGAAGTACAACCATGACGTAAGCCTTACACCTGCCCTAAAACAGAGACTTTTGCAGTACCGCTGGCCGGGAAACATAAGGGAGCTGCGAAACGAAATAGAACGCTATGTCATCACCGAGGGCAATACGGGACTGCTGCCGATGAATACTCCGTCCGGCGGCCTTAAGGAGGAAGCACCCTCTGCGGCGGGCAGCTTTGACGATGATTTGCGGACAGCCAGAGACAAATTTGAGAAAAGCTATATAACGGGAGTGCTTGACGAGTGCGGCTGGAAAATACAAAAGGCCGCCGACAGACTGGGTATACACCGCTCTGTGCTGTATACCAAAATGGAGAAATACGGACTGCATGAAAAATAGTATTGATTTCAAGACGCATGTTTTGAAATTAATACACTTTATGTCTTGAAAACAATATATTAATACTGAAAGGCCCTGTTTTTACCCGAAAATCGGGCCTTTTTTTGTTGGCACGGATTTTGCTGTATTATATTGGCAACCCGATAATTTTCAAGAAGAGAGGATGAATAATATGAAATTATTACACACAAAGTTACCGGAGTTCATCAAGAAGATGCAGGTAGCTGCGGCTGAACAGGGAAATGTACCTAAGGAAATAGAGATCAAGGGCCTTGAGAACCTCAGATCGGCAAAGATGCAGAGCCTTCGTACAGGCCGTATCGAGCACGCTGTAGGAGAAGTGGCTGCGCTTGAAAATGTCGAAAAGCTTGAGCTTATAATGATCCCCCGTGTTCCCGAGACTATGCAGACAGTTATAGTTAAAGGTATCGATAAGGACGGAAAATGCGCTAAGGCTGTTCTGGAGATTGTAAACGTGCTTCATCCCACAGAGGAAGCTTATCTTCTGGACTGCGAGCCCGAAAACATTGACGACAGAAGACCCGCTATCGGCAACCACTAATCTGCTATTCTTAAGGAGGAATTATCATGGCACAGTTAAAATATAAAATGATTCCGGAGGGAATGTTAAACGGAAAGCTTGTCCCTCTTAACATAGTTCTTATTGACTTAAAGGACGTTAAAGCCTGCGGACTTGAGCCCAAACAGGCATTTGACCTTGTTGCTTCAACAATAGACGGACCTGCCGGTCTTAATATAATTGACCTTGATGCCTGCTCAACAACCAGTGACGGTGTTGTAGTAAAGGGCGCTATTATGAGAATGGCTGCTTCCGACAGAGGCAGAATAAATAAGGATTTCGGCTATCTTGAAATGAAACCCCTCGGCTACTACGGAGACGAGGAAATCGCTCAGGAGCCCCATCTTAAGGTTTGGAAGGAAGTATATCCCGGAACAGAGCTTTACATGGGACCCGACTTCACAAAGAAAATAATACCCGTACATAACGTAGTTATCACAGGCCGTGCTTCAAACAACAACTCAGCCACAGAGATGATGAACATCGTTACTATGGAAGAAATTCTTCTCCCCGTACTCGGCCAGATTTCAATACTTAAGGGCGAGAACGTTCTTATGGGCAGAACAGGCGAGGTTATTTCCGTAGGTATCGGTATGGTTGTTCCCGAATGGTACGCTCGTATTATCCCTAAGAGACAGTACAGATGCGGCGACACAGCTCACGGCTCGGGAGAATATGCTAAGACACTTAAAAAGGATATTCCCATCATCTGCGGTACAAAGGCTACACTTGCAAAGAACACAATTACAGCCCTTGAATGCGGCCTTGTTCCCGGACGTACAATCGGTGGCTCACCCGCAGTTCTTACAATCGCTAAGTACCTCCATAAGGAAATCGCTTATGACAACATCACAGAGAGAGCATACGAGGAGCTTGCCAGCGTAGGCCTTACAAAGGAATGGATGGAAACAGAGCTTCCTCTGCTTACACCTGAAGAAATCATTGCAAGAGCAGACGAGCTTATCCCCGGCTGCGAGGATTACAAAGAATACAAAGCTGACGAGATAGCTCAGACAAGATATGTTGAATGCTGATTCGGGGGCGGATTAAATGTATCATGTTGAAATGAATTTTAATTATCCCAAAATGTACAGAATTCGCCAGCACCTTAATTCGGAAAAGATAGCCGACATCAAGGCCGCCGTATGGGGCGAGCTGGACAGAATAGGCATCAGGGATAAAATAAAGGAAAACAGCGAGATAGCAGTTTGTGCCGGTTCAAGGGGCATAAACAATATCGATAAAATAGTAAAGGCAGCCGTTGACTATGTATTCGACTGCAAGGCAAAGCCCTTCATCGTTCCCGCAATGGGAAGCCACGGCGGAGCAACTGCCCAGGGTCAGAAGGACGTACTGCATAAGTACGGTATTGACGAGGAAACAATGGGCTGTGAGGTACGCTCCGACATGGAGCCCGTGCTTCTGGGAACCGCTGAAAACGGAGCGCCTGTATACTTCGATAAAAATGCCTACGGTGCCGACGGAATAATCGTTGTAAACAGAGTTAAGCCCCATACGGATTTCCTGGCAAAGAACGAAAGCGGCGTTGTTAAGATGTGTGCCGTAGGTCTCGGCAAGGAAAAGGGCGCAACAGCCATGCACGGCTATAACCTCGGAGAGACTATTCCCCTTTCCTTTAAGGTATCTCTTGAGAAAGCACCATATCTGGCAGGTATAGCCATAATCGAGAATTCCGTTGACGAAACCTACATTATTAAAGCACTCAAGCCGGAAAGATTCCTTGAGGATGAGGCAGAGCTGCTTAAGGTTGCACAGAAACAGGTTCCCCACTTCCCCGTTGATGACCTTGACGTACTCATCGTAAAGGAAATGGGTAAGCAGTACAGCGGAACGGGTGTTGATACAAAGGTAATAGGAAGGATAATGGTTAAGGGTGTTCCCGAGCCCGAGGCACCGAGAATCAACAAGCTGGCTATACTCAGACTTTCACCCAAGTCCTACGGAAATGCGGTAGGTATCGGTCTTGCAGACCTGACAACCAAAAAGCTTGTGGATGCGATAGACTACGAAGCAATGTATATCAACCTTGTTCCTACAACATACCTCGAAAGAGGCAAGGTTCCCCCTCATTTTGCAACGGAGGAGGAAACGGTGGGAGTTGCCTTCAAGACACTGGGCAAAACAAAGCCCGAGGAGGCAAAGGTCATAGTTTGCGAAAATACACTTCATATAAGCACACTGCTTGTCAGCGAGGCTGTTTATAACGAGATTAAGGACAGCGTAGATTTGCTTGAAGAAGATGTCAAATGGACATTTGACGAAAACGGAGAAATGACGATGGGCTGCTAAGCTTATTAGATAATATCCTATCCCGAACGGGAGTTTCTTGTATATTTGATAATATATGGGAAGCTCCCGCTTTTTTAAAAAATTTGTTGCCTGTTTAACAACATTTCACGAAATCTATGCTATAATAAGAACGTGAAACGGTATGCAGGTGCGAAAATACGGCATAAAAAGTCATTTTTTGAGCGGCTATTCAGTCTCAAATCAAATAAATGGTCTCAAAAATGATACTGGCTGTAATAACCGTTGAATTATTGCCGTTGAAATTTTTCAGTGGCAAAATGGCAAATAATTGAGTCTCAAATTTGCGACTTTACTTTGAAGCCAATTGGTTTTAATTGGAACTGAAAAATTTTTGATTAGGAAAACGGTTATTTATTTGTTAAAAAATATGCAAATATGCCCGTTTACCTTTGTCTAAAAAATGTCAAAAGTGCCGAATGATATTAAATTTCCATGTTTGGTGTTGAAGTTGGCACGGTTTTTGCTATAATATATAACGTGCAAAACATATAACGATTTAATTCCATTAAATATATCCGAAAGGGTATAACTACTTCCTCAATATGCGGAAAGGCTGCCTCCCGAATTGCGACACGGGAGGGAAGGCTTTTCTGTCATATATAATAACGGAGGCAGACGGAAAATGAGTCAGTAATTTTCGCCGTGATTACCGGTCTGTAAACAGGCTTCGGCGGGGCAATTGCCCTTCGCACGGCTCAATATTATAATTATAGGAGGATTTTATAATGGTTGGATTCAGTTTAACAAAAGAACAGTTACTTCAGCAGCAATTATACAGAGAATTTGCTGAAAAAGAAGTAAAGCCCAAGGCTGCTGACATGGACGAGTCTGAAGAATATGATGTAAGCATCATGGACAAGATGGCTAAATACGGTCTTCTCAGCATTCCCTTCCCCAAAGAAGTAGGCGGCGCAGGTGCAAGCACACTTTCATACGCTCTTTGCATTGAGGAGCTTGCTAAGGTTGATGCCAGCACAGCAACAGCTTGCTCAGTACATACTTCACTTTGTACAACACTTATCGGAACATTCGGTAACGATTTCCAGAAAGAAAAATATTATAAACCCCTTGCAAGCGGTCAGAAATACGGCTGCTTCGGTCTTACAGAGCCCAACGCCGGTTCAGACGCAGCAGGACAGCAGTCAACAGCTGTTAAAGAAGGCGACCACTATGTGCTCAACGGATCAAAGATCTTCATCACAAACTCAGGCTTCTCTGATATTTTCGTAGTATTTGCTATGACAGATAAGTCAAAGGGAACAAAGGGTATCTCAGCTTTCATCATTGAAAAGGGTATGCCCGGATTCACAGTAGGCAAAGACATCCCTCGTATGGGTATCAGAGCTGCTTCAAACTGTGAGCTTGCATTCGACAACGTTATCGTTCCTGCTGAAAACCTTATCGGCAGAGAAGGCGAAGGCTTCAAGATTGCTATGGCAACTCTTGACGGCGGACGTATCGGTGTTGCTTCAATCGCTCTTGGTATCGCTCAGGGCGCTATCAACGAGACAATCAAATATGTAGGCGAAAGAAAACAGTTCGGCAAGACAATCGGTTCATTCCAGAACACAAAGTTCAAACTTGCTGAGTTACAGGCAAAGGTTGACGCCGCTAGACTTCTCGTTTGGAGAGCAGCTTGCGCTAAAGACAACCACGAGCCTATTTCAACATACGCTGCTATGGCTAAACTTGTTTGCTCAGACGTTGCTAACGAAACAACAAGAGCTTGCGTTCAGTTATTCGGTGGTTACGGATACACAAGAGAATATCCCGTTGAAAGAATGATGAGAGATGCTAAGATCACAGAGATCTACGAAGGCACATCAGAAGTTCAGAAGATGGTTATTTCAGGTGCAATGAAAGTTAAATAATAGCGGAGGGAGAAATAAATAATGAAAATTATTGTATGTATAAAACAGGTTCCGGATACATCGGAAGTTAAACTTGACCCTAAGACAAATACACTTATAAGAGACGGCGTACCCAGCATCATCAACCCCGATGACAAGTCCGGTATCGAAGCTGCTTTAAGAATTAAAGAGCAGGTTGGCGGCACAGTTACAGTTGTATGTATGGGACCCCCTCAGGCAGACGTTGCTATCAGAGAAGCACTTGCTATGGGATGTGACGACGGCGTTCTTATTTCAGGCAGAGAGTTCGGCGGATCAGACACACTTGCAACATCAACAATCATCGCAGCAGGTATCAAAACACTTGACTACGATCTTATAATCACAGGCCGTCAGGCTATCGACGGAGACACAGCTCAGGTTGGTCCCCAGATCGCAGAGCATCTTGGACTTCCCCAGGTATCTTATGCTGAGGACATTCAGGTTGAGAGCGAGAACAGCATCATCGTTAAGAGACAGTACGAAGACAGATATCAGAAGGTTAGAATCAAAACTCCCTGCGTAATCACAGCTCTTTCAGAGCTTGCTGAGCCCAGATACATGTCAGTAGGCGGCACAATCGACGCTTATGCTAAGGAAGTTAAGGTTCTTGGCTTCGAAGAACTTAAGGACAAGCTCAACCCCGAGCACATTGGTCTTAAGGGATCACCCACAAACGTTGTTCAGTCATTCACAAAACAGGCTAAGGGTGCAGGAACAGTTCTTAAAGACGCTTCTGCTGATGACGCTGTTAAGGCTATCATCGCTAAACTTGAAGAGAAGTATATTATTTGATGAGGGGTGACACGAAGATGAGTAAAGATGTATATGTAATCGCAGAACAGAGAGACGGAAAAATTCAGAAAGTCGGAGTTGAGCTTATCGGAGAGGCTACAAAGCTTGCAGCTGATTTAGGTGAAAAGGTAGTTGCAGTTCTTCTTGGCTCAAACATTACAGATAAAGCACAGGAGCTCATCGCTTACGGTGCTGACAAAGTTGTTGTAGTTGACGATCCCATGCTTGAGAAGTATGCTACAGAGCCCTATGCAAAGGCTATCACAGCTATCATCAAAGAGCTTGAGCCCGAAATAGTTCTTTACGGAGCTACATCAATCGGACGTGACCTTGCTCCCCGTGTATCAGCTAGAGTACATACAGGTCTTACAGCTGACTGCACAAAGCTTGGCATCAACGAAGAAACAAAGCTTCTTCACATGACACGTCCCGCATTCGGCGGCAACATCATGGCTACTATCGTCTGCAAGAACCACAGACCTCAGATGGCTACAGTACGTCCCGGCGTTATGGCTGCACTTGCTAAAGATGAGACAAGAACAGGCGAAGTTGTTAACTTCAAGGTTGACTTCGTTCCCGCTGACATGAATGTTGAAATCATCGAAGAAGTTAAGGAAACAAAGAAGATTGTTGATATCACAGATTCTAAGGTACTCGTATCAGGCGGACGTGGTATCGGCGGACCTGAATTCGTTCCCGTACTTCAGGAAGTTGCTGACGAGCTCGGCGGTATCGTTTCCGGTACAAGACCCGTTATCGAAGCAGGCTGGCTCAGCAAAGAGCGTCAGGTTGGACAGACAGGTAAGACTGTTAGACCTAACCTCTACCTTGCATGCGGTATCTCTGGTGCTATCCAGCACGTTGCAGGTATGGAGAGCTCAGAAGTTGTTATCTCAATCAACAAAGATGACAACGCTGACATCTTCAAAGTATCTGACCTTGGTGTAGTAGGCGACGTTAAGGTTATCCTTCCTAAACTCGTTGAGGCTCTCAAGAAGGTTAAAGCTGAAAAAATGAACTAACAATTCATTATAAACCCACCTATATTTAGCGGCGCTCAATGAGCGCCGCTTTTTTGCGCGGCGGGGGCGCTTAAGTCGAAATCCCACAGGATTTCGACTTGGTCGGAGCTAAAGGCGAAAGTTCCCGAGGAAACTTTCGCCTTTAGAGTGGTCTATTCGCTATGTATTGACCTCGCAGAAAATGAATTTCTGCGAGGTTAGCTTTTTAAATAATTATCCAGTTGTGAATAAATTACAGCAGGGGTTTTGTTTGCCAATAGATTTACCTTCCGAAAAACGAATGTTTTTCGGAAATAAAGTTTAGGTCAAGCCTTTTTAAAGGCTTGTAGGGTTTGGGGCAGCGCCCCATGAAAAGCCAGCCTTGCGGGGTTTGGGGCAGCGCCCCATGAAGTCATAAAATCTTTTTTCTGTACTTTATCATACTATTTTGATATAATTAGTTATTAAGGTATAATTTAAGAGGTGGCATTATGAAAGGCTGTTTTATAACCGTTGAAGGCACCGACGGTTCGGGCAAAAGTACACAGATAGAGCTGCTTATGAAGTACCTGACCGATAAAGGACTGGACATAGTTTTTTCCAGGGAACCCGGCGGAACGGAAATAAGCGAAAAAATAAGGGAAATAATACTTGATATAGACAACAAAAATATGACGGGTACCACCGAGGCCCTGCTATATGCGGCGGCAAGGAGTCAGCATGTGGAGGAAAAGATAATACCTGCCCTTGAGGCGGGAAAGATAGTTATCTGTGACAGATTTGTCGATTCCAGCATTGCCTATCAGGGTGCGGCAAGAAATTTGGGCGCAGACGTTATCATGCAGATGAACAGCTTTGCCCTTCACGGACTTATGCCGGATATGACGCTGTTTTTCGACCTGTCGCCCGAAAAGGGCATATTGAGAAAGAAAAACGAAAGGGCTTTGGACAGGCTTGAGGCCGAAAAGCTGGATTTCCACAAAAGAGTGTACGAGGGCTACAGAATGCTGTGCAAAATGTATCCCGACAGGATAGTGCCGATAGATGCGGACAGAAGCGTTGAAACGGTACATAAAGATGTAGTTGAAGCAATAGACAGACTGCTTAAGGAAAAACACTATGTATGATTTCAATGAGATCGTAGGAAATGAACAGATAATAAAGAGCATGAAAAGTGCCGTAAGGCATTCTATGGTGTCCCATGCCTATATAATCTGCGGAGCAGACGGCTGCGGCAAGGGTCTGATAGCGGCGGCCTTTGCCAAAACGCTCCTGTGCGAGGGCAGCGGAGACACAGCCTGCGGGAAATGTACATCCTGCCGTACATTTGACGGCGGCAACAACCCCGATGTAACATATATCTATCCCACAAAGACCAAGGCGCTTTCCGTGGACGACGTCAGGGAACAGATAACCTCGGACGTGAACATAAAGCCCTACAGCCACAGGTATAAGATATATATAATACCCAAGGCGGACACCATGACTGTGCCTGCCCAGAATGCACTGCTTAAAACACTGGAGGAACCGCCGGAGTATGCGGTTTTCCTGCTGCTTGCCGAAAATACCGATGCGTTTCTGCCAACCATTTTGTCAAGGTGTGTGACCTTCGGTATAAAGCCCCTGTCAAACGATACCGTAAAAAAATATCTTGTGTCAAAGGGCATAGCCAATGAGAGCGATGCGGCAATGTTTGCGGAATATTCCCAGGGTAGTATAGGAAATGCGGTAAAATTTGTAAAGTCTGAGGAATTTAACGCTCTCAGAGAAAAAATGTCGGCGGTACTCAGGGACATGGGCAGATTGTCCTACTTTGACCTGACCGAAGCCGCCAAGGAACTGGAAGCATTTAAGGATTTAACGGACGTCACAGATATGATATATATATGGTACAGGGACGTCCTTGTATATAAAACCACCGGAAACGAGAGCCTTGTCATAGAAAAGGACATGTTGGGTGGCGTAAAGGCCGAGGCGGAAAGGGTATCCTTTGACGGGCTGTATGCCGTGGACGGACTGATTAATGAAACCAAAAGGCAGATCAGGCAGAATGTCAACTTCGTTTTTGCTATGGAAATGCTGTTTATAAATATAAAAGGAGAGTTATCCAAATGATAGAGGTAATAGGCGTAAGATTTAAAAAGGCCGGAAAGCTGTATTACTTTGACCCCGACGGTGAAAAGCTTGAGGAGGGCAGCCACGCCATCGTAGAGACCATAAGAGGTGTGGAATACAGCACGGTAATAAAGGGAAATACAATGGTCGAGGACTCGGATGTTATTCAGCCCCTTAAAAAAGTCATAAGAAAGGCTACACCCGAGGACGATATATGCGAGGAGGAAAACCGCAAAAAGGAAAAGGAAGCTTTCCAGATATGTCTTGAAAAGATAGTTAAGCATAAGCTTGATATGAAGCTCATTGACGTGGAAATAACCTTTGACCACAATAAGCTCATATTCTATTTTACATCTGACGAACGTGTTGACTTCCGTGAGCTGGTTAAGGAGCTGGCCTCCGTATTCAGAACAAGAATAGAACTCAGACAGATAGGCGTGCGTGACGAAGCCAAGATGTTAAACGGCATCGGTATATGCGGACGTTCACTGTGCTGTGCAACGTTTTTAGGTGACTTCCAGCCCGTCAGCATAAAGATGGCAAAGGAACAGAGTCTTTCTCTCAACCCCGCCAAAATTTCGGGTATATGCGGCAGGCTTATGTGCTGTCTGAAATATGAGGAGGACGTTTACGAGGAGCTCAACAAGAAGATGCCCAATGTCGGCGATATAATCAGCACCGTTGACGGCACCGGAGAAATTCTTTCTACTAACGTGCTCATGCAGGCTGTAAAGGCCGCCGTAAGGAAAAAGGAAAACGACCCGCCGACAATAGATTTCTATTCCGTTGACGAGATAAAGGTAATAAAGACCAAGAAACAGAAGAAACGCGACGATATGGAAAAGCTCGATACGAGCCTTGACGACTGATATGAATGTTGAAATAAAAGACTATGAGCGTGTGGACGACCTCCACCGCAACGGCTACAGGATAATACAGGATCCCAAACGCTTCTGCTTCGGTATAGACGCCGTTATACTCAGCGGCTTTGCCGAGGTCAGAAAAGGCGAGCGTGCTATGGATTTGTGTACAGGCACAGGGGTTATACCGATACTTTTGGAGGCAAAGACCGATGGTAGTCACTTCACGGGGCTGGAAATACAGAGCGAAAGCGCTGAAATGGCAAACCGCTCCGTCCTGCTCAATGACCTTCAGGACAAAGTAACCATAGATGAGGGCGATGTAAAAAACACCGAGGCGCTTTACAGAGCATCTTCCTTCAATGTGGTTACGGTCAATCCGCCATATATGAATGACGGCGGAGGACTTAAAAATGAGTATTCCCCAAAGACCATAGCAAGACATGAGGTGCTGTGTTCTCTGGAGGACGTGGTGTCGGCCTCCGCAAGGCTTCTGGCGCCCCAGGGCAGGCTGTACATGGTACACAGACCCCATAGGCTGACCGACATTATGGTCACCTTGAGAAAATACAGGCTGGAGCCGAAAAAACTGCGCTTTGTCCATTCCTTCTGCGACAGGGAGCCGGTAATGGTGCTTATTGAGGCCGTTTCCAACGGCAAGCCGATGGTAAAGGTAATGCCGCCCCTTATCATATATAAGGAGGACAACAGCTATACCGATGAAATAATGAAGATATACTACGAATAGGGTGAATGCTTTGAGCGGAACTTTATATTTATGCGCCACTCCCATAGGAAATCTGGGGGATATGACGCTGAGAGTAATAGAAATACTTAAGACCGTTGACCTGATAGCCGCCGAGGATACAAGAAATACCTTGAAACTGCTCAATCACTTTGAGATAAAGACGCCAATGACCAGCTATCATCAGCATAATCTGGAAACAAAGGGTCCCGTACTTATTGAAAAGCTTAAGGAAGGCAAAAACATTGCCCTTGTGACCGATGCGGGAATGCCCGGCATCTCCGACCCCGGCGAGGACATGGCAAAACGCTGCCGTGAGGAAGGAATACCCGTTACCATAGCACCGGGAGCGTCGGCGGGCATATCGGCTCTTGTGCTGTCAGGCATGGAGGCCAGACGGTATGTGTTCGAGGGCTTTTTGCCGACGGACAAAAAGGAAAGACAGACGGTGCTTAAAAATCTTGAAAAGGAAACGAGGACAACGGTTTTCTACGAAGCGCCCCACAGGCTGACGGATACGCTGGCGGCACTGCTTAAGGCCGCAGGCGACAGGGAGGCCGCCGCAGTCAGGGAGATAACCAAGCGCTATGAGGAAGTCAGGCATGATACGCTGTCGGGACTTCTGGAATACTACAAGGCCAACCCGCCCAAGGGTGAATTTGTGCTTGTTGTGGGCGGCATGAGCGAGAGCGCACTCCGTCAGGAGGAAATTGACAGTTGGAGCTCAATAACAATAGAGGAGCACATGCAGAAATATATTTCCGAGGGCATGGGCGAAAAGGACGCCATGAAAAGGGTGTCCAAGGACAGAGGCGTATCCAAAAGGGAAATATATGCCTATCTCAATAAGGATAAATGACATCAGGTGAAATTATGGAAGACAGAGAAAAAAGAGCCTATGAATTTCTTGACGGACTGGGAATAAAATATGAAAGGTACACCCATGAGGCAGTTATGACCATTGCCGCCGCCGAGGATATTGAGAAAAAAATAGGGCTTAAAATATGCAAAAATCTTTTTCTGAGCACGAGACACGGCAGTGAGTTTTATTTGCTGACAATGGACGGCTCGAAAAAGTTCAATACAGGAAAGGTATCAAAGCAGATAGGAGTGCCGAGAATGACCTTTGCCGACGAGAGTCACATGCTGGAATATCTGGATATACACCCGGGCAGCGTAAGTCCTCTGGGGCTTATGAATGACAAAGAAAACAGGGTGAAATTCCTGCTGGATTCGGATATACTTGACAGGGAAGTCATAGCGGTGCATCCCTGTGTAAATACGGCGACATTGGTCATAGGCTTAAAGGACTTTATCGAAAAAGTGCTTCCTGCCTGCGGACACGATTATACCGCCGTAAAGGTTGATTAAGTATACCTGTTTGATGTATAATCAGGTTTTGAAAGGAGCTGAGAGAAATGCTGGAAAGACTCTCATCGCTGAGTGCATATAATTATCTTTATGCGGCTCTGCTTGCGTTCTGCATTACATACT
>JAQXNZ010000025.1 GCA_029098265.1 Clostridia bacterium | reverse complement strand
GTAAGTGATGTCAGTACACCAAACGGCATTAGGACATTCTGGGTTAAACTGCTCATCAAGAATGTTGCGAAGTTCTTCACTGAAATCGGAGTCTCTCGTTGTGGTGGTCCACGGTTTAATCCACTGGGCTTTAATGCCCAGAGTATGTGAGATTTTTTCTGTAAAATAAGATTTAAGAGGTTCTTCAATGATAGAATAAAATATCAATAGGAGGACCTTTTATTATGGCAAAACAAAAGAAACAAGTTCACAGAGTGGAAATGACAGAGGGCAAAAGAAATATCATTCGTCAACTTCTTGAAGAATATGATATTGAGACTGCGGAAGATATTCAGGATGCACTCAAAGACCTTCTTGGCGGTACCATCAAGGCAATGATGGAGGCTGAAATGGATGACCATCTTGGGTATGAGAAATCAGAGCGTTCTGATAATGATGATTATCGAAACGGTTACAAACGTAAACAGGTCAACAGCCGATACGGCTCTATGGAGATCGAAGTACCACAGGATCGAAAATCAACGTTTGAACCACAGGTAGTTAAGAAGCGCCAAAAAGACATTTCGGATATTGACCAGAAAATCATCTCAATGTATGCCAAGGGTATGACTACACGCCAAATATCAGACGCCATTGAAGATATCTACGGTTTTGAAACCTCTGAGAGTTTCATTTCCGATGTAACAGATAAGATTCTGCCACAGATTGAAGATTGGCAAAACCGACCGCTGGACGATGTATATCCGATTCTCTACATAGATGCAATTCATTATTCCGTGCGGGATAATGGCGTTATTCGTAAGCTGGCTGCCTATGTCATTCTGGGCATTAACACCGAAGGCAAAAAAGAAGTTCTCACGATTACAATCGGTGATAATGAAAGTGCGAAATACTGGCTTTCCGTTTTAAATGAGCTAAAAAATCGTGGTGTCAAGGATATCCTGATTATCTGTGCTGACGGTCTTACAGGAATAAAAGAAGCGATTTCAGCAGCATTTCCAAAAACGGAGTATCAGCGCTGCATCGTCCATCAGGTGAGGAATACTCTGAAATATGTTCCGGATAAAGACCGGAAAGCATTTGCCGCAGATTTAAAGACCATATATCAGGCAGCTGATGAACAAAAAGCCCTGGCAGCGCTGGAGCGTGTAACAGAAAAATGGGTTCCCAAATACCCGAATTCCATGAAACGCTGGAAGGATAACTGGGATGCAATTTCTCCGATTTTCAAGTTTTCGGCGACCGTCAGAAAGGTCATTTATACGACTAATGCTATCGAATCGCTGAATTCCACCTATCGGAAACTGAACCGACAGAGGAGTGTATTCCCAAGCGCTACAGCTCTGTTAAAAGCACTGTATCTGGCCACTTTCGAGGCAACTAAAAAATGGACCAACACCATCCGGGATTGGGGTCAGGTATACGGAGAGCTGAGTATTATGTACGAAGGCCGCCTTCCGGAATAACTAAAAAATCAGTTTGTAGGACAGGTGGAAAGCCACCTGCTCTTGACATGCCTAATGGCAGCTGTTATATATAAAGAAAGGGTGATTAGCCTAATCTTTAAGCTTCTCACCCTTCATTATCATAGAAGAATCAAATTTACAGAGATTTTCTCATAGTCTCGCTTTTCAAAAAGCGTATAAGCTCAGCACTTGCCTAAAGGCAAGCCGCCTACGGCGTGCTACTTGAAACACGCCATTCTCCTCGGCCGTTATCACTTTGCTTGCAAAGCGACTGCTTGCAGGCGGCGGCATTGCCGCTGATAAGTGCGCGGTCTCTATAGCAGGTTCACAAATTCCCTTCGGGAACACCTAACGGTGCCGGAGTATATTCTTCCGGTTTGCTTTCCTGCGGATTTAACTTGGAAAACTCTTCGTTTTCCAAACCTTTCCTCACCAAAAATCAGTTTGTCTACAATCTGAACAATGTTCATTATAACATTGTTTTGGTATTTTTCAATAGCAGCTGAAAAATTCAAGAGGGTATTCACAAAGGAACGGTCATTGATTTTATGATACAGCGGAAGTATAATTAGCAGTAAAATATATGAATTGTATGGATTCTGAATTATATCGGAGGAAAATATGATTGACAGGATAAAAATAAGAGGAGCCCGTGTACACAATCTGAAAAACATTGATGTGGACGTGCCCCTCAATAAAATAGTAGGTATTGCGGGTGTGTCGGGCTCCGGCAAGTCCTCGCTGGCACTGGGCGTACTCTATGCCGAGGGCTCGAGAAGGTATTTGGAATCCCTGTCTGCCTATACCCGCAGAAGAATGACCCAGGCGGCAAGGGCTCAAGTGGATGAGGTTCTTTATGTGCCTGCGGCTCTGGCGCTCCATCAGCGTCCCGGGGTTCCGGGTATACGCAGTACCTTTGGAACGGGTACGGAGCTGCTGAACAGCCTGAGACTGATGTTTTCACGTCTTGCAAACCATCGCTGTCCCAACGGACACTATCTGGAACCGATACTTGCCGTTGCGGCAGGACATGAACTGGTGTGTCCTGTGTGCGGTGAGCATTTTTATGCACCGTCTGCGGAGGAGCTTGCTTTCAATTCTCAGGGTGCTTGCCGTACCTGTGACGGAACGGGAACTGTAAGAAATGTGGATATGGCTTCTCTTGTACCGGACGAGTCTCTGACCATTGATGAGGGTGCTGTGGCTCCTTGGAAAACGCTGATGTGGTCGCTTATGACCGATGTGTGCCGTGCAATGGGAGTGCGTACGGACGTGCCTTTTTGCGAGCTGTCCGATGAAGAAAAGGAAATAGTCTATAACGGCCCCGCAGTTAAAAAGCATATATTCTATAAGGCTAAAAACTCAAATGATGCGGCGGAACTGGATTTTACCTACTACAGCGCAGTGTATACTGTTAAAAATGCTCTGTCCAAGGTAAAGGACGAAAACGGCATGAAGCGTGTTGAAAGATTTCTTAAGCAGGACACATGTCCCGACTGCGGCGGTTCAAGGCTGTCCGAGGCGGCAAGAGCACCGAAACTCAGGGGCATATCGCTGGATGAAGCCTGCCGAATGACCCTTTCGGATTTGTCACAGTGGGTTGCAGGCGTGCCTGATTCACTGCCTGAGGAAATGCGGCCCATGGCAAAAAGTATATGCGACTCCTTTGATACAGCCGCAAGGCGGCTTATGGATTTGGGGCTTGGCTATCTTACCATTGACAGGGCTTCGTCAACACTTTCCACGGGAGAACGCCAGCGTATGCAGCTTGCCCGTGCCGTACGCAACCGTACCACAGGCGTTATGTATGTTCTGGACGAGCCGTCAATCGGTCTGCATCCGTCAAACATAATCGGCCTTACGGGAGTTATGCATGACCTTATAGATGACGGCAACACGGTTATATTGGTTGACCATGACACACAGATACTGTCTGAGGCCGACTGGCTCATAGAAATGGGGCCTGAGGCGGGAGCAAAGGGCGGAAGGGTAATTGCAGAGGGCACAATTGACAATATAAAGAACAATCCCAATTCGCAGATAGGCCCGTTCCTTGCGGGAAAAACAAAGGTATTAAAAAATAAAATTCCTGCTTCGGAGCTGTTTGCCGAGGGCAGGATATATCTTTCTACAGATGCCATTCATACGGTTAAGCCGCTGGAGACGGATATACCAAAGGGCAGACTGACGGTTGTTACTGGCGTATCAGGCTCGGGGAAAACAACACTGGTGTTGGAAAGTCTTGTGCCCGGGCTGACTGCGGCTTTAAACGGAACAAAGCTTCCCGAGCATGTGAAGTCCGTAGAGGCTGACGGCATAGAGCAGGTCAAGCTTATTGATGCCACGCCCATAGGAATAAACGTGCGTTCTACAGTGGCTACCTATGCCAATGTCCATGATGAACTGCGCAAAATATTTGCCAAGACACCCGATGCCAAGGAGCGGGGCTATAAAGCAGGTAATTTTTCTTATAACACGGGCTCACTGCGCTGTCCTGCCTGCGACGGTACTGGAATAATAAGCCTTGATGTACAGTTTTTGCCCGATGTTGAGGTGCCCTGTCCTGACTGCCGAGGCTCACGCTACGGCAAGGAAGCATATAGGGTGAAATACAGAAACAAACAGGGTGAGGAATATTCTCTGCCCGAAATAATGGCTATGGATATAAATTCGGCTTTGACTGCCTGTGCGGATATGAAGACAGTGAGCCAGAGACTGCAGGTGCTTAAGGATTTGGGTCTTGGCTATCTTACCCTCGGTGAGGAAACCCCGAGCCTGTCGGGCGGAGAAGCACAGCGTCTTAAACTGGCCAGCGAAATGGGAAAGACCCAGTCGGACTCTGTATTTGTTTTTGATGAGCCGACCATAGGACTGCACCCATTGGACGTACAGACACTGCTTGGCGTATTCAGAACTCTCATTGAAAACGGTGCTACTGTCATTGTCATAGAGCATGATTTAGATGTCATAAGAAATGCGGACTATATAATCGATATGGGTCCCGGAGGCGGAGCAGACGGAGGAAGAATAGTTGCCGCAGGAACACCCGAGGACATAAAAAATACACCCGAAAGTGTGACAGGAAGATTTATATAAGCAAAATAATAATAGACAGATAACGATACAGCCGCCTGTTTTGCAGGCGGCTGTATTATATAGTATTTAAAGGATTTCGTATCCTTTCGACATGAGAAGTTCCTTAATTTCCTTTACATGTGCTGTGTTCCTTGTTTCAAGCACCATTGTCACAACGCAGGAATCTACCTCGGAGCGCAAATCCTCTCTTTCATGGTTGATGCTCAGTATGTTTGCACCTGTTTGGGCTATCACCTGAAGCAGTGAAATCAGCTCACCAGGCTTATCTATTACCTTGGTTTCGATATTGGCAATTCGGCCTGTCTTATTGAGACCCTGGGTGATTATCCTTGAGAGTATATTTACGTCAATATTGCCTCCGGAAATTATGCAGACGGATTTTTTGCCCTTAAGTCCTGCCTTGTCAAACATGGCGGCGGCAAGGGCAGAAGCTCCCGCACCCTCGGCAACGGTTTTCTGCTTCTCCATAAGTGTAAGAATGGCAGTCGATATTTCTTCCTCGGATACGGTAACAACCTTGTCAACATATTTCTGGCACATTTCAAAGGTGATGTCTCCGGGTTTCTTAACGGCGATACCGTCGGCGATGGTGGATACCTTGTCTAGCTCAATGACCTTTCCTTCTTTCAGAGACTCATACATACCGGGAGCACCTGCGGCCTGAACTCCTACTACTATACATTCGGGATTGAGTGCCTTAAGGGCGTAGGAAACTCCGCTTATAAGTCCGCCGCCTCCTATGGGAACATATACGACCTCTACATCGGGCAGCTGCTGCATTATTTCAAGACCAATGGTACCCTGGCCTGCTATTACCTTTTCGTCGTTGAAGGGGTGTACAAACGTATAGCCTTCGCTTTTCATCAGCTCTTCGGCTTTTTTTGCTGCATCATCATATACGCCCGGAACAAGAACAACCTCTCCGCCGTAGCTTTTGGTTGCCTCTACCTTTGATATGGGTGCGCCGGCGGGCATACATATAACGGATTTAATACCTCTCTTGGCAGCTGAAAGTGCAACACCCTGGGCATGGTTTCCTGCGGAACAGGCAATTACACCTTTTTGTGCTTCCTCGGCGGTAAGGGTGGCTATTTTGTAATAGGCTCCCCTCAGCTTAAATGAGCCTGTAAGCTGGAAGTTTTCTGATTTAAGATAAAGATTTTCTCCTATTTTATCGGCTTTGATTACGGGTGTCACTGTAGCAGTGTCCTTTAGTACCCTCTGGGCCTGAAATATCATTTCCAATGTGACCATTTATATGCCTCCTTATATACTTATCGGTACTTAAATTATAGTTTTGCCAAAGAGCAAAGTCAATCTTAGTCTGACTGTATTTGTTTTTCAGCGGTGAACTGTTTTAATATATAACTGTCATTTTTACCTGTTTGTCCGTGATATACGCACATGAAACCGTTTATGACAGCTTTAAAGCAAAAATGAACAATACCCGTTGACGTGTATGGCTGATTTCATAGGTCTTTGTTTAAATTCACGTTTTTATTTGACTTTTATCACCCCATACAATACACTTTATAGTATAAGGAAGCGGTAATATGCAGACAATTGATGAGGCACTGAAAAAGCTTGAACGCTCGGATTTCAGATGCAGGTTTAAGCTTGACGAAAAGGACAGGGAATATATTCAAAAAAACGGAATGGACAAAATAAGGAAGCATGCCGAGGAGTTTGTAAGAACGAGACTTGCGCCTGCCTATATACCCAACGACGGCAGACAGACTCCCATGAGAGGGCACCCGGTATTCAAGGCACAGCACGCCACTGCCTGCTGCTGCAGAGGGTGTCTTGGCAAGTGGTATAAAATACCGCCGGGCAGGGAGCTGACACCGACACAGCAGAAAAAAATAGTAAATCTGCTTATGGCGTGGATAGAAAAGCAGATGCAAACGGAGAATAATCAGGATAAATAGGGAGGAATTTAAATGGAAAGATTTTCAAAGATGTTAAAAATACTGTTTATAGTTATGGCAGCTATGGTGGTACTGGAGTATATGTTTATACAGGGGCTTTTCACAAGTCTCATTGCACTGGTGCTTATAGGCATAGTGGGCGTTATAAATATGATAATCTCGGCTAAGGAGAAAAGGCTGAATGAAACACTCCTTTATGTCATTGCTACCGTTGCCCTCAGCATGGGATATTGGAGAATCATGTTTATGTAACGGGAAACACGGTATAAATAATTTTTATGGGTTATTGCTCTATGCCTTAAGCGGGTGTAATATAAAGAAGGAGTAATCCGAAAAAAGAGGGGGATTAATATGGAAGAAACAAAATATGTAGGAAGAATACAGGACCTGCCCAATGCACCGGGCTGTTTTATTAAAAATGCCACAAAGAAGATAGTATTCGGACCTAAGCATTTCAGTGATGAATTTGTTATGCGCTGCTGGACATTGGAACCGGGAGCAGGCGAAAAGGATCAGCATAAGCACGGCTGGCCTCACTGGTGCGTAATGCTCAGCGGAGAAGGCTATTTTGTTATAGACGGAGAAGAACATAAAATGGAGCACGGCACATGGATATATGTTCCCGGAAAGGTGCCACACAGATTTTATAATTCTTCCGAGACGGAAAAGCTTGAACTTTTATGCATAGTACCTCCAAAGGGGGACATAGACCCTACGCTCATGGGCTGTTGATAATATTAAGCAATTACGGACGAAAATTTATTTTTCGTCCTTTTTTTCTATTGTACGCATAAAATATGTATGATATGCTGAAAGTAGTTTCAGCAAACCGTAAATACGGTGTTCTAAACGGATTTTACTTATAAGTGAGTTTTGAACTTTTTTTGCCGCAGACAGGGCGGGTTTACAATATATGTTTTATAAATAATTCAGGAGGTGCGATTATGGCAGACACTGTACTTTGGGGATGTATAGCGGATGATTTTACGGGAGCATCGGATGCGGCCTCGTTTTTTGAAAAAGGCGGGCTTAAAACGGTACTGTTTAACGGAATACCGAAAGCGGATACAGTCTTTGACGATGATGTAAGGGCTGTGGTTATAGCGCTTAAAATAAGGAGCATAGACAGTGATGAAGCTGTAAGGACAGCTCTTGATGCCCTTGAAAGTCTTAAAGCTATGGGCGCTAAACAGTTCTATTATAAATACTGCTCCACCTTTGACTCCACGCCTAAGGGCAATATAGGCCCTGTGTCACAGGCCGTAATGGAGGCTCTGGGAGAAACAAAGACCATACTCTGTCCTGCACTTCCCGTAAACGGACGCACGGTTGAAAAGGGAGTGCTGTATGTAAACGGCGTACCTCTTGCGGAAAGTCCCATGAAAAACCACCCCGTTAACCCCATGTGGGACAGCGAGATAGCGGAGCTGATGAAGCCCCAGAGCGAGTATCCCTGCATAAATGTAGATATAGAGGAAATGAAGGAGGAAGACGAGGAGGTTTGGAACCGTCTTAACGAATTTGAAAAGCAGTGCGGAAACTACTTTATTGTTCCCGATTATGTGATAGACCATGACGCCGAAAGAATTGCGGATTTATTCGGCGGACTTAAATTTCTGACGGGAGGCTCGGGTATTATAGAGACTCTGGCAGGAAGAAGCTGTGAAGGACAGACAAAAGCTTCGGCGTACTGCGGAACGGAGGGTAGAGCGCTCATTATTGCAGGCAGCTGTTCAGAAGCCACAAGAAAACAGATTGACCGCTATATTGACAACGGCGGAACGGCATTTAAAATAAACGCCATAAGACTGCTGTACGAAAAGCAGACGGTAGGCGACCTTTGGAATTTTGTAACCGAAAATCCCGATAGAACCGTACTTGTTTACAGCTCCGATACGCCCGACAATGTAAAATACAACCAGAGGCACGGAGCAAAGGAAATATCGGAAAGCCTTGAAAACGCTATGGCTGAGCTGGCCGATACTGCGGTTAAAAACGGTTATACAAGGATAATATGCGCAGGCGGAGAAACATCGGGCGCAATAACAAAGAAGCTTGGCTTTGACTCATATATTATCGGCAAATCAGTTGACCCGGGTGTTCCTGTTATGACACCTTTGGATAAACGCAATATACGCCTTGTGCTGAAATCGGGAAATTTCGGCGCCGAAGATTTCTTTGAAAAGGCTGTCAATCTGACAGGAAAGGATACAGAGGATTAAAGCTTCTGTAATATCGTCTGCCGCTTTTTACGGAACGGAAAGCCTTTGAAAAATATAATAGTGATAGCAGCCGTCTGACATTGGCAAAGGAAAATGCTCCGAAGCAGTGTCAGGCGGTTT
>JAQXNZ010000024.1 GCA_029098265.1 Clostridia bacterium | reverse complement strand
CCGGTGAACATCTAACGACACCGGTGAACTTGGACGAACACGGAGCGACTCGGAATACGAAAAAAGCCTGACGGATAGCGACTTTCCTGTACATAGGTGAACACAGATGACAAATGTTCAATGGTTCTCCTAAGCGGTAGGTCGGGTGTTCGAATCACCTCGGGAACATATAAAAGGCTGTGGTTTAAATGCTCCACAGCCTTTTTGATATTTTGTATTATTCCGTTTTCAGACACTCTCTCAGTTTTTTCTTGAACAGAGCCGTATCCATCAGCTTTATAACATTCGCATTAGGTCTGCGTTTTTCAAGCTTGTCCTTGTTTACGGCGTCAAATTTTCTGTAGTCAACCACCACCTGTCCGTATGCAGGGTCGTCCGCCGTGCAAACGAAGCAGTGGCATTCATGTTCCTCCAGAACCGTCTCAGGCCAAAGAGCCGCCGCCATTGCATAGGGGTCGGGCAGGTCAAGCTTTCTGCTGCCCCAAACACGTTTGCAGTAGTCAATAAGGGTTGAATTGCAGTCTATGGCAAATTGTGAGACCGGTCCCTCATTTTTCATCTCATCTATTTCGTTTTCCTCAATAAATGCCCCTGGAAGACTGCATATATCATATCCGATAATTGTCTTAGGAACGGGGAAATCCACCATTACCTTATAGGCCTCCGCATCAACAAATACATTGAACTCTGCCACACTGGTAACATTGCCCATTCCGTAGCCGCCGCTGCCCATGCTGTATATATGCTTAACAAGCTTCATGGCTTCCGGGTCCTTCATCATGGCAAGGGCAAGATTTGTAACAGGGCCTATGGCGACAATTTCTATCTCACCGGGATTTTCCTTTACAATTCTTATCAGCGCCTCTACGGCATGTTCTTTTTCAGCCTGCATGTCGGGAATAGGCAGACCGAGGTCACCCATTCCGTCCTGCCCGTGTACGTTTTCAGCCGTTACCGCATCCCGCATCAGCGGACGATATGCTCCCTTATATACAGGAGGAACGTATGTATCTGCCGCTTCAATGCTCCTGAATGCGTTTATTGTGGCCTGCTCCATGTTCACGTTGCCGCATACCGTAGTGACAGCTACAACCTCAACCGTCGGCTCTCTCAGCGCCATGAGTATGGCTACGGCATCATCACTGCCTGTGTCGGTGTCGATAATTATCTTTCTCATATTGTTTCCTCCCTGCCTCGTATAATACTATAACGCCAGTAGACGCTGTTTTTATTTTTTCAGAAGCTTTTCAATTCCCGAAGCATCCAGCTGGTTCACAGTCTCAAATTTTCCCTTATAGAACACAGCCCAGTTATTGAATGGGCAGGGCATATTCTTTGCCTTTTGAAGCGTGTCAACCTCTGTCAGCGATACGGGTATGCTGTTGGTTTCGCAGTATTTTGCTATACCCTCTATTCTCTGATATATGTAGGGACACTGCATGTCATAATATACGGCAAGCTCCTTATTTTCTATACTGCCGCTTCTTGCCCTCTCCGTAAACTTAGGAACCGTTCCGTCAAAGGAAAGCGCCAGCAGTTCATACCCGCTTTCGGTTGTATCAACCGTCTCAAAGCCGTACTTTTTCGCAAAGGACTGGTCGGAAAGCCACGCCTTCTGCTTTTTCGCTCCCAGCATACAAACGCCCGATTTTCCCTTTGCCTTGGCGTCCGCCAGACAATGTTCCATAAGCGCCTTGCCGTATCCGCTGCCCTTCGGAGCTCCTGTTACCCAAAGACAGTATATATAAAAATAGTTACTTCCTTCAATGGGAACCCATGCCGTTTCCAGCGGGGCATACTCAATAAATACCGCCGCCTTGGCATTAAGCTTTCTGAAAACATGTCCTTCCTTAAGCCTTTGCGACAGCCACTTCTTTTTTGCTTCAATGCCCGGATGCTTCTTCTTGCTTCTAATTATACAGCATATATGCTCATCGGCAAGGTTTTCCTCGGTTATATTTATAAATTCAGACTCCATGTCTGTCTCCTTTCAGCCACGATAACAGGCTCTTTATTCATTGATTTCATAGGGCTTTGCGTCCAGTCTGCCCCTACAGCCCATCTTTTTAGCAATTCTACCCATAAATATTTTCTGAACGGTTCTTCCGAATATATTGAACATTCTTATCTGGCTTTCGGGCATATACTCAGGCGCTGCAAAGGCATCCGACGTTTTTTTGTCAAAACAGCTTGTTCTGCAAAAAAGCCTTCCCATTTCAATATAGGGCTCAAGCATTTTCTCCCTTTGCTTTTCCTCTGTCAGGCTGAGACCGAACATGTCGCCCTTTATGAGTGTTCCCGCATATTCACAGCCGAGAAGCTTCGGCAGTGTTTCCAAGTATTTCTCACAGCATCTGCTCTGGGAGCCCTCGGGGAAGCCTCCCTGCAATATGAACGCAATTCGTGTGCCCTTTTTTGTTTTGGGATTAAGCCCTTCCAGAAATTCCAGCATTAGGCCGGGTATGTTCTCCACATACAGTGGCAGTGCAAAAAGTATGTTTTCATTGCTTTGAAAAGCCTCTGCCGCCGCTTGCCACTGTTTTCTGTCGGAAAGGTAATATATTTCCGCACTTCCGCCGTTTTCCTCAAGTCCCTTTAAGAAAGCAGTTATTATTTTTGCTGTATTGCTTCTTTCACGGGCTCTTGCCGCACCGCTTATTATCACAAGATGCACGGTAACACCTCCCTTGTATGGGCTATGGGCACAGCACTCATGCTTTCGCCGCCGAAATTGAGCGCCACCCTCGCCAGCCATTCGTTGAGATAGTCTCTGTCAGCCTCTCCCAAATAAAGCAGTCCGAAACGATATTTTCTGTTATAGCGGGGCACATGTCTGCACTGTCCGTCCACTATATGTATATACATGGTCGCCAGCGGCAGAAGCCTGTCGATGACGTTTTTCATGCGGTGGTCAACAAAGTTAAGCGCCGTACCCGAAAGGAATATTACATTTTCGCACTCTATACAGCCCTTAAGTATATCCTCATACCCGTCCTTTACCGAGCATATCCCGGGTGTCACAAGCCAGCAGGCATTGCAGCCTATACACGGACTTATATTCATTTCATAGGCATTTATTACTCTGACGTCCGAAACCGCCTTCATAAGCTCGTTTACGGCCTCCAAGGCTTCGGGGCAGTCCTTCGGCAGAGTATTTACTATAAGAAGCTTCATATATATTTCGTTCCTCCGTTATTATTTTGTTCCTCCAAATCCGCACCGTAACGCAGTACAAGCGAAACAATTATGAGCACTACACCGAGGGTCACACTTGCCTCATTGCTGTAGTCGCCCGCACTGGCAGTTCCGATGAACTCATGCACGATTACATATACCACCCCTGCTATTATGGGCAGTACAATGGTCATTATGCCGAGCTTCCTTAAAAAGTCCGCTCCGCTTTTTGTAAAAGGTGTTCCGTCCTTCTGTTCCATGCTGAAATACATGTAGGCATACAGGAAGAGTATACCGTCGGTCAGCGCAAACACTGCATCCGCAATAAGCATACCCGTCATTTCACCGATAGCCGATGTTTCCGTCAGCTTTAATGTCAGCTCCGCACCCGTTCCGAAAACCGCACCGCCGTTTCCCCATATTATGCTGCATATAACGCCGAGCAGAGCCAGACCGAAGCTCACAAAGGAAATTATCATTGCAATTTTCGACAAGATTCTAAACACCCTGAATGCCTTCTGAATAGTCTCAAGACTTTTCATTTTCTTTCCCCCTCTTTATTTTAATTCCTTTATACCTGCAAGAAAGCTGTAAAAAGCCTCCTTAAACATTTTATATATCGTTTCTCTTGTTTCACTTACCATGCCGCTTGCAATAAGGCAGGCTGTGCCGTGCATGTATATGATAGTTGTCTGCATAAATTTCTTTGCCTGCTCCTCGGTAACAGAGTATTTTTCTACAATCTGCTTCATTATGTCGGCATAATAATCATAGTCCAGCCATGAGGACATACCGTTTTTTTCATGCCTTCCGCTTTCCCCCATGCATACAAACCGAAACAGGTTAGGCTCGTCAACGGCAATATCGAAATATGCACTGCCTATCTTCTCCAAAGCCTCGAGACCCGTTTCTTCTCCAATGCTCAGCTTCTCCCTGACGTGCCTTCCCGCCTCTGCCGTCAACTCATTTCGGAAGCTTTCCATATTTCCGAAATGCCAGGAAATCGGCTGTGTAGAACACCCCAGTTCCTTTGCCAGCGACTTTATATTAACGGAAGAATATCCGTCTCTTATAAGCATATCAAGTGCCGTCTGCAATATTTTTTCTTTAGGTATCTTAGGTGAACTCGGCATTAAACCACTCCCCACTGTAAACAGATTTATTATAAACTAATTTACTGTAAATATATTTACAGTATAATAGCTGCATAAACTGCTGTCAATGAATATATTCTGCAAATAAAAAAGAGCGCTTAACAGCGCTCCGAAATACTTATTTTATGTCTGTTACTTTGTAGTCCTTATCCTCAACGGCTTTTTTGAGAACCTCATCGGCTACATCTGCGCTGAGTTTAACTACTGCCTTACCTGCCTCATGGCTTACGTCTGCCTCTGCCACACCGGGAAGAGCCTCAAGGCATTTCTTAACAGCTGCCTCGCAATGTCCGCACATCATGCCCTCAATCATCATTGTCTTTTCCATTTCTTTTTCCTCCTTTTTATTCTTGTGTTTAATTTTTTTATCCTTTTTGGAATCTCTTATATTTATTAAATTCAGTCTTAAAGCGTTTGTAACAACGCAGAAGCTGGACAGGCTCATGGCCGCCGCTCCGAACATCGGGTTCAGCTTCAGACCGAATAACGGATACCATATTCCTGCGGCAAGGGGTATTCCTATAACGTTATAGAAAAATGCCCAGAACAGGTTTTCATGTATATTTTTAAGTGTTGACCTACTCAGTCTTATGGCTGCAGGCACATCACTTAAACGGCTTTTCATCAGTACAACATCGGCGGCGTCGATGGCAATGTCCGCACCGGCGCCTATGGCTATGCCTATGTCGGCTCTGGTAAGCGCAGGCGCATCGTTTATACCGTCTCCGACCATAGTTACCTTGCCCTTTTTCTTAAGGGAACGGATAACGCTTTCCTTTCCGTCGGGTAGCACGCCCGCTATTACTTCGTCAACGCCTGCCTGTTTCCCTATGGCTTTGGCTGTTCTTTCATTGTCGCCTGTGAGCATAACAACATGAATACCCATATTTTGCAGCTCCTTGACTGCCTGCGGGCTGTCCTCCTTTATGACGTCCGCCACCGCAATAATACCCTCAAGCTTTCCGTCCCTGCTGAAAAACAGCGGTGTTTTTCCTTCTTCGGCGAGGGCTTCGGATTTTTTGAGCATGTACTCGGAAATATCGGCATGTCCGCTTATAAACTTCATATTTCCGCCGCAAAGCTCACTGCCGTCAAGCACAGCCGAAAGGCCGTTTCCGGGAAGCGCCTTAAAGTCTGATACCTCTGCTCCCGATATATTTTTCTCCTCAGCGGCCTTGAGTACCGCACCCGCCAGAGGATGCTCGCTCTTTTTCTCAAGGGCGCAGGCCATAGCCAGCAGTTTATCGGCGTCAGTTCCCTCAGCAGGTATTATATCCGTAACTCTGGGGTCGCCTTCGGTTATTGTTCCCGTCTTATCCAGTGCAACTATCTCGGTTTTGCCCGTTTCTTCCAATGAAACAGCAGTTTTAAACATTATACCGTTTTTTGCTCCCATGCCGCTGCCGACCATTATGGCAACGGGTGTTGCAAGTCCCAGAGCGCAGGGGCAGCTTATAACAAGCACAGATATACCTCTGGCAAGGGCAAAGCCCACACTCTCACCGGCTATGAGCCATACAGCTATGGTTACCGCCGCAACGGCGATGACAGTCGGCACAAATATTCCCGAAACCCTGTCGGCTATCTTTGCAATGGGCGCTTTGGTAGCCGCCGCATCGCTTACCATCTGTATTATCTGGGAAAGGGTCGTGTCCTCGCCTACTCTTGTGGCCTGGCATTTGATAAAGCCTGCCTGATTGACAGTTGCGGCAGATACTCTGTCACCGGCGGCCTTATCCACGGGAATACTTTCGCCTGTAAGCGCCGACTCATTTACAGCGCTGTTTCCTTCGATAACTATGCCGTCAACGGGTATATTCTCACCGGGGCGTACAACAAATATGTCTCCCTTTTTGACCCGTTCTATTGATACCTCTTTTTCAACGCCGTTTTCAACTATGGTGGCTGTTTTGGGCGCCAGCTTCATCAGTCCCTTAAGGGCATCGGTGGTCCTGCCCTTGGAACGTGCCTCAAGCATTTTTCCTACTGTTATCAGTGTCAGTATCATTGCCGCCGACTCAAAGTAGAATTCATGCATATATGACATTACGGCTTCCATATCTCCCCTTGTCTGTGCTCCCGTCATGGCAAGCAGAGCATACACGCTGTAGGCAAAGGATGCCCCCGCACCGAGAGCTACAAGGGTATCCATATTGGGTGCCCTATGCAGAAGGCTTTTAAAGCCGCTTATGAAAAACTTCTGGTTTATAACCATTACTGCCACGGTCAACAAAAGCTGAATAAGTCCCATCGCCACATGGTTGTCATTAAAGAAGCTCGGCAGAGGCCAGCCCCACATCATGTGACCCATAGAAAAATACATGAGAACAATCAAAAATCCCAGTGATGCAATAAGTCTCTTTTTAAGCAGAGGTGTTTCCCTGTCCTTCAGCATGTCTTCGGCGGCGGCAGATGAGACTGTACCTTTACCGTTTTTTGCCGCTCCCTTTACTTCGGCTCCGTAACCTGCGGCCTCCACCGCCGCAATTATATCCTGCGCCGAGGCTGTCCCCTCAACGCCCATTGAATTTGTCAGCAGACTGACGGAGCAGGAGGTGACGCCCTCCACCTTAGATACGGCCTTTTCCACTCTGGCACTGCAGGCGGCGCAGGTCATACCCGTAACGATATACTGCTCCATATTCTTTCCTCCTTAGGTATCGATTATTTCATGAGCTTCTGCAATGTTGACACAAGCTCGTCTATGATTTCGTCCTTACCCTCTCTTATGTCCTCGGCAACACATGTCCTTATATGATTAGCCAACAGCACCTTATTGAAGCTGTTTAACGCCGCATTGGCCGCCGCCACCTGAATGAGTATGTCAGGACAGTAGGCGTTCTTTTCCACCATATTTTTTATGCCCCTTATCTGCCCTTCTATACGGTTAAGGCGGTTTATGAGGTCCTTATATTCCTTTTCTGTTCTTATTTTGGTTTTATGACAGCAGCATTTATCTTCTGACACTTCTATCATCTCCTTTTCACATGGCTATTATATACCCCCTAGGGGTATATTGCAAGCATTTTTATCTATTTCGGCATAAAAAATATGCCAAGCTGCAATCACAGCTTGGCTCTTGTTTTTTTTAAGCACTGTATGCCGACATTTTTTATGCCGCTATAGTCTGATACACTCCTATAAATCCGGAAAGTGTAACTATAATAAGCAATACGGGTGCAACATATTTTATACAGTTTATCCAGAGCTTCTTTATCTTAAAGCTTGCACAGCCCTGCTCCATTTCTCCGGCAAGAAGGTTTATATCAAACTTCCAGCCTACGAAAATGCACATCAGTATTCCGCCGATAGGAAGCAGAATATTATCGGTTATCATGCAGATAAAGTCAAATAGTGAGTAGTTTAATATCGTTATGTTGCCTAAAACACCGAATGAGAGAGCACTGGGTATTCCGAGCAGGAATATAAGAACGCCCATTACGGCAACGCCCTTTTTACGGCTCCAGCCCCAGGAATCTATGGCAAAGGAAACTACTACCTCAAGAAGGGCAATGGCGCTTGTAACTGCCGCAAAGAATACCAGTATAAAGAATACGATGGCGAATACAGAGCCTCCGGGCATAGCGTGGAATACCATAGGCAGTGTACCGAATATAAGTCCGGGGCCCTGTCCTGGTTCAAGTCCGAATACGAATACGGCAGGGAAAATGGCTATGCCTGCAAATATAGCAAGGGCCGTATCCATACCTGCGACGATGGCGCAGCTTTTAGGTATGCTTTCCTTTTTGGAAAGATAGCTGCCGTAGGTTATTGTAATACCCATGCAAAGGCTCAGCGAATAGAATACCTGTCCGAGGGCTGCATTTATACTTGAAAGTGTAAATCCTCCCTTGGGCTCAAACATAAATCTGAGACCCTCCGACGAGCCTTTAAGTGTTACCGAACGTATCATTATCACAATAAGCAGAATAAACAGCGCCGGCATCATAAATTTGCTGGCTTTTTCAATTCCGCTTACGCCCTTAAGGCAAATGGCAACCGTTATGACCATGAACACAAGATGCCAGATAACGGTTTCGGGGCTTGCTATGAATGCGCCGAAATCCGCAGGAGCCTCAAAGGTTGTAACATAGCTGAAAATATATTTTATTATCCAGCCGCCTATTACACTGTAATAGCTCAGAATTATAAAGGGTGCAACTACACCGAAAATGCCGACTATCTTTGCCTTGGGATGCACTATTTTATAGCTCTGCACCGGGTCTCTGCCCGTATATCTTCCGAGACTCATCTCCAGCATCATTACCGGCAGTCCCAATAACAACACAAATAACAAATAAACAACTAAAAATGTAAAACCACCGTTTCGCCCCATAAGATAAGGAAATTTCCACAGGTTTCCCAAGCCTATGGCAGAACCGGCAGCGGCAAGAAGAAAGCCTACACGGCTTGCCCATTGCTTCTGTCCCATAAATGATTCCTCCTAAAATAATTATATCTTCACGGTGAAATTATAGCATATAACCGTAGGTCAATTCAATGTTTAATGTTGCTAAATGCACAAAAGTGCCGAAATTTTCAATTATATCCCTGTATATAAAAAATGTGCGGAATTTCTTCTGCACATTTTTTTAATCTTTTAAATTAATCAAACATTTCCTTCATCTTGTCCTTGAAGTTCTTCTTGGGCTTTTCGCCGTTTGGAAGCTCAACCACAAGGTCGGGATTGTTCCAGTTGTGGAGCATCATCTTCTGCTTCTCAGTCAGACCCGTAGGTATGCTTACCTTAAGGGTTACAATCTGGTTGCCCTTTACCTTTTCATTTCTGAGGCTGGGAACACCGCAGTTTTTAAGGGTTATTACCGTATTGGGCTGGGTTCCGGGCTTAACCGTATATTTTTCCTCGCCGTATACAGTATTTATCGTTATCTCTCCGCCGAGTATAGCCTCTGTGAAGGATATGGTCTTTTCGCTGTATATATCCATTCCCTTACGGACGAAGTAGGAATGGGGCTTAACATATACAGTTACAAGCAGGTCGCCGTAGCCGCCGCCGTTTATGCCGGCCTCGCCCTTTCCTGAAAGACGTATTGTCTGTCCGTGGTCGATACCCTTGGGAATGTTAATTTCGTATTTCTTTGTTCTCTTTACATAGCCCGTGCCGCGGCATACAGTACAGGGTTCCTTTATCTTCTTGCCTGTGCCGTGACATTCGGAGCAGGTTCTTGTTGTCTGCATTGTTCCGAATATGGACTGCTGAACAACTCTTTCCTGTCCGGTACCGTTACACTTACGGCAGGTCTCCGCATGAGTTCCGGGCTTTGCGCCTGTACCGCCGCAGACATCGCATGTGTCAGTCACATTTACCTGTATATCCTTCTTGCAGCCGAATATAGCCTCCTCAAAGGAAATCTGTATGGTAATATTGACATCTCTGCCTCTCATGGGGCCGTTTCTCTTTGAAGCCTGACCTCCTCCGAAGCCGAACATGCTGAATATATCATTCATGTCGAAATCCGACGCTCCGCCGTAGAAGCCTCCGCCTCCGCCCATGCTCTGGTCAAAGGCCGCATGGCCGAACTGGTCATACTGGGCACGCTTCTGTGTATCGCTCAATACCTCGTAGGCCTCGTTTACCTCCTTGAACTTTTCCTCGGCAGTCTTGTCGCCGGGATTGGCATCGGGATGGTATTTCTTGGCCAGCTTACGGTATGCTTTTTTTATTTCGTCCTCACCGGCATTTTTGTCAACGCCGAGGACCTCATAATAGTCTCTTTTGTCTGCCAACTTCTTCACCCACCGTCAAAATGTTATTGTCGTTTACGCTGAGCAAGAGGGCTCGTGTATGAGCTCTCTTGCACTGTGTTATATATTACATTTCTTTGTAGTCGCCGTCAACTACATTGGGGTCCGAATTATCTGCTCCCTGAGCTCCTTCTGCTGCCTGTGCCTGCTTGTAGAGCTGTTCGGAAATCTTATAGAATGCATTCTTAAGTGACTCTGTAGCTGTCTTGATTTCCTCGACCTCTGCATCTGTCATTGTTTCAACATTCTTGTTTTCAACGGCTGTCTTAAGCTTTGTAAGCTCGCTCTGAACCTCTGCCTTGTCAGCGTCTGAAATCTTGCCTTCAAGCTCGCCCAGTGTCTTTTCTGTCTGGAAGATAAGTGAGTCAGCCTCGTTCTTTGCATCGATGGCTTCCTTACGTTTCTTATCTGCCTCTGCATACTGTTCAGCCTCTTTTACGGCTCTGTCGATTTCTTCATCACTGAGGTTTGTTGAAGCTGTGATTGTGATATCCTGCTCCTTGCCTGTTCCGAGGTCCTTAGCGGATACATGAACGATACCGTTGGCGTCGATGTCGAATGCAACCTCAATCTGAGGAACACCTCTTCTTGCGGGTGCGATACCTTCAAGTCTGAAGCTTCCCAGTGTTTTGTTATCCTTTGCAAGAGGTCTTTCACCCTGTACAACGTGGATATCAACGGCTGTCTGGTTATCCTCTGCTGTTGAGAATATCTGTTTCTTATTTGTAGGAATAGTTGTATTTCTTTCGATAAGCTTTGTAGCTACGCCGCCGAGAGTCTCGATACCGAGTGAAAGGGGTGTAACATCAAGAAGGAGGATGCTTGAAGCGCCTGCGTCTCCTGCCATCTTACCGCCCTGAATAGATGCACCGATAGCAACGCACTCATCGGGGTTGATGCCCTTGAAGGGGTCTTTTCCTGTTATCTTCTTAACCGCATCCTGAACTGCGGGAATTCTTGTTGAACCACCTACAAGGAGAACCTTGTCAAGGTCTGAAGCTGTAAGTCCTGCGTCTGAAAGAGCGTTTCTTACGGGACCCATTGTCTTGTCAACGAGGTCTGCTGTAAGCTCATCGAATTTTGCTCTTGTAAGAGTTATATCAAGATGCTTGGGGCCGTCCTGATTCATTGTGATGAAAGGCAGGTTGATGTTTGAAGATGTAACTGTTGAAAGTTCTTTCTTTGCTTTCTCGGCAGCCTCTTTAAGTCTCTGCATAGCCATCTTGTCGCTTGAAAGGTCAATGCCCTCTGTTTTCTTGAACTCGCTTACGAGGAAGTTGATAACTCTGTTATCGAAGTCATCGCCGCCGAGTCTTGTATCACCGTTTGTTGCAAGAACCTCTACAACGCCGTCGCCGATCTCAATGATAGATACATCGAATGTACCGCCGCCGAGGTCGTATACCATTATTTTCTGTTCCTTTTCGTTATCAAGTCCGTATGCAAGGGCAGCTGCTGTGGGCTCGTTGATGATACGTTTTACTTCAAGGCCTGCAATTTTGCCGGCGTCCTTTGTTGCCTGTCTCTGGGCATCTGAGAAGTAAGCGGGTACTGTTATAACTGCCTCTGTTACAGGCTCGCCGAGATAGCTCTCTGCATCGCTTTTAAGCTTCTGAAGAACCATAGCTGAAATCTCCTGGGGAGAATAGTTCTTTCCGTCGATGTTTACTTTGTAGTTTTCGCCCATGTGACGTTTGATTGAACTTACTGTTCTGTCGGGGTTTGTGATAGCCTGACGTTTTGCAGAGTCACCGATAAGTCTTTCGCCGTTTTTAGCAAAGCCTACTACTGAAGGAGTTGTTCTTGCTCCGTCTGTGTTAACGATAACTACCGGCTGTCCGCCTTCCATAACTGCTACGCATGAATTTGTTGTACCAAGGTCAATACCTATAATTTTTCCCATTTTAAATTCCTCCTGAAAATATAACACTGAATTTTTTAATTACTTGCTGATTTGTAAGTGCATGTATCAGTTTGCAACCTTTACCATGCTGTGTCTTATTACTTTGTCTTTATATTTGTAGCCCTTGAGCATATCTATGATTACTTCGTTTTCACCATAGTTTTCGTCGTCCACATGGGCAACTGCCGCATGCAGGTTGGGGTCGAATTTTTCGCCCAGAGCCTTGATTTCCTCAACACCCATAGCGGCAAGTATTTCCTTGAGCTGCTTATCGGTAAGCTTTACGCCCTTAAGCAGAGGGTCGTTTTCATCGACCTTTCCTTCTGCCGCATTGATTGCTCTTTCAAGGTTGTCGAAAAGCGGAAGCAGTTTTTCGATAGTGTCTCTCACACCGTCGTCATACATGCTTGCCTTTTCCTTTGTTGTACGCTTTCTGTAGTTATCAAACTCCGCCAGCGTCCTCTGGAAACGGTCCTGAGCCTCTGCTAGCTTCTGTCCGAGCTCCTCGATTTCCTTTTCATACTTAGCGTTTTTATTTTTGAAAATGCCCTTTTTATCGGCCTTTTCTTCTTTGTTTTCGCTGTCTTTGGTTTCCTCGATATTTTCAGCAGCTTCGGCTGTTGTTTCTTCGGCTGTCTCTGTTTTTGCCTCTGCCGTTTCCTCCATTGTCTCGGCTGCCTTGTTCTCTTCACTATTCATTTAGTTTATCCTTCCCTTCAATGGCCCTTTTCTTACCCTTGGGCGGTGAATTCATAATGTTCTCAATGTTCTTTGCCATTCCGTTGAGCACCGATATTACCTGTTCATAATCCATTCTTGTTGGTCCTATTATGCCGATGGTGCCGTACACGTCATCACCGACCTTATAGCTGGTCTTGATGACGCTGCAGTTTTTCATTTCCTCAAGCTTATTCTCAGCTCCGATGGAAATATCGGTCTTGCCGCTTCCCGCATCGCCTATTATATCAAGCAGTGCTTCCTTTTCCTCAAGGGTATTGAAAAGCGTACGCGCTGTGTCGATATCGCTGAACTCCGGAAAATCAAGTATATTCTTTTCGCCGCTGAGATGTATCTGTACGCTTTCCGCCGATGTTATGGTCTTTTTGATATTCTTAAGCATCGGCTTGAGAAGCTCGGGATGTTCCCTTGTGGCCTTTGCGAGGTTTGATATAACCTCATCTGTCATGTCATCTCTTGTTTTTCCCTTAAGCAGTGTGTTTATATCCTCATTGATTCTATTCAGCTCAGTCTCGCTTATGTTGTCATGCACAGGCATTATATAATGCTTTATGTGGTTTTCTCCCGTAGCAACTATCATCATTATGGATATGTCGTCAAGGGGCAGCAGTCTTACCTGCTTAAGCGTCGTTTTTCTGATTATCGGCTCGGATATGAACGTGGTGTAGTTTGTCATTGCCGACAGAGCCCTTGCTGTTTCATCCATCAGATACTCTATCTGGCTTATGTTTTTGTTAACAAGATTTTTAATATAGTTTTGGCCTTCTTCACTGACAGGCTCCTTCTTAAGAATACTGTCAACGTAGTACCTGTAGCCTTTGTCCGACGGTATACGTCCGGCCGAAGCATGGGGCTGAACAATAAGTCCCATTTCCTCCAGGTCGCTCATCTCGTTCCTTATGGTGGCAGAGCTTACGCCAAGATTATATTTTTTGGCAATAGTTCTGGAGCCTACAGGTTCTGCAGTATCAATATAGTCTTTGATAATAGCCTGAAGTATTCTTATTTTTCTGTCATTCAGCTGCATATTCCCGACTCCTTTCTCCCTGTTAGCACTCATTTGATTTGAGTGCTAATCTCTAGTACATAAAATATCACCTTCCGCATAATATGTCAAGTGATTTTAAAAATTATTTGCTTAAAATTAAATTAAAAGCCGCCAAAACGTCCGACTGTCCGTATAAAAAGCACAGGCGTCCGTATATACCTGTGCTTTAAAGTGTCGACAAAGTCGACACTAAGTATAGTCAGTATTTTGCTAAAGCAAAACCGCTTCGCGTCCGCACATCTTTGCGGTACTAGAAAACA
>JAQXNZ010000023.1 GCA_029098265.1 Clostridia bacterium | reverse complement strand
GGGTATATTTGTATTCAACTTCGGCGGACGTCTTGTACACAGGGAGAGCTGAGACAATGTTTCGGAAGGACAGCTTTCGATACGGTTATAAAAACGGTACCGATAGGGAATAAAATATGTATCTATACAAATTTTTGCAGGCTGTTATTCCATTAGGCTTAAAAACGACGAATTATCATAGGCGCTT
The DNA here is from genome assembly GCA_029098265.1 of Clostridia bacterium. Classification (GTDB taxonomy): domain Bacteria; phylum Bacillota; class Clostridia; order Lachnospirales; family Anaerotignaceae; genus Metalachnospira. The sequence goes on along the minus strand of JAQXNZ010000023.1, from coordinate 21,254 downwards.
TTAGACAAAATACATAATTTAAGAACTAACTGCGTATTCATAAAATAATTTATAAATGTATAACTTGGTTAAGATGAACAGTCTGGAAGAAAAAATAAGTTAAAAATTCGTTAAAATTTTAAGAAAAAATTCAATAAAACTCTTGCAAAAAAAGTTTTGATAGTATATAATCTTATCGTTGTGACATAGAGTGAAGATCCGGAAGGTTGCCGCCACCCACGAAGGCGGGTTTTTCCGGGGAGCGATGTCCAGTTCCAGAAACCGGGCGACAAGGTCACTGTACTGAATAAAAGGGAGAAGTTATGTCTTCGTATGTGTCTGTAGATTGGCGGACACACCCGGATAAGTGTGCAGTCACCACTTGTCGTGCTGAAACTAATAGTACGAAAAGGAGGGGACTTTTTTTATGGCAAGTCAGAAAATCAGAATCAGTCTCAAAGCTTACGATCACAAACTGATCGACCAGAGTGCAGCTCAGATCATCGAAACTGCAAAGAAAACAGGAGCTCAGATCAGCGGACCTATCCCGCTTCCCACAAAGAAGGAAGTTGTTACTATCCTCAGAGCGGTGCATAAGTACAAAGATTCCAGAGAACAGTTCGAGATGAGAACTCACAAAAGACTGATCGATATCCTCAGCCCTACGCCTAAGACAGTTGACGCATTATCACGTCTTGACTTACCCGCAGGTGTGGATATCACGTTAAAAATTATGTAATGATCCGAATGGTTTTTATATAAGTAACTGTTAACAGCTTATATTAAAACTAGAATGATTACCCGTAAGCTTAGGCGATAAGGGCAATCCGCTGTAGATTTCAGGAGGTGCAAGAAATGAAAAAAGCTATTATAGCTAAGAAAATCGGTATGACACAGGTTTTCACTGAAGACGGACGCCTTATTCCTGTTACAGTTCTTGAAGCAGGTCCTTGCCCCGTAGTTCAGAAAAAGACAATGGAAAATGACGGCTACGAAGCTGTTCAGGTCGGATTCATCGATCAGAAGGAAAAGCTTGCTAACAAGCCTAAAAAGGGCCATTTTGAAAAAGCCGGTGTTTCACTTAAAAAGTATCTTAAAGAATTCAGATTCGAGGACGCAGCAAGCTACGAAATCGGCCAGGAGATAAAGGCTGACATCTTCGCCGCAGGCGACAGAGTAGATGTAAGCGGTGTTTCCAAAGGTAAAGGATACGCAAGTACAATCAAGAGATATAACGCACAGAGAGGACCTATGGGCCACGGTTCAAAATCTCACAGAGTTACAGGTTCTATGGGTTCATCAGCAACACCTTCAAGCGTTAAAAAAGGTAAGAGAATGCCCGGACATATGGGAGCAGTTAATGTAACACTCCAGAATGTTGAAATCGTAAGAGCAGACGCTGAGAAGAACCTTCTTCTTATCAAAGGCGCTGTACCGGGACCTAAGGGCGCAATACTTGTAATAAAGGAAAGCGTAAAGGCTTGATAAACTTTACGAAAGGAGGAAACAGACATGGCAAATGTTAAAGTATATAACATGAGCGGAGCAGAGGTCGGAACAATCGAACTCAGCGATGCAGTATTCGGTGTAGAAATCAACGAACACGTTATGCACCTGGCAGTCGTTCAGTACCTTGCCAACCAGAGACAGGGCACACAGAGCGCAAAGACTCGTGCAGAGGTAAGAGGCGGCGGTAAGAAGCCTTTCAGACAGAAGGGAACAGGCCGTGCAAGACAGGGCTCTATCCGTGCTCCCCAGTGGACAGGCGGCGGCGTAGTATTCGCTCCCAAGCCCAGAGATTATTCTTTCAAACTCAACAAAAAGGTTAAGAGACTTGCTTTACAGTCAGCTCTTACATCAAAGGTTGTTGAGAACAAAATCATCGTATTAGACAGCCTTGACCTTGCAGAGGTTAAGACAAAGGAAATGGCTAAGGTTCTTGCAAACATCAACGCAGGAAAGGCTCTCATCGTTATGGAGGGCAGCAACAAAAACGCCATTCTTTCAGCTAGAAACATCCCCGAGGTAAAGACAGCTTCGGTTAACACTATCAACACATACGACATCCTTAAGTACAACACACTCGTTGTAACAAAAGAGGCTGTTGCAAAGATTGAGGAGGTGTACGCATAATGGCAGATTTAAAGTATTATGACGTTATACTTAAGCCCGTTATCACAGAAAACAGTATGGCTATCATGGACAGCAAAAAGTATACTTTCCTTGTACACCCGGACGCAAACAAGATCCAGATCAAAGAGGCTGTTGAAAAGATGTTCGAGGGAACAAAGGTTGAGTCTGTTCACACAATGAACTACGACGGCAAGACAAAAAGAAGAGGCATGATCTACGGAAAGACAGCCAAGAGAAAAAAGGCTATCGTTAAACTTACTGCTGACAGCAAGGATATCGAGATTTTCCAGGGCATGTGATTATAACCACCAGATAGATACACACGGAAACGTGTAAGAATATGAACGGATTGAAAGGAGTGTAAAAGATGGGCATAAAGAGATATAAGCCTTATACACCATCCAGAAGACACATGACAGTGTCTACATTTGAGGAAATTACAAAGAAAACACCCGAGAAATCCTTAGTTGTTCACCTCAAGAAAAACTCAGGAAGAAACTGTCAGGGTAAAATAACAGTTCGTCACAAAGGCGGCGGCGCTAAGATTAAATACAGATTAATCGATTTCAAACGTGACAGAGACGGTATCCCCGCAAAGGTTGCCGGTATCGAATACGATCCCAACAGAACAGCAAACATCGCACTTATCGTTTACGCAGACGGTGTTAAATCATACATCATCGCTCCTGTAGGCCTTAAAGTAGGCGACACAGTAATGAGCGGCGCAGAGGCAGAGGTTCGTGTAGGAAACGCTCTTCCCATGAGATATATCCCCGTTGGCGCAAACATCCACAATATCGAAATGAAGCCCGGTAAAGGCGCACAGCTCGTTCGTGCAGCGGGTAATGTTGCTCAGCTTATGGCTAAGGAAGGCAAATATGCAACAGTTAAACTTCCTTCAGGTGAAATGAGACTTCTCCCCATCGACTGCAAGGCTACAATCGGTCAGGTAGGAAACCTTGACAACGAGCTCGTAACAATCGGTAAGGCCGGAAGAAAACGTCACATGGGCATCAGACCTACAGTAAGAGGTTCCGTAATGAACCCTAACGACCATCCTCACGGCGGCGGCGAAGGCAGAGCACCCGTTGGTCGTCCCAGTCCTATGACTCCTTGGGGCAAACCTGCAATGGGTTATAAGACAAGAAAGAAACATAAAGCTTCTAACAAGCTTATCATCCGCAGAAGAAACGGCTGATAACACTTTTGTGATAATCCCGGCGGCTTAAGGCCGCAAGCAAATGTAAAAGGAGGACAAATACATGGCCAGATCACTTAAAAAAGGTCCATTCGCTGACGAGCATCTTTTAAAGAAAGTTGATGCATTAAACGCAGCAGGCGAAAAATCAGTTATTAAAACATGGTCTCGTCGTTCTACAATTTTCCCTGAAATGATCGGACATACAATCGCCGTACATGACGGAAGAAAGCATGTTCCTGTATATATAACAGAAGATATGGTTGGACATAAGCTCGGTGAGTTTGCTCTGACAAGAACTTACAGAGGACACGGCAAGGACGCAGAAAAGAAATCTAAAGTACGTTAATCGGTTTGGAAGGAGGGTTTCGTTCATGGCAAAAGGACACAGAAGCCAGATAAAGAAAGAAAGAAACATTGCAACTCAGGAAAAAAGACCCCATGCATCGGTTAAATACACAGGCATTCCCGTTTCTAAAGCACAGATTGTTTTAGACCAGATTAAAGGCAAGGACGTTGCCACAGCAGCAGCTCTTCTGGAGTACTCACCCAGATACGCTTCAGCTGTAATCGCTAAAGTATTAAAATCCGCAGTTGCAAATGCAGAAAATAACTTGGGTATGGATGTCAGCAAATTATATGTTGAGGATGTGGTTGCAGGTCAGGCTCCCACATTAAAGAGAATTCGCCCCAGAGCACAGGGCAGAGCATATAGAATATTAAAAAGATCAAGTCATATATCCATAATCCTTAATGAGAGATAAGGAGGTAAAACAGAGTGGGACAGAAAGTTAATCCGCACGGCTTAAGAGTCGGAATAATCAAAGATTGGGATACAAAATGGTATGCCGACAAGGAATTCGCTGACTACTTAGTTGAAGACGTAAACATCAGAAAATTCATCAAAACAAAACTCTATGCTTCAGGCGTTTCCAAGATTATCATCGAGAGAACAAATGACAGAGCTAAAATAACAATCAGAACAGCTAAACCCGGCGTAGTAATCGGTAAGAACGGCGCTGCCATCGAGGAACTCAAGAACGAAGTTCAGAAGATTTCCAAGCAGAAGGTAAGCATCAATATCGAAGAAATCAAGAGACCCGAGCTTGACGCTCAGCTTGTTGCAGAGAACATCGCTCAGCAGCTTGAGAACCGTGTAACATTCCGCCGTGCCATGAAACAGGCTATGGGCAGAACAATGAAGTTCGGCGCTAAGGGTATCAAGACAACAGTAAGCGGACGTCTCGGCGGTGCTGAAATTGCAAGAGGCGAGAGCTACCACGAAGGAACAATTCCCCTTCAGACATTAAGAGCAGATATTGACTACGGCTTTGCAGAAGCCGACACAACATACGGCAAACTTGGCGTAAAGGTATGGATCTACAAGGGAGAGGTTCTTCCTGTAAAGGCAGTTAAAAAGGAAGGAGGCGCTGAGTAATGTTAATGCCCAAAAGAGTTAAAAGACGTAAACAGATGAGAGGCAGACTTAAAGGACGCGCTCTCAGAGGCAATAAAATTACTTACGGTGAATACGGTATCGTAGCGCTCGAGCCCAGCTGGATCACATCAAACCAGATAGAGGCAGCCCGTATCGCTATGACAAGATATATCAAGCGTGGCGGTCAGGTTTGGATCAAGATCTTCCCTGACAAGCCCATCACAGCAAAACCCGCTGAAACTCGAATGGGTTCAGGTAAAGGTTCACCTGAATATTGGGTAGCTGTAGTTAAGCCCGGCAGAGTAATGTTCGAGCTTGGCGGTGTACCTGAGGAAACAGCAAGAGAAGCTTTACGTCTTGCAACTCACAAGTTACCCATCAAGTGCAAGATCGTTTCTCGTGCGGAGCAGGAAATGGAAGGTGATAAGCAGTGAAATCTAAAGGCTACGTTTCAGATTTAATGAACAAATCAGCAGCCGAGTTAGGCAATGACCTTGTTGCTGCAAAGAAAGAATTATTCAACCTCAGATTCCAGAACGCAACTAACCAGCTGGATAATACTGCAAGAATCAAAGAGGTTCGTAAAAATATAGCAAGAATTCAGACTATAATTACACAGAAACAGAGAGCAGCTAACTAATTAGCGAAAGGAGGCACATCTCGTGGAAGAAAGAAATCTTCGTAAAACAAGAGTGGGCAGAGTAGTCAGCGACAAGATGGACAAAACCATCGTTGTAGCTGTTGAGGATAACGTAAAACACCCCTTATACGGCAAAATCGTTAAGAAAACTTACAAGCTCAAAGCACATGACGAGAACAACGAGTGCAGAGTAGGCGACCGTGTAAAGGTTATGGAAACAAGACCCTTATCAAAGGATAAGAGATGGAGACTTGTTTCAATCGTAGAAAAAGCAAAATAATCCTGTGTGAGAGGAGGCATATAAGTATGGTTCAGCAAGAAACCAGATTAAAAGTAGCAGACAATTCAGGCGCAAAAGAGCTTCTTTGCATCAGAGTTCTGGGTGGTTCAACCAGAAGATATGCGGGAGTTGGAGATATTATCGTTGCTGCGGTTAAAGACGCAACACCCGGTGGCGTTGTCAAGAAAGGCGACGTTGTAAAAGCAGTTGTAGTAAGAACAGTATCAAGAGTAGGAAGACCCGACGGTTCATATATCAGATTTGATGAAAATGCAGCAGTTATCATCAAGGACGACAAGAACCCCAGAGGAACTCGTATTTTTGGACCCGTTGCCAGAGAGTTAAGAGAAAAACAGTTCATGAAGATTCTTTCTCTCGCACCGGAAGTACTTTAAGGAGGTGTAACGACAGTGGCCAATATCAAATTAAAGAAAGGCGACAAAGTAGTTGTTATCGCCGGAAAAGACAAGGGCAAAGAGGGCAAAATCCTCCTTGTTGACAGAAAGAAAGCAAGAGTCATCGTTGAAGGTGTCAACATGATTTCCAAGCACACAAAGCCCAACCCCCAGAACCAGCAGGGCGGCATCATCAGAAAAGAAAACTACATCGACATTTCAAATGTTATGTATTCATTAAACGGAAAACCCACAAAAATCGGTTACAAGCTTACTAAAGAGGTCAAGGACGGCAAGGAAGTTGTTGTAAAACAGAGAATTGCCAAGAAGACCGGCGAAGTAATTGACTAATCTGTGAAAGGAGGTTAACAAATGAGCAGACTTAGAGATTTTTATGAAGCAGAAATAGTTGAGGCAATGACTAAAAAGTTTTCATATAAAAACAAAATGGCCGTACCCAAGCTTGAGAAAATAGTTATTAACATGGGTGTCGGCGAAGCAAAGGACAACGCTAAGGTTCTTGACGGAGCAGTTAAAGACCTCGCAACAATTTCAGGTCAGAAACCCATCATCACAAAGGCTAAAAAGTCCGTTGCAGCTTTCAAACTTCGTGCAGGAATGCCTATCGGATGCAAGGTTACACTCCGCGGCGACAGAATGTACGAGTTCACAGACAGACTTATCAATATCGCTCTTCCCCGAGTTCGTGACTTCCGCGGCGTTAAGGGCAACAGCTTTGACGGCAGAGGAAACTACACAATGGGTATCAAGGAGCAGCTCATCTTCCCCGAAATCGAGTACGATAAGGTTGACAAAATCAGAGGTATGGACATCGTATTCGTAACATCTGCTAAGACAGACGAAGAAGCAAGAGAATTATTAAGATTATTCGGAATGCCATTCAGCAAATAAGGGAGGGAAACATATGGCTAAGAAGTCAATGATCATAAAGCAGCAGAGAGCTCCTAAATTTTCAACAAGAGCATATACACGCTGCAGAATTTGCGGAAGACCGCATGCAGTTCTCAGAAAGTACGGAATATGCCGTGTTTGCTTCCGTGAATTAGCTTACAAAGGCCAGATACCGGGAGTTAAGAAAGCAAGCTGGTAATTAGGGAAAGGAGGATTTACACTATGTCAATGAGTGATCCAATCGCAGATATGCTCACTAGAATAAGAAACGGAAACACAGCTAAGCATGACACAGTTGATGTACCGTCATCCAAAATGAAAAAAGCAATCGCTGACATATTAACAAACGAAGGCTATATCAAGGGCTATGAGATTATCGAGGACGGCGTAAAAGCAACAATCAGAATCAGCCTTAAGTATGGCGCTGACAAGAACGAGAAGGTTATTACAGGTATTAAGAGAATTTCCAAGCCCGGACTTCGTGTTTACGCTGGCAAGGAAGATCTTCCCAAGGTCCTCGGAGGACTCGGAACAGCTATCATCTCTACAAGCAGAGGCCTTATGACAGATAAGGAAGCAAGAAAAGCCGGCATCGGCGGAGAAGTAATCGCGTTTATTTGGTAATTGAAATAATAGATAAAAATACAGGAGGTGCAGAACATGTCACGAATTGGTAAACTGCCCGTTGCCATCCCCGCAGGCGTTGAGGTCAAGATTGAGGCCGGAAACGTAGTTGCTGTAAAGGGACCCAAAGGAACACTTACACGCAAGATGGCTGATGACATGAACATCGCAATTGAAGACGGTCATGTAGTTGTTACAAGACCCAACGATTTAAAGAGAAACAAGGCTTTACACGGATTAACAAGAACATTAATCAATAACATGGTCATCGGTGTTACTCAGGGTTATGAAAAGGTTCTTGAAATCAACGGTGTTGGTTACAGAGCTGCCAAGTCAGGCAAAAAGCTTACACTTACACTTGGCTATTCACATCCCGTAGAGATGACAGATCCCGAAGGTATCGAGACAGTTGTTGAAGGTACTAACAAGATCATCGTTAAGGGTATAGATAAAGAAAAAGTTGGACAGTTCGCAGCAGAGATCAGGACAAAACGTCCTCCCGAACCTTACAAAGGAAAGGGTATCAAATATGCTGATGAGCATATCAGACGTAAAGTAGGTAAAACAGGTAAGAAATAATAAAGGAGTGAGATCCGTATGATAAATAAGCCATCACGTGCGGCTGCCCGCGTAAAGCGCCATTACAGAATTCGTAATAAAGTAAGCGGTACTGCACAGCAGCCCAGACTGGCAGTGTTCAGATCAAACAAGCATATATACGCACAGATCATCGACGACGTAGCAGGAAATACATTGGCTGCTGCATCTACACTTGAAGCAGACATCGCAAGCAAGGTAGAGCATACTTCAACTGTTGAGGCTGCCAAGGCTGTCGGCGAAGCTATCGCTAAGAAGGCTATCGACAAGGGAATCACAGAGGTAGTATTCGACAGAGGCGGATATATCTATCATGGAAAAATCCAGGCGTTAGCTGAAGCAGCAAGAGAAGCCGGATTACAGTTCTAAGACAAGGAGGAAAACAAGTTGAAGAATATTGATCCCAGCACACTTGATCTTAAAGATAAAGTAGTAACAATCAACCGTGTAACTAAGGTTGTTAAGGGCGGTCGTACAATGAGATTCTCAGCACTTGTTGTTGTAGGAGACGAGAACGGCCACGTTGGCTGCGGACTTGGTAAAGCAGCAGAAATTCCCGATGCAATCCGCAAAGGCAAAGAGGATGCTATGAAGAACATTGTTTCTGTAGAAAGAAATGAAGCAGACAGCATCTACCACGGCATCACAGGTAAGTTCGGAAGCGCAAGCGTAATGCTTATGCCCGCTCCCGAAGGTACAGGACTTATCGCAGGCGGCCCTGCCCGTGCAGTGCTTGAGCTTGCAGGTATCCGTAACATCAGAACAAAATCACAGGGTTCTAATAACAAGAGAAATGTAGTAAGCGCTACAATTCAAGGTTTAAGCCAGGTTACTTCACCTGAGAAGGTTGCTAAATTACGCGGCAAGTCAGTTGAAGAGCTCTTAGGTTAAGGAGGAGAAACAATGGCCGGAGAACTTAAAATTACATTAGTAAAATCCACTATCGGCGCACTGCCGAAGCATAAAAAAACAGTACAGGCTCTGGGCTTAAAGAAGCTTCACAGCTCTGTTGTAAGACAGAACAATGCTGCTGTACTTGGTATGGTTAATCAGGTTAAGCATCTTGTTAAGGTAGAAGAAATTTAAGGAGGTGCCAAGATGAAGTTAGGCGAATTAAGACCTGCATACGGCTCAAACACAAAAAGCTGGAGAAGAGGCAGAGGTCACGCTTCAGGTAACGGCAAAACAGCCGGCAGAGGTCATAAAGGACAGGGCGCCCGTTCCGGATCCGGCGGAAAAGCAGGATTTGAAGGCGGACAGATGCCACTTTACAGAAGACTCCCCAAGAGAGGCTTCAAATGCATCAATAGCAAGGAAATCGTTGCTATCAACGTTGATATGTTAAACGTATTCGATAACGATACAGTAGTAGATATAGAGGCTTTAAAATCAGTAGGTCTCGTAAGTAATCCTAGAGATGGAGTGAAAATTTTAGGTGTTGGTGAACTTGAGAAGAAACTCACAGTAAAAGTTAACCAGTACAGCAAATCCGCAGCAGAAAAGATTGAAGCTGCAGGCGGAAAAGCAGAGGTGATCTGATTTGTTCAAAATATTCGTCAACTCGTGGAAAGTAAAGGAAATAAGAAATAAAATACTCTATACTCTTCTTATCCTCGCGATAGTAAGACTCGGAGCGCATATCTATCTTCCTGGTATCAGTGCGACGACAATTAAGGCATATACAGATTTGTACTCAACCGGTACACTTTACAACATCATCGCAGGCGGTGCAGGTTCCAGCTATTCAATCTTTGCATTAGGTATCGGACCCTACATCACTTCATCAATCATCATGCAGCTGCTGTGTGTAGCTATCCCCTCCCTTGAAGCCCTCTCTAAGGAAGGCGAGGAGGGCCGTCAGAAGATTAACTCATATACACGTTATGTGACAGTTATACTTGCGGCTCTTCAGGGAACAGGCATAGTTCTTAACTACAGAACAATGATGACTAACCCGTCTACCTTCAATGTTATCGCTGCGATAATAACGGTAGTTGCAGGTTCGATTTTCATCATGTGGCTTGCAGAGCAGATTACTGCAAAAGGAATTTCAAACGGTGCTTCAATGATAATCTTCGTGAATATCGTTTCCAGCCTTCCTCAGGCTATCAATGCACTGGTTGGATATTGTCAGTCAGGAACAACAGGAATAATTAAGGTAGTAGCAATACTTATCCTGCTTCTTGTTGTTATAATATTCATCGTAAGAATAAACGACGGCGAAAGAAGACTTCCCGTTCAGTATTCAAACAAGATGGCCGGCAGGAGAATGGGCGGCGGAAGCAGCAGCACATTCCCCATCAGAGTAAACACAGCCGGTGTTCTTGCAATCATCTTCTCCATATCGCTCCTCCAGTTCCCCGAGACTATAAGCGGATTTATGGCAACAAAGCCCGCTTGGCTCGAAACTGTGATAAACGTACTGAAGATGACACACCCGGTCGGTGCGATATTGTATGTAGTATTTATATACTTCTTCTCATTCTTCTACACATCGATCGTTATCAACCCCAATGAAATCGCTGAGAACATGAAGAAGAACGGCGGTTTCATACCCGGTATAAGACCCGGACAGCCCACAGCTAACTATATTTCAAGGGTAGTTGACAGAATCACTCTTGTCGGCGCCGTATGCTTCTCAGCTGTGGCACTTGTGCCTATCATCATGCAGTGGATATTTAAGATAAATGTCGGCTTCGGAGGCACAACACTTATAATCGTTGTAGGCGTATGCCTTGACATCGTTAAGGCACTTGAGTCTCAGCTTCTTATGAGACATTATAAAGGCTTCTTAGATTGATCCTGTCCTGACGGGGAATGCCTGAGCATTTCCCGCGGACGGATCGAAAGCAGAAAAGAGGGGTAAGACAATGAAATTAGTACTCATAGGCGCACCTGCCGCCGGCAAAGGCACACAGGCAGCCAGACTTGTTGAGCATTATTCAATAGCACACATCTCCACAGGCGATATGCTTCGTGAGGAGGTTGCAAAGGAAACAGAGCTTGGTAAGGAAGCAAAGGCCATTATGGCAGCGGGCGGACTTGTTTCTGACGAAATCATCATTGCTATGGTTAAGGAAAGAATTAAAAAGGACGACTGCAAAAACGGCTTCATACTCGACGGTTTCCCTCGTACAGTAGTACAGGCCGAAAAGCTTGACGAAATGGTCACTCTTGACAAGGTTGTATATATCAATGCGCCCGATGACGTGATGCTTGAAAGACTTACAGCAAGAGAAACCTGCCCCGACTGCGGAGCAACATATAACAAGCTTTTCCTGCCTCCCAAAACAGCCGGAATTTGCGATAAGTGCGGAGCAAAGCTTACACAGCGCAAGGACGACACAGAGGAAGCCGGTAAGGCACGTCTTGCGACATTCCATCAGCAGAGTGAGCCCCTTGTTGATTACTACACAAAGAAGGGCATACTCTTTGAGGTAGACGGAACAGCAGCAATCGACGACATCACTAAAGCTATTATCGAAGGCTTAGGTGAGTAAAATGGCTATAACGATAAAGACCCAGGAGCAAATTGAAAAGATGCGTGTTGCCGGAGGCATACTCATCGATTTGATAGATATCCTCGAGGATATGATAAAGCCAGGAATAACTACCAACGAGCTTGACAGGGTAGCAGAGGACTTCATCAGAAGCCGCGGTGCAACACCTTCATTCCTCGGCTACGGCGGTTATCCCAAGAGCCTGTGTACATCGGTAAACGAGGAGATTGTCCACGGAATACCAGGTGACAGAAAGCTTAAAAGCGGCGACATCATAAGCATAGACATGGGTGCCTATATTGACGGCTACCACGGCGACTGCGCAAGAACCTACGGCGTAGGCGAAATAAGCGAAGCCGACCAAAAGCTTATAGATGTCACAAGACAGAGTTTCTTCGAGGGAATTAAATTTGCAAAACATGGCAATCATTTATATGAAATTTCGGCAGCCGTACAGGCCTATGCAGAGTCCTTCGGCTTCGGAGTCGTAAGGGATTATGTGGGACACGGCATCGGCAGACAGATGCATGAGGATCCCGCAATACCCAACTACAAGCAGGTAGGCAGGGGACCCAGACTTCAGAAGGGCATGGTGCTTGCAATAGAGCCCATGATAACAGCCGGAACATATAAATGCAGGGTACTTAAGGATGGATGGACAGCAGTGACCAGAGATGGTTCAAATGCAGCTCATTATGAGAATACTGTTCTTATAACGGATGGTGAACCTGAACTGCTTACCTTTAGAAAATAAACAGAGGTGGACAGAATGGAATACTCCGTGGGACAGGTGGTTTTCGCAAAGAGCGGGCATGACAGCGGAATGGCCTTTATAATAACCGATATGGATGAGGATTTTCTTTATCTGACGGACGGAAGGAACCGCACTGTTGATAAACCAAAGAAGAAAAAAAGAAAACATGTCCAGGTTACAAACTATTCGGACGCCGAGATAAAGAATAAGCTTCTAAACGGCGAAAGCCTTTTGGACGCTGACTTCAGAAAGGCGCTGAAAAGATATAGTTGTCAAGACAGAGCACAGTGATAAGGAGGTTCTTAAATTGTCAAAAGACGATGTAATTGAAGTAGAAGGAACCGTATTGGAAAAATTACCAAATGCTATGTTTCAGGTTGAGCTTGAGAACGGACATAAGATTTTAGCGCATATCTCCGGAAAGCTTCGTATGAACTTTATCAGAATTCTTCCGGGAGACAAAGTATTGGTTGAAATGTCGCCCTATGATCTTGCAAAGGGCAGGATAATATGGCGAGCTAAATAAGGAAGGAGCGATCACAATGAAAGTAAGACCGTCTGTAAAACCTATGTGTGAAAAATGCAAAGTAATTAAAAGAAAAGGTCATGTTATGGTCATTTGTGAAAATCCCAAACATAAACAGAGACAGGGCTGATATCTTTAATTAATTATGGGTTATGGAGGAGCATGAAGCCTTCAGACCAAAATGGTTTTTAACTGTCGGGCGGCTGACAGATCAATATTTGCATGGCAAAGGGCGATTTGTACCGACGGATTAAAATAATAGCAGAAATATTAAAAATATATTTGAAAAATCCGCAAACTTTGATATAATTAAATGATGTGGTTTACGGATTACAGAAAATCGAATTTTATCGGAACAATCGTTATTTATAACACTTTAGGAGGTGCAAATTTTACATGGCACGTATTGCTGGTGTAGACTTACCAAGAGAGAAGCGCGTTGAGATCGGCCTTACTTATGTATATGGCATTGGTCATTCCAGCGCAGTTAGAATCTTAGCTGAAGCAGGCGTAGACCCTGACATCAGATGCAGAGATTTAACGGATGAAGAAGTAGCAAGAATCCGTGACGTAATAGATAGAACACAGACTGTAGAAGGTGACTTAAGACGTGAGACAGCACTTAACATCAAACGCCTTATGGAAATCGGCTGCTACAGAGGAATCCGTCACAGAAAAGGCCTTCCTGTTAGAGGTCAGAAGACAAAGACAAACGCTCGTACAAGAAAAGGTCCGAGAAAGACTGTTGCTAACAAGAAGAAATAATTAAAAGGGAGGCTTAGGACTAATGGCAAAGAAAGCTGTTAAAAAATCGACTACACGCAGACGCCGTGACAGAAAGCACGTTGAACGCGGCCAGGCGCATATCCAGTCAACATTTAACAATACAATAGTTACAATTACAGATACAGTTGGAAACACACTTTCATGGGCTAGTGCCGGTGAGTTAGGATTCAGAGGATCAAGAAAATCAACTCCCTACGCAGCTCAGATGGCAGCTGAAACAGCAGCCAAGGCAGCTTCTGATTACGGCTTAAAGACAGTTGAGGTTTTCGTTAAGGGACCCGGCTCAGGACGTGAAGCAGCTATCCGTGCTCTCCAGGCAGCAGGACTTGACGTAACAATGATCAAAGACGTTACCCCTGTTCCCCACAACGGATGCAGACCGCCCAAACGCAGAAGAGTATAATTAGGAGGTGCTATAATGGCTAGAGACAGAGTTCCGGTTCTTAAAAGATGCAGATCACTTGGTCTTGATCCTATCTATTTAGGAATTGAAAAGAAATCAAAGAAAGAAAACACAAAAGCTGGTAAAAAGATGAGTGAGTACGGCCTTCAGTTAAGAGAAAAACAGAAAGCTAAATTCATCTACGGCGTACTTGAAAAACAGTTCAGAGGATATTTTGCTAAGGCTGAAAGAATGAGAGAGGGTATCCCCGGTGAAAACCTCCTTATCTTACTTGAGCTCAGACTTGACAACGTAATGTTCAGACTCGGCTACGGCAGAACAAGAAAAGAAGCAAGACAGATTGTTCGTCACAAACATGTATTTGTAAACGGCAAGGCTGTTGATATCCCTTCATATCAGGTTAAAGTCGGCGATGTTATCTCCATCAAGGACAAATATGCAGATATGCAGAGATATAAAGACATTCTTGAGGTTACAGGCACAAGAGTAGTGCCCGAATGGTTAAGCGCAGATCACGATGCCCTTAAGGGTACAGTAGTTTGCAAGCCCACAAGAGCTATGATCGACGTTCCTGTTGAAGAGACACTTATCGTCGAGCTGTATTCAAAGTAATTTGATAACCGGCTACTACTTTTATATCTGCAAGGGAGGTTTAAATTGAGTGTTTGAGTTTGAGAAACCTCGTATTGAAATAGCTGAAATGGCGCAGGACGGCACATACGGTCGTTTTGTGGTTGAACCCCTTGAAAGAGGATATGGTACAACACTCGGTAATTCATTAAGAAGAATACTTCTTTCATCACTTCCCGGCTCTGCCGTAAGCAACGTCAAGATAGACGGTGTACTCCATGAGTTCAGCGTTATCCCCGGTGTAAAGGAAGACGTTACCGAAATTATATTAAATTTAAAATGTCTCGCAATCAAAAATACAAGCGAAGGAAACGAGTCTAAGGTGGCTTACATAGACGTCGAAGGTGAAGGCGAAGTAACCGCTAAAGACATCAAGGCTGACAGTGATATAGAGATCCTTAATCCGGATCTTCATATCGCTACTCTCAGCGGCGGCCCTAACAGTAAGCTTTACATGGAAATCACTATCAGCAAAGGCAGAGGCTATGTCGGCGCTGATAAGAACAAGAAAGAAGATCAGCCCATAGGTGTACTTCCTGTTGACAGTATCTTCACTCCTGTAACAAGGGTTAACTTCCTTGTTGAGAATACGCGAGTTGGTCAGATTACCGATTATGATAAGCTGACACTTGAAGTATGGACAAACGGAACAATTGCGCCCGATGACGCTGTAAGCTACGGCGCAAAGCTTCTTAACGAGCATCTTGCCCTTTTCATTGACCTTTCGGACAGTGCAAAGAACACAGAGATACTTGTTGAGAAGGAGGAAGGCAAGAAGGAAAAGGTGCTTGAGATGAGCATTGAGGAGCTTGACCTTTCAGTACGTTCATACAACTGCCTGAAACGCGCCGGTATCAATACCGTTGAGGACTTGGCATGCAAGACCGAAGAGGAAATGATGAAGGTGCGTAACCTCGGCAAAAAGTCCCTTGAGGAAGTTTTAAACAAGCTTGCCGAACTGGGACTCTCATTAAGGCCGAGCGATGATTAACTAATTATTGACGTAGAACTGCAAAGGGCTGTAAGACCGAAGAGCAAGCCCTTTGGGGTAAGTTTTACGGTATTTACAAGGAGGATTTGTAAAAATGACAGGTTCAGGAAACAGAAAACTCGGACGCACAAGCAGCCAGAGAAAAGCTCTCTTAAGAAATCAGGTAACTAACCTTTTATACTACGGAAAAATCAAAACAACTGAGACAAGAGCTAAAGAAGTAAGAAGAATTGCTGAAAAGCTCATCACTCTTGCAGTTAAGGAAAAGGACAACTTCGAGGAAGTTGAAGTAACAGCAAAGGTTCCCAAGAAGGACGCTTCCGGCAAGAGAGTTAAAGAAGTAGTAGACGGCAAGAAGGTTACTGTTTACGAAGAAGTTAAGAAGACAATCAAAAAGGATAAGCCTTCAAGACTCAACGCAAGAAGAAAGATGTTAAGCGTTCTCTATCCCGTAACTGAAGTTCCCAAGAACGGCAAAAAGATCAGAAAGAACACAGTTAAGGTTGATATGGCAGCTAAGATGTTCGATGAAATCGCTCCCAAGTATGCAGACCGTAAAGGTGGTTATACTCGTATAATCAAGCTCGGCTGCCGTAAGGGTGACGGTGCTCCCGAAGTTATCATTGAATTAGTTTAAGACGCATAGAAGTCAGAAAACCCTCCCGGTTTTCTGAAAATCCTTGTTTATTCTGTAAAAGAAAAACAAGTACAAAGGACAGAGAAGGGGATTAAGTTTTGCTTAATCCCTTCTGGTGTCGACAAAGCGACACTAAGTCGAAAACGGGTTTTCGACTTGCTTAAATTAAGGCATGAATGGCTATTCCATCGGCCACTGGCCTTGAAACACGCCATTCTCCTCGGCGAAGAACGCGGTCTCCGCCTGCGGATTAAACTTGGAAAACCCTTCGTTTTCCAAACCTTTCCGCCGCAAAAATTAGTTTGTATAGTCAAGGGGATTAAGTTTTACTTAATCCCCTGTTTTGCGATTATATGACTTAATAATTAAATTTCAGTAAGTTTTATTATTAAATCAGATAATGATAAAAAGACGGTGATAATATGAAAATGGTAGAGGCTAAAAATGTCAGCTATGAGTACACCAAGGTAGTCGAGGTTAAGGGCGAAAACACCGAAAGAAAGCTCATGGCGCTGGATGATATAAATATCGATATAGAAAAGGGCGAATTTATAGCCGTTCTCGGACACAACGGTTCGGGCAAGTCTACATTTGCCAAGCATCTGAATGCCCTCATTACACCAAGTGAAGGTACAATATGGGTGGACGGCATGGACACCAAAAACGATGAACTGGTGTGGAAAATAAGGCAGAACACGGGAATGGTATTCCAGAACCCCGACAATCAGCTTGTAGCAACGGTTGTTGAGGAGGATATCGCCTTCGGACCCGAAAACCTCGGAGTTGAGCCTGCGGAGATAAGACGCAGGGTTGACGAGTCCCTTAAAATGGTAGGCATGGACGGCTATCAGAAGGATACGCCTTCAAAGCTGTCGGGCGGTCAGAAGCAGAGGATTGCCATTGCGGTAATACTTGCCATGAAGCCCCAGTGCATTGTTCTGGACGAGCCTACAGCAATGCTTGACCCTGTGGGCAGGCATGACGTAATGGAGACAGTACACAGGCTTAACAGGGAAAACGGAATAACGATAATACTTATAACCCACTACATGGACGAGGCCGCAACGGCTGACAGAGTTTATGTTATAGATGACGGCAAGCTTGTTATGCAGGGAGTACCCAAGCAGATATTCTCCCAGGTGGAGAAGATGAAAAGCTACGGCCTTGATGTGCCTCAGGTGACAGAAACGGCCTATGAGCTTAGGAAAATGGGTATAGACATACCCGAGGATATATTGACGGTGGAAGAAATGGTAGGTGCTGTATGTCAATTAAAATCAACCATTTAACACATATTTACGGTGCAGACACAGCCTTTGAAAAAAAGGCTCTCGATGATATAAATTTGGAAATCAATGACGGGGAATTCGTAGGTCTGATAGGACATACGGGATCGGGTAAGTCGACACTTATACAGCATTTGAACGCCCTGCTTGTACCCACAAGCGGCGAGGTTCTGCTGGATGGCGTAAATATCTATGCCGACAAAAGCAAGCTGAAATCCATAAGGCAGAGAGTCGGACTTGTTTTCCAGTACCCCGAGCATCAGCTTTTTGAGATGACGGTATATAAGGACGTTGCCTACGGTCCCGGAAATCTGGGTTTGTCCGAGGAGGAAATAGACCGCAGAGTGCGCTCGGCCTTTGAAACAGTCGGACTCGGCGAGG
Source organism: Clostridia bacterium (assembly GCA_029098265.1). Lineage (GTDB taxonomy): Bacteria > Bacillota > Clostridia > Lachnospirales > Anaerotignaceae > Metalachnospira. The sequence continues at coordinate 3,164 of JAQXNZ010000023.1, read as the reverse complement.
ATATTTATGATAAATCCCCCTTTGAACTGTCGGGCGGCCAGAAAAGACGTGCGGCTATAGCCGGCGTACTTGCTATGGAGCCTGAGGTGCTTATACTTGACGAGCCCACGGCAGGTCTTGACCCCAGAGGCAGAGACGAAATACTGGAAGCCGTTAAAAAGATGCATGAAATGAGGAAGATAACGGTTATTCTCGTTTCCCACAGCATGGAGGACGTTGCGAAGCTGGTAGACAGGATAATAGTGCTTTCCAAGGGAAGGGTAGCGCTGACGGGTACACCGAGGGAGGTATTTGCTCAGGTGGACAAGCTGGAGTCTATAGGTCTTGCGGCACCCCAGATAAGCTATGTTTTTGCAGAACTCAGAAAAAAGGGCTATGATGTGCCCAACGACATATATACCGTTGCAGACGCCTCTGAGGCGTTATACAGGTTTTTGAAGCAGGTGAAGTAATGATTAGGGATATAACCATCGGACAGTACTACCCGGCGGATTCGCCGCTGCACAGGCTGGATTCCAGAGTAAAAATAGTATTGACACTGCTGTATATAATTTCGCTGTTTGTAATAAACAGCTTCATAGGCTATGCGGTAGTAATAGGCTGTCTGGCAATTATAATAAAAATGTCAAAGGTGCCCTTTAAATTCATGGTTAAGGGACTTAAGGCACTGGTGCTTATTATAGTCTTTACGGCAATTATAAACGTGCTGACGGTAAAGGGCGATACGCCGCTATGCAAAATATGGCTGTTTACGGTAACTTTGGAGGGCGTATTTTATGCCGTTAAGATGTGTCTCAGGATAATACTGCTTATCATCGGCTCTTCACTGCTCACACTGACCACAACACCCATAAAGCTGACGGACGGCATTGAGTCGCTGCTTAAGCCCTTCCAGAAGATAGGCGTTCCCGCCCATGACATAGCAATGATGATGACCATAGCCCTCAGGTTTATACCTACACTGCTTGACGAGACCGACAAAATAATAAAGGCTCAGCAGGCCAGAGGTGCGGACTTTGATACAGGCAATCTTTTAAGCAAGGCAAAGGCTCTTGTGCCCATACTTGTGCCGCTGTTCATATCGGCATTCAGACGTGCAGACGAGCTGGCAATGGCTATGGAGGCACGCTGTTATAACGGCGGAGACAACAGAACAAGAATGAACGTAATGGAGGTCTCCAAGGCAGACTACATGGCAGTGGCTGTTTTCGTTGTATATTTTGCGGCACTTATAGCCATAAGGATATTGATATGAGAAGGATACTTGTAACTGTTTCGTATGACGGCACAGCCTACAGCGGCTGGCAGAAGCAGAAAAACGAAAATATAAAGACGGTTCAGGGAGAATTTGAAAGAGCCTGCAAAAGGCTTTTTAAGACGGAAATCGGCACCATAGGCGCCAGCAGAACAGACGCAGGCGTTCATGCCTTGGGACAGAGGGCGGTATTTGATATTGACTCGACAATTCCCACGGACAGGATACCGATGGCGCTGAATTCCTTTCTGCCTGAGGATATTGTAATTACCGCCGCAGAGGACGCAGAGGCGGATTTCAACCCGAGATTTGCCGCAAAGAGCAAGACTTATGAATATAAGATATATAACAGCCCTTTCAGAAATCCCATATACAGAAACTTTACGGAGTATGTAAGAGAGAAACTGGACGTTACGAAGATGAAGCAGGCTGCAGAGGCCTTTGTCGGCGAGCATGACTTTAAGGGCTTCTGTTCATCGGGAAACAGCTCCAAGACCACTGTCAGAACCATATACGGCATATCCGTTGAAAAGGACGGAAGCGTTATTACTATAAGAGTTACGGGAAACGGCTTCCTTTACAATATGGTAAGGATAATTGCCGGAACGCTCATATATGTCGGAAACGGCAAGATAGACCCGTCGGATATGGCGGATATAATTGCCTCGGGAGACAGAATAAGAGCGGGCAAAACGGCAGGCCCCTTGGGACTGACACTTATGGAGGTAGTATACTGAGGCATAATGACTGTCTGAAGGCTGATTTTTACACTGTTTTTTGACTTATTTTTTGAAACAAAGTCTTGACACAAACAGGACCGTATAATATAATCAAAGATGTTGCAATGCCACTTATAAACTCGTTAGCCCCGAGTTTGACTATACATTTAACACTGTTTTTTGAATATTAAGGGAGGTTTAACAATGAGAACAACATACATGGCAAAACCCGCCGATATCGAAAAGAAATGGTATGTTGTAGACGCAACTGATAAAACATTAGGACGTCTTGCATCGGAAATAGCAAAAGTATTACGCGGAAAAAACAAAGCTATCTATACCCCACATATAGATACAGGTGACTACGTAATCGTTATCAACGCTGACAAAATCAAAGTAACAGGCAAAAAGATGGATCAGAAGATCTACAGACGCAACTCCGGCTGGATTGGCGGCTTAAAAGAGACTACTCTTAAGAAAATGCTTGAAACAAAGCCTGAAGAAGTGCTTACTCATGCTGTTAAAGGCATGCTTCCCAAAAACGCACTCGGAAGAGCTATGATGAGAAAACTTTTCGTTTACGCTTCAGCAGAGCACCCTCACGCAGCTCAGAAACCCGAAGTATTAGAGATTAAGTATTAAGATAAGGAGGAAGCAAAATGGTAGCAGCCAGATATTACGGAACAGGCAGAAGAAAATCTTCCGTAGCCAGAGTATATCTTGTACCCGGCAGCGGTAAAATCACAATCAATAAAAGAGACATTGATGAGTACTTTGGTCTTGAGACTCTTAAACTTATCGTTCGTCAGCCCCTTGAAGCTACAGACACAGCAGCTAAGTTTGACGTACTTGTAAACGTTAAGGGCGGCGGCTTCACAGGCCAGGCCGGTGCTATCAGACACGGTATCTCAAGAGCCCTTCTTGAGGCTGATGCTGATTACAGACCCGTTCTTAAGAAAGCAGGATTCCTTACAAGAGACCCTCGTATGAAAGAAAGAAAGAAATACGGTCTCAAAGCAGCTCGTCGCGCTCCGCAGTTCAGCAAGCGCTAATTTTCCCTACTTCTCAGTACGTCTCACGACGTCGATTTGCAGGAAAATTCAGTACTTTTGGAGCTGTGCGTGGTCCTCGAAAGTGTTCCGTTTTGCTTCGTAAGGAGCAAGCAAGGAGCACACAAGGAACAAGAATCA
>JAQXNZ010000022.1 GCA_029098265.1 Clostridia bacterium | reverse complement strand
TGTTGTTGCCAATGACAGCAGTATTATAAGATTGAACAGCTGGTCACAGCTGTCGCAAGCCTCCTTGGGCCGTTTGCTTCCCAGATACTGTCCCGCAACAACGGCGCCTCCCGTAGCAACCGAGGAAAATATATAAAACAGCAATATATTTATAGAGTCCACAAGGGATACCGCCGATACTGCGGCCTCACCCACCGATGACACCATTATGGAGTCTGCCATGCCGACCAGCACAGACAGAAGCTGTTCTATTATAAGCGGAAATACAAGCTTCTTAATGTCGCTGTTGGAAAACATGAGCTCTCCGCTGACCGCTTCCTTCTTTATAAAACTCATTTTACTATCTCACTTTCAAAACCGTATTTGTGCTGTTATATAGCAGCAAATTGTTTATATTATACTCTATTTTCTTTATAAATCCAACTTTTTCGGTATTCAGAAAAAATTTTATTTTTTATAAGTGACCGCATTTTCAAAAAATTGCATTATTATATTCTCTTTGCGGAAGCAAACTATAATCGGGCTGTTTTTTTAAGGCAGGCTGCCGTCATCCGAAAACAAATAAAAATTTAAATAAATTTCTCAAATAGTATTGACAAATTTCAGCATTGGTAGTACCATTTAATCAAGATAAGGATTGGTAGTACCATTATCAAGGAAGCGATAAAATGAAACGAGTAAAAGAGTTTTTTCAGGAAATGAATATATCCTTATTTATACTGACAATACTTGCCCTGTTTCCCAAAGAACAGAGAAATGAGAAATAAAAGCCAAACAGCTGACTATGACAAGGAGGGATTACAATGAAAGAAAAAAGATTTGATTTATTTGAGACAAGAACCACATATCACCCCTCTGTCCACAGTATGTTAAGACGCTCGGCAGATGACCTTACGGAACAGCCCAAAGAAAGACGCTACAGCAGAATTACTCCGGCAGTCGTATGACTGCCAAAATGCAAGCGAAAGGCGGTATAGACCATGAAAGGCAAAAGAAAGTACTTTACACGCTCCACTACCTTTGACGTAGCCTATCTTCTGAACAATTCAGACGGCAACGTCAGACAACAGAAGCTTCAGAAAAACGGTTCTCACTCATCGGGCGCAAAATCAGCAAAATAAATTTCGTCGGATTTTTACATTGCCAAAAAATGTAATCAAATTGCAATAAAAATTAAAGTCAAGGTGCTGAGTCACCTTGGCTTTTTTACTTGAAGTCATTATGTAATGACATACTATGTTTCCAAATCACCAATACGTTATACAAAAATCCACACATATGATGACATAATGCACAAAAACACAGTCTATCAATTATACTAATCAATAGTCAAAATTAAGCTCAACTTATTGTAAGTTTTTTCTTAAAAACTATTGACAAATCCCTTTATTGGTAGTACCATGAGTACATCAAAAGAAATTGGTTGAACCAAAGCAAAGAATTGAGGTAGAAAATATGAATCATTATTCAACAAGATTTTCTGACATAAAAAATATTTTACACCCCGCTGAATTAAAGGTAGTAAGATGCTCGACCGACTTCACGGAACAGCCTAAGGAAAGACGTTATCACACAGTCGGCTGCATCAATATATAAAAATTTTTAAAGGATATTTTGAAAGGTGGAAATTATTATGAGACATTTTACAAATTCAACAACATTCGACGTTAACTACTTATTCGGAAACAACACAGAATCATCAACAAAAAGACACCACAGCGATAAACACTTCACAAACGACGCTACATTCGATGTAGAAAAGCTTTTCGAGAAATAATTGATATCCATGAATAAGTTTTCCTGCTTCCCCAAACTTTAGGAAAACATATTTAATAAGACTATACCCCCGGCTATAATGGCCGGGGATATTTGTGTGTCGACAAAGTCGACACTAAGTACAGTCAGTATTTTGCTAAAGCAAAACCGCTTCGCGTCCGCACATCTTTGCGGTACTAGAAAACAGGTTTTCGACTTAGTGTCGACTTTGTCGACACTCTAAGAAAGGAACGCATAAGCGTTCCTTTTCAGAGGGGATTCTATTCTGTCAAGCTCTTTCTGCATGGGAGAACTGTTCATCAGAAAGTCCTGCAATGACAGTTAACTATCAAATCATCTATTTGTATAAATTATAAAACAATATTGTACTTTTGTCAATACAATTTTTAATCTTATAAATATCTTTCTATGGCGTCATAATGCTTGTTTATAGCTCTAACACCCTTATCAGCATCATGCTCCAGCAAGCTTATGAGCATTTCCTTATGAAATGCATCAAATAACTCCTTTTCATTTTCAATAACTATATTTCTGGCCTTAAAAATAAATTTTTCCATAGTTATCGAAAGAGAGTCGTTTATGAGCTCTATCAGCTTATTTCTGGAATAGCCTGATATGAGCATGTGTATCTCTTTATCAATGAATCCGGCATTGTCCTCCTCAACATTTGAATAGCGGTCAAGAAGCTGTTTTACCTCGTCGGCATCATCGTCCGAAAAGTTCTCTACCGCCAGTCTCATGGCCAGTATATCAAGGCTTCGCCTCAGCTGGCAAATATCCATATCGTCTATCTGTTTGAGCATGGACATCATATATATGGATTCCTCAATTACAGGCTGCATATTTCCCGTAAGGTAATTGCCCGAGCCCTGGCGGCAGGCTATAAGCCCCATATTGTCCAGTGTACGCAGTGCCTCTCTTACGGAATTTCGGCTCAACTCCAGCTTGTCCGAAAGCTCCCTTTCCGTCGGAAGCTTATCGCCGATTTTAAGCTGACCGCTGAATATCTTTTCCTTTACATAATGTACGACCTTCTCATAGGCTTTGTTTTTTATTTCCTCATTACGGCATTCTTCGCATTTTTCACTTTTTATATCTGTAGTATCTTTCACTCTTATCCCACCCTTAGCAATAGAACTACATATATTTTAATACTTATTTATAAAAATAACAATAATTTAATGAAAATTTGTAGCACCAATCTTTATAATTGTAAAATTACTGTAATTTTACAGTTAAACCGATTTAATTCTATATAAATTTATAATATCTGTTTATAGTATTATTCCGCTTTATTATTATCGGTTAGGTTTTCATCTCCCCATTTTTTCATAAAATCCAGTACCTCCATAAAGCTTTTACCAAAATCCGTCAAATTATATTCTACTTTAGGCGGTATTTCTCGAAAATCATATCTGGTTATAAAGCCGTCCGCCTCCAATTCCCTAAGCTGCTTTGTCAGAGATGATTCTGAAATTTCTCCTATACGACGTCTCAGCTCTCCAAAGCGGTGAACATCCTCAGCGGAAATGTAGTAAAGTATCTCCAGCTTCCACTTTCCACCCAGCATTTTTTGAAGTGTTGACATGGTTTTGCACCGTTTTACCGCAAACTCGCTTTTTTTCATATACATCTGCCTCCTGATAATATTATACAGTATATACTTTATAATATCAATGTACTATAAAAAAATTAAGTACTTTTAAAATTATTGTATAATGCTATACTTTGTAAAAAACAAAGGAGGCATATTATATGCATTACACAGGAACTATATGGCGTCCACCCTACGAGGCTAACTCTCTGCTTATTGAAGCAACAGCCGGCTGTACACATCACAGCTGTAAATTCTGTACTTTATACGATGATATTCCCTTTAAATTCAGAATGTCCCCCATTTCTGATATTGAAGCTGATTTGAAGGAAGTAAAAGAAGCCTATGGACGTTTCGGAACATCAAAAATCTCAAGAGTATTTCTGACCGGAGCTAATCCCTTTGTGCTCAAATATGATTATCTTATGAATATAGCAGAACTGATACACATTTATCTCCCCAATGTAAAATCCATAGGAAGCTTTGCAAGAATAACGGATATAACGCTCAAAAGTGACCGTGAGCTCAGTCTGCTCCATGAAGCGGGATATGACGGACTGACGATAGGTATGGAAAGCGGAGATGACAACGTCCTTGCATTTATGAATAAAGGCTATACATCAGGTGATATAATTACCCAATGCGGCCGTTTGGACAAAGCCGGAATTAGCTACAGCCTTTTTCTTCTGATAGGCATGGCAGGTGCAGGAAAGGGCGAGGAAAGCGCTAAGCTGACGGCAGATGTCTGCAATCGCCTGAATCCCATACTGGTCGGTCCCAATATGCTGACAATATATAAAAACTCTGAGCTTTATAATGAAATCAAGCTGGGAAACTGGAAAGAAGAAAGCGAAACGGAAAAATACTCAGAAATAAAAACGCTTGTACAAATGCTGGATATACCGACTGTCTTTGCAGCCCTTGGGGCATCAAATGCCTTTCAGCTGTATGGAAAGCTGCCAAAAGACAGAAATAAGCTTCTGAACATAACCGACGAAATAATAAACAACATAGGAGAGGATAAACTAAGCCGCTATCGCAAGAATTTAAAGCATTTATAACAGAAAAAACAGGCATGGAATTTCTTCCATGCCTGTACAGTGTCAATCAATATCTTATTTTTTAGCAGATACCCTGAGCGAGCATAGCCTCTGCAACCTTCTTGAAGCCCGCAATGTTAGCGCCTACTACGAAGTTGTTCTCATAGCCGTATTCTTTAGCAGCCTCTGACATTTCTTTGTAGATATTAACCATGATGCCTTTAAGCTTAGCATCAACTTCTTCAAATGTCCAGCTGAGTCTCTGGCTGTTCTGGCTCATTTCAAGGGCTGATGTAGCTACGCCGCCTGCGTTTGCAGCCTTAGCGGGTGCAAAGAGAACGCCGTTGTTAAGGAATACATCAATAGCCTCAAGTGAGCTGGGCATGTTTGCGCCCTCGCCTACTGCATAGCAGCCGTTGGCAACAAGCATCTTAGCGTCTTCCTCAAGAAGTTCATTCTGTGTAGCGCAAGGAAGAGCGATGTCACACTTAACGCTCCATACGCCTTTGCCCTCATGGTATTCAGCGTTGGGTCTGTATTCAAGATATTCTTTGATACGTCCGCGTTTAACTTCCTTGATTTCCTTAACAGCTGCAAGGTCAATGCCGTCCTTATCATAAATCCAGCCGTTTGAATCTGAAAGTGTAACTACCTTAGCGCCGAGCTGCTGAGCCTTCTGTGTAGCATAGATAGCAACGTTGCCTGCGCCTGAGATAACAACTGTCTGGCCTTCGATTGATTTTCCTGCATGCTTAAGCATTTCGTCTACGATATATACAAGACCGTAGCCTGTAGCCTCTGTACGAGCAAGTGAACCGCCATATGTAAGGCCCTTGCCTGTTAATACGCCTTCGTATTTGCCTGTAATTCTCTTATACTGGCCGTAGAGATAACCAATCTCTCTGCCGCCTACGCCGATGTCACCTGCGGGAACGTCAACGTCTGCACCGATGTATTTGTAGAGTTCTGTCATGAAGCTCTGGCAGAATCTCATAATTTCGTTATCTGATTTTCCCTTGGGGTCAAAGTCGGAACCGCCTTTGCCGCCGCCGATAGGAAGACCTGTAAGTGAGTTCTTGAAAATCTGCTCAAAACCAAGGAACTTAATAACGCCGAGGTTTACTGAAGGATGTAAACGAAGTCCTCCTTTGTAGGGTCCGATAGCGCTTGAGAACTGTACTCTGTAGCCTTTGTTTACATGTACCTTTCCAGCATCGTCAACCCAGGGAACTCTGAACATGATAACACGTTCGGGCTCAACAAGTCTTTCAAGAAGGCCTGCCTTCTGGTATCTTTCATCTTTTTCGATAATAGGCTTAAGCGAATTAAGAACCTCTGTAGCTGCCTGGTGGAATTCGGGTTCACCGGGATTTTTCTTAATCAGTTCAGCTAATACTTCATCAACATAACTCATTTTATTTTCCCCCTAAATATATTTATTTATTTGCCGAAAATTTGTAAATCGGCTTTCGTGAATACTATTATAATCACTTTAGAGTGATATAGCAATAAATTTCTTCAAATTATGATAATTTTTTATACTTCGTATAATTCTTTCTGATTAGCAGATACAAAAAATTCAATTTTTTTACTAAAATACATACTATTTTAGAACTAATTTTCCAAATTGCTGCCCCTTGTATACCATTTATGATATAATATTTATACAATATTCATTTTGAGGCATGAATTCATATTCCGCCTTATCACTTTTAACAGAACTATTTGGGAGGTTAATATATGATATTGTATTTCAGCGGCACAGGAAACAGCAGATACACAGCGGAGCTTATTTCCTCTGTAACAGGCGACAGCATTGTTTCCCTTAACGAAATTATAAAGACAAATGCCCCGTTATCATTCCATTCAAATTCGCCCTTCGTAATCGTATGCCCCACCTATGCCTGGAGAATACCCAGAATTGTTGAGGATGCAGTAATAAAAGGCGATTTTTCGGGCAGCAAAGAAATATATTTTGTTCTTACATGCGGAGACGGAGCGGGCAATGCGTATAAATACGCCAAGCTTCTCAGCGATAATAAGGGGTTTGTTTTCAAAGGACTTAAGGCAGTTGTAATGCCCGAAAACTATATAGCCATGTTCAGCGTGCCCGACGAAAAGGAGTCTGAAGCCATAATCGAGCGTGCAAAGCCTGTTATCAAAGAAACGGCAGAAAAAATTAAAAACGGCGAGGATATAAGCCAAAGCTCCTCACTGTTGGGAAAATTCCTGAGCGGCCCTGTAAACGGCATTTTTTACGGCATGTTTGTAAGTGATAGAGGCTTCTATACAACGGATAAGTGCGTTTCCTGCGGAAAATGCGCTGAACTTTGCCCGCTTAATAACATAACCATTAAGGACGGAAAACCGCATTGGGGCGGAAGCTGTACCCACTGCATGGCCTGTATATGCCGCTGTCCGTCGGAAGCCATAGAATATAAAAACAAATCCAAAGGAAAAAGAAGATACAGTATATGAGGTGAAAGCATGATTATTGAGACTGAAAGACTAATACTAAGACCCATAGAAGAAAAGGACGACAAGGACATTTTTGAATACTCAAAGGTGAGGACCGTCGGCAAAAACGCAGGCTGGAAGCCCCATGAAAGCATAGAGGAAACAAGAGAGATAATGAAAGAGCTGTTTCTGGGCAAAAAAGGTATATTCGGCATAGTAGTTAAAGAAACAAACCGACTGGTCGGCACAATCGGCCTTATAGCCGACCCCGCCAGAAACAATGACGGTGCAAAGATGCTGGGCTATGCTCTGGCTGAAAATTGCTGGGGACACGGCTACATGACCGAGGCTGCAAAGGCTGTAATTCACTACGGCTTTACAATTCTTGAAGCGGACATAATAACAATAAACTGCTATACCCACAATACCCGCTCCGAAAGGGTTATAAGAAACTGCGGTTTTCAATACGAGGGAACACTCAGAGAATGTCAGAATGACTTTGAGGGAGAAGTGCATGACTGTGCATTTTATTCCATGACAGCCGGTGAATATGAGGCAAAAGCAGAGGAAATCAAGTTTTAAAACAGTTCAGAAGCATAGGTATATGAGCACTAAAAAGCGGAAATCCATAGGATTTCCGCTAACTTTTATCCCGAGATGCCGTCCCTGCATTTTGACACCTAGCCTAAGCTAGGTGGGTGTCCGCAGATAAAATTCTGCCCTCCGCTGCCCAAAGGGAATTATGTTGCGGCCCGGCATAGGTTTCTCTCGTATAGGACTCCCTTATTTGAAATGTAGGTTCAAAATAAACAGGATGTCGAACATCTCCGGAAACTTTATTTTCTATGTGTTATTATACTACTATTGTTTCTTAAATTCAATATCATTATTTACATCAATTTAAACATTTCTATATAAATTTATTCCAGCAGATTTCAGAATAGTCGTACCCAAACTTTTTTCATATTTATATGAAAAATTCTTATAATTTATTTACCCAATGAGCTTATAACGGTTACTATTCCGCCGAGTACGGCAGCTATATCCGCAACATTAAATATAGGCGCTTTTTTAAAATCAATATATATAAAATCGGTAACTTCCCTGTTTTGTATCCTGTCTATCAGATTTCCCATTCCTCCGCCCAGTATCAGTGCCGCTCCGAGCTTTTGGAAAAATCCCGCTCCCGAGCGCATCAGGTAAAACAGCCATGCCGCCACCGCTGCACATGCTCCGCCGGAGACAGCCATTACCTTTTTTCTGTTGTCCTGAAGCCTGTTATAAGCTATTCCTTTATTCTTTACATGCCATATATAAAGTCTGCCTTTAATATGTCTTTTTTCGCCGTTCTTGAATTTTTTCCGTACTTTTTTCTTGGTAAACAGGTCTGCCGACGCTGTAATAATAGTTATCAATAATATTTTCATTTTTTATTCTCCTTACTGTTATCACAAGTATAACAAAGCAGCTAAGGGTTTACAATAATAAAATGCATACAGCAATGTAATATAAGCACTAATAAAATAAAATTGTCGTATGGATTTTCTTGCCACAGACATTTTACTGTATTATAATTTTATTGTAATCAGTTAATAAGAAAAACTATTGTGAAAGGAGTTTTTACAGTGGCACTTGTTACAACTAAAGAAATGTTTGAAAAGGCTTATAACGGACATTATGCAATCGGTGCGTTCAACATCAACAATATGGAAATAATCCAGGGTGTTGTCAGCGCCTGCAAAAAGCATAATTCGGCAGTAATACTTCAGGTTTCAAAGAGCGCTCTCAAGTACGCTCATCCTCTTTATCTCAAGAAAATGGTCGATGCGGCTGTTGAGGAAACAGGCATCGATATCGCCCTTCACCTTGACCACGGCCCCGATTTTGAGACATGCAAGCTTTGTATCGAAACAGGCTTCACATCGGTAATGTTCGATGGTTCTCATCTTGACTATGAGGAAAACGTTGCAAAGACAAAGGAAATAGTTGACTATGCCCATGCAAGGGGAGTAGTTGTAGAGGCTGAACTCGGAAAGCTTGCCGGCGTTGAGGACGAAGTAAAGGTTGCTGAGGGACAGGCTACCTACACAGACCCCGACCAGGCTCTTGATTTCGTAAAACGCACAGGCGTTGACTCTCTTGCTATTGCCATCGGTACAAGCCACGGCGCTTATAAGTTCAAGGGAGAGGCAAAGCTTGACTTTGACCGTCTTGAGACAATCACAAAGAAGCTTGAGGACGCAGGCTTCCATAACTATCCCATTGTACTCCACGGTGCTTCCTCCGTTGACCAGGCTTCCGTTGCTACCTGCAACGAGTTCGGCGGAAAGATTAACGGCGCTAAGGGTATCCCCGTAGAAATGCTCAGAAAGGCTTCTTCAATGGCTGTCTGCAAGATAAACATGGATACAGATATCCGTCTTGCCATGACTGCCGCTATCAGAAAGAGCTTTGCAGAGGACCCTGCCGCATTTGACCCCAGAGGATATCTCGGAGCAGCAAGAAACGATATCGAAGCCCTCGTAGAGAAAAAGATAACAGATGTTCTCGGTTCGGAAAATTCAATGAACTGATAAAATTTGTATATAACAAATGCCCGCCTTACGACGGGCATTTTTAAATTTAAATTATAGACTTTCTTAAGGCTGTTTTTACTTATCTCTCCTGAACAAAGTCTGTAATACAGACCTTTTAGGCGCCGAGTCCGTCTGCATTTCCGTCCAATACTCTATGTACTTTCCGGTGCCTATGGCAACACAGCTTATGGCATCATCGGCTATCATTACATTGGTTCCCGTTCTTTCCTGTATCAGCTTATCCAGTCCGTAAAGCAGGCTTCCTCCGCCTGTCATTACTATTCCTCTGTCTATAATGTCGGCGGCAAGCTCCGGCGGAGTGTGCTCAAGAACACTGTGTACAGCCTCGGCAATACCCTGTGCCGACTCCGAAAGGGCAAGAAGCATTTCGTTTGATGTGACTGTTATGTTTTTAGGCAGTCCAGTTATCAGGTTTCGACCCCTTACGTCCATAGAAACCGGCATCGTTCTTTCATAGGCGGTACCGATATTTATTTTAAGCTGTTCGGCTGTTCTCTCGCCTATGAGCACATTGTGCTTCTTTCTTATAAACCTTATAATAGCCTCATCAAAATCGTCTCCGGCTATCTTTATTGACTTGCTGACAACGGTTCCTCCCAGCGAAAGCACGGCAATATCAGCCGTTCCTCCGCCTATATCGACAATCATGCTTCCGCATGCCTTGGAAATATCAATGCCTGCACCTATAGCGGCGGCAACAGGCTCCTCTATGAGCACGACATTTCTGGCTCCTGCCTGACGGACAGCGTCCTCAACGGCCCTTTTTTCCACCTCGGTAATGCCGCTTGGTATACATACGGATACCGTGGGCTTCACAAGGGCTTTTTTGACAAAGGCCTTATCGATAAAATATTTTATCATCTTTTCCGTAAGCTCATAGTCGGATATAACACCCTGTCTCAGCGGTCTGACGGCGGCGATATTTCCCGGCGTTCTGCCGAGCATACGCCTTGCCTCCTCACCGACGGCAAGTATGGTGTTTTTGTCCCTGTCCACAGCCACCACAGAAGGCTCGTTCAACACTATGCCCTGACCCTTTATATATACAAGAACATTGGCTGTACCCAGGTCTATGCCTATGGTCTCACCCAATCCAAACATATTTAACATATGCTCTGCTTCCCTTCTTTTAAGAGTTTTTAAGCTCCACTACGGTAACTCCCATTTCTCCCTCTCCGAACACGCCGGGTCTGAAGCTCTTGACATGGGGGTTGGTCCTCAAATATTTCTGTACGGCGGCACGAAGCACTCCCGTACCCTTGCCGTGTATTATCGTAACTGTAGTAAGTCCCGCAAGATAGGCATCATCGAGGTATTTATCAATATTGCCGAGACCCTCCTCCACATTCTGGCCTCTGCAGTCTATCTCCGTGGCAATGAACTGGCTCTTGCCCGCCCTTACTTTGGAGGATACGTTTTTGGAGCTGTTCTTCTTTGTCTCCTTAGTCGCTTCATAGTATGTCAGCTCACTGAGCGGCACCTTTATCTTCATATTGCCGCACTGCACCATTACTTCTCCGTTGGAGTCGGGAGCCGACATGGCAACGCCCGTCCTGTCAAAGGATACTACATATACATTGTCGCCTGCCTTAAGATTTTTAATGGGCTTAACGGCGGCAACCTTTTTCCTTCTTGATTTCTCAATAAGCTCATCCATGTCGGAAACCTTGGTCTTAAGCTCCGACCTTTTTTCATTGAGCTTATTCTGATTTGCTTTTTCTCTGGCGGCCTTGTTGAGCTCCTTTATAATTCTGTCGGACTCCTCCTTGGCCTGCTGATATACCTCTCTTGCCTTTTCTCTGGCGTCGGCAAGTATCTTTTCCTTCTGCTCGTTTATCTTTGTACGCTGAGCCTCGACCTCGTTTTTAAGGCGTTCGGCTTCTTTACGGTACTGCTCTGCCCTCTCCTGTTCGTAGATGACGGATTTCTTGCTTATTTCAAGGTCAGTTATAACATCCTCAAATTTCACATTTTCACTGCTTATGAAATTCTTGGCACTGTCAATTACATAGTCTGGCAGTCCCAGCTTTTTAGATATGGCAAAGGCATTGCTCTTGCCGGGTATACCTATAAGCAGTTTATATGTAGGTCTCAAGGTCTCCACATTGAATTCACAGCAGGCATTTTCAACGCCCTCCGTTGACAGTGCGTATACCTTAAGCTCGCTGTAGTGGGTTGTAACCGCCGTCCTGACGTTCATTTTGTGGAGCAGCTGTATTATTGCCATAGCCAGTGCCGCACCCTCGGTGGGGTCTGTACCGGCTCCCAGCTCGTCAAACAGCACAAGACTGTTGGGCGTTACGTTATCCAGTATTCTTACAATGTTAGTCATGTGGGCGGAGAATGTACTAAGACTCTGCTCAATGGACTGTTCGTCACCTATATCCGCAAATACCTCGTCAAACACCGCCAGCTCCGAGCTGTCAAAGGCAGGTATATGCAGACCCGCCTGTCCCATAAGCGTAAACAGACCAAGCGTCTTAAGCGCTACGGTCTTACCGCCCGTATTGGGGCCTGTGATAAGCAGAGTATTGAACGTCCTGCCCAGATTTATATCAATGGGCACAACATTATTTTCGTCCAAAAGCGGGTGTCTGCCCTTCCTTATGTCGATAATACCCTTTGTGTTGAACTTAGGCTCTGAGCCATTCATTTTAAGGGAAAGCTCCGCCTTGGCAAACACAAAGTCAAGATAAGCGATAACATTCATATCGGCTTCGATAATATCGGCATTTTCAGCCACAAGGGAGGTCAGCTCCGCCAGTATTTTTTCTATTTCTTCCTTCTCCCTGGACTGGAGCTCCTTAATTTTGTTATTAAGCTGTATTACAGCTGTAGGCTCCATGAAAACCGTTGATCCTGTATTTGAGCGGTCATGCACCATACCGGGGAAACTGCTCTGATATTCTGCCCTGACAGGCACACAGTATCTGTCATTTCTTATGGTTATGACAGTGTCCTGGAGCATGGTCTTATAAGCTGCCGAGTATATTATCGTATTAAGCTTGTCTCTTATACTGCCGTTGGCGTTTCTTATTTCACGTCTTACGGCTCTCAGTCCGCTGCTGGCGTCATCGGATATTTCCTGCTCATTGAGTATACAGCGTGTTATCTCGTTTTCAACGCTGTTTATGGGCTTAACCAATTCAAAATATTTTTCAAGCACAGGGAAAACGTCAGCCTTATTTTCCTGCTTGGAATAGTTTTTGACCTTACGGCATACATAGAGGAACTCGCCTACTGCCATAAGCTCATCTATAGCCAGCGTACCGCCTGCAAGTGCTCTTTCCAACTGACGTCTTATGTCCTTTATGCCGCCCAAGGGCAGTCTGCCCTTTTTGAGAGCCATGTTGACCGCTTCTGTCGTTTCCTTCTGCTTCCGGGTTATTTCGGCAATGTCGCATATCGGTTCAAGTTCAGCGCACATTTCTTTTCCCATAGGCGACAGCGCCTTTGCCGTCAGCATGTCTCTTATTTTTGTATATTCAAGTGTTTTTAAAGCTTTTTCGTTCATAAAAAGTCTCCGATTATTTTATTTCTTTTATGAGACCGCTTCTGTAGGCATACATAAGCTTTTCAAGCTCCTCAATGTTTTTCTTTATGCCCGTGCCTATATCGGTGTTAGCCACCCTTATTCTGGCCTGCGAGTACTGGAGAGCAACCGTTGAGGAAAGTATATCCTTTTCCTCGGCAATGGCCTTCTCCGTCGATTCAAATGGCTCATGGGATACGAGCACAAGACCGTGGGAGTTATAAATCAGTGTATAGCCCGCTATGCCGGTCTCCTTCTGATAGGCCTTTGCAAAGCCACCGTCTATTACAAACAGCTTGCCGTTGGCCTTAATTGGACTTTCACCCTTCTTTACCTTAACGGGAACGTGTCCGTTTATTATATGTGATTTATCGGGGTCCAGTCCGAAGTTTTCAAGTATCGTTCTGCAAACCTTTTCGTCGTTTCTTCTTTCATAATAAGGGCTCTTATTTTCCTTATGGGTAGTCTTGTCCTCTATGAAATATCTTTCAAAGGTCGTCATGGCGTCCTTACCGAAAAGCGGCGAGTTTTCACCGCACCAGAGATACCATATAAGATCAAGGCACTCCCTCTTAGTGTTGCTGTGGGCAGTTGTATAATAGCCCTCACGCATAGCTCTTTCAACGGCGTCCATATATTCAATGCCCTTGAGCTTCTTTCCTCTGAAGGTTACCTCCTTCAGGCTTCCGTCCTCATTCATAGGAATACAGCCGTGGAAAAGCAGATTGGAATTAAATATGCTGTATATACTGCCGTTGCTGAACATAAATCTTACATGCTCCTGAAGCTTTCCGCTGTTTACAAAGGAGGACTTTATTTTGTCCATAACGTCCTGTTCTTCCTCGGAAAGCTCAAAGGGGTTGGCAGGGTCAATGGTAGGGAAGTTCATATCCAGCATGGGATATTCCACACCCTTTATCATTATTGTACCCTTTTCATAGTCAATTTTATCCAAAAGCAGTCTGTCGTCCATCTTGAACTCAGGATGACGCTTTATTATCTGCGCCTCCATCTTGAACTGCATTATGGATATGGCCTTATGCATTTTGGCCGTCAGCACTACCTCCTTGTCGCTGAGAGCGTCAGCGTCGGAGTTTTTGGGCATAAAATATGTACAGGGGTCATCAGCATACTTCTCCATAGCAAAGGTTGCAAGAGGGATAAGGTTTATGCCGTAGTCCTCCTCTATGGTGTCAAGGTTGCAGTATCTGGCCTGTATTCTTATGACATTACAAATAAGCGCCTGACAGCCTGCCGCCGCACCCATCCAGCTTATGTCATGGTTGCCCCACTGTATGTCCACGGAATGATAGTTTTCCAGTATATCCATTATTTTGGCAGCTCTAGGTCCTCTGTCATATATATCGCCTATTACATGCAGTCTGTCTATGGCAAGACGCTGTATAAGCTTGGATATGGCGGTAATGAACCTGTCTGCCTGGTCAAGCCTTATGATAGACTCTATTATCTGATTATAGTAAAGCTCCTTGTCCTCGCCTGTGCTGTCCTCATGCAGAAGCTCCTCAATTATGTAGGCAAAATCGGGAGGAAGGGCCTTTCTTACCTTGGAACGTGTATACTTGGCGGAAAGCGCCTTGCATATAGTTACAAGTCTGTGCAGAGTTATTCTGTACCAGTCATCCATGTCGGGCTCTATCTTCTTTATCTCCTCAAGCTTCTGCTCGGGATAGTAGATAAGAGTAGCCAGTGTCTTTTTCTCGCTGTCTCTGAGGCTTGTTCCGAGAATATAGGTTATATGGTTTTTAATAACGCCCGAAGCGTTCCTGAGCACATGACTGAAGGCCTCATACTCGCCGTGAATATCCGAGATGAAATGCTCTGTTCCTTTCGGCAGATTGAGTATGGCCTGAAGATTTATTATCTCAGTGCTCGCACTCGTTATATTAGGGTATTGCTTAGCCAACAGATTAAGGTACTTAAATTCTTCCTTGGTGAATTCGTTTTCCATATCCGGCATTTTAGCTTCCTCCTGTTTATTGTTCCGTATTCTTTAAAGTATTCATATTTCCGGTGTAATTTATATATACAGCCGTTTTCGCGGCAGTAAATATCATGCTTATAAACGATACAAGCAGTCCCGCAATTACCGTAACAAGATATGTTCCGCTGTCCCACATAAAAAGCATGCTCACAACATAGTTTGCCAGATAACTAAAGCAGTAAAATACTATCATATACATTAATGTCTTAAACCATCTGCCCTTTACCAGCTCACGGCTTCTGCCCAATGACTTTATGCCTGTGCAGTTGTCTATTATTATGGCCTCAACATAGAAATACCAGAAAACCGCCAGTATAATACCCGGGATAACCATGAAAAGCGTAGCCAGCGATACGCACACCCAGAAAACAATCATGGACAGTATAAATCTCCAGCCGCCCGAAAAGGCCGCCGAAAGTGCCTGACCATAAGTAGGTGTATTACCCGAATACCATTCCTTTGAAATATACACCACTGCCATTGCTCCGAAGGGTGCCAGTGCTGCCTCGATAGCCATCAGCATGAAGTTATACAGCGCCATACGCATATATTCCGTTGAAGTAATAAAGTTCTCAAGCAGTGTGGGGTCTGACAGTATGGCTGATAAATCCAGTGTTGCTTCCAGATTTCCCGACGCTATGGCTACATAGCCGCTGAGAAGATTTATGGGAAAATATATTATCAACAATATATATAATAACGCCATTATATTGTTTTTAACAGCACCGTATCCATACCTTATTGCGTCAAAAGCCGACAGTATCGGCCTGTTTTTCAGTTCATCAAGCATGTTTGCATTTCCTTTCCGATATTGCAGAGTATTTCGTGCCCTGTAATATAAATTCGTACACATTCTTATATCGGCAGATATGCACCTGCCCATTGAATGTCCATTCTAAAACTATTATATAATTTTGCATTATTAAAGTCTATATAAATTTATTCTGTGAATATAATATAGAAACAACTATGCGGAGATATTATGCCTACCATTTATCTTAGTCCTTCCACACAGGAATACAATTACTACCTGACAGGAGGTACGGAGGAGCAGTATATGAACCTGCTGGCCGACTACATGGAGCCCTATCTGCTTTCAAGCGCCATAGGCTTCACAAGAAATACTCCCGAAATGACTGCGGCCTCGTCCATAAGACAGTCCAACGAAGGAAACTATGACCTTCATCTGGCACTGCACTCCAATGCCGCACCCGAATATCTAGCTGGTCAGCTTATGGGGCCGGATATATACTACTATCCAAGGAGTGTTCGGGGAAAAGAAGCCGCAGAGACCATAGCCGCCAATCTGCGCACCATATATCCATATCCCGACCTTGTGACAGCGCTTCCCACCACAAGCATAGGCGAGGTAAGACGTACAAAAGCTCCGTCGGTGCTTATCGAAACTGCCTATCACGACAGTCCCACGGACGAAGCATGGCTAAAAAACAATCTTGAGGCCATAGCCGTAAACATTGTGCAGTCACTTACACAGTTTTTCTCAATTCCCTTTATCACACCGCTGGGCGAGCCGTCAGGAACGGTAACAACTCAGGGCGGCAATCTTAATATACGTTCCTACCCTTCCTTTGACTCTTATGTCATTACTACCGTACCCAACGGCTCAAGGATAACGGTACTCGGACAATATGAGGACTGGTACACCGTAAGATACGGAGATATCCTCGGCTACACCTACTCGGGATATATAACCCTATGAAACAAGCAACTGCGGATTGAACCGTGTTCAATCCGCAGATATCAATTTTTATTCGGATAGCCTGTGACCACTCTGCCGTAAAGGACAGGCTTTTTTTCGTTAAGCTCAAAGCTTAGTCTTTCGCCCCTTACGCTTATATATTTCCCCGCTGTATTTCTGTAGGCAAAAACAGCATATCCGTCGGCATTGAAAAGCCCCAGCTGTTTTTCCGCCAGCTCCTGCGCATAGTTAATGCCTAACACCGTTCCGTCCTCAAATCTGGGCTCCATGCCGTTTCCCTTTATCATCAGGTGAAAGTCCGCCCTGCCGAAGTTTTTTACCACCCCCGGCTTTTCGATAAATTTCATCTTGTCCTCATCAGCTGCAATCGCCATGTGACCGTATACTCCGTCATCACATATAAAGCACAGAAAATCCAAATCGGGACTTTTGGCGAGCATGCGCTCATTGAGTATTTTTTCAACCTCCATTGAAGCAATACGGCTCATCAGCTTTCTGGTTCTCTTGTCCATGGTCCTGTAGGAGGACAGCAGAAGCCTTTCCTCAAACCAGTAGCCGGTGTCTATTCCCAGTGCGTCCTGAAAGAGATAGTTTGCATCAAGCCCCAGCAGCTTAAAAATATCATACAGATATTTCTGTCTGGGAAAGCTCTCTCCCCGCTCATAATTGCCTACACAGTTGGGACTTATGCCCAGTATATCCGCCAGCTCCTTCTGTGTCAGATTATTTGATTGTCTGGCTTCCCTGAGCCTGTCCCCGAAATCCATGATATCCACTCCTGCTCTTTTGCTTATATTATACAGCAAAACGGACAAAAAATCACCATATTCAGCAAACAGCAGCTGAGTTTATATATTAAGATATCTCTTTAAATATTTTCCCGTATAGGAATCTTCTCTTTTTGCAATCTCCTCGGGTGTTCCGCAGGCTACCACTGTGCCGCCGCCGTTTCCGCCCTCGGGACCCAGGTCGATTATATAGTCTGCCGTCTTTATAACGTCCAGATTATGCTCAATGACAACAACGGTATTGCCGCCGTCGGTAAGTCTCTGTAATATATCAACCAGTCTGTGTACGTCTGACGTATGCAGTCCCGTTGTGGGTTCGTCCAGTATATACATGGTCTTGCCCGTGCTTTTTCTGCTGAGCTCCGTGGCGAGCTTGACTCTTTGGGCTTCTCCGCCCGACAGTGTTGTAGATGACTGTCCCAGCTGTACATAGGAAAGTCCCACATCATACAATGTCTGGAGCTTGCCCTTTATTCTCGGTATGCTGTCAAAAAACTCAAGAGCTTCCTCCACTGTCATGTCCAGTATATCGGATATGGTTTTGCCCTTATATTTGACCTCAAGGGTCTCTCTGTTATATCTCTTTCCTCCGCACACATCACAGGGTACATATACGTCCGGCAAAAAGTTCATTTCTATCTTTATTATACCGTCTCCGCTGCAGGCTTCGCATCTTCCGCCCTTTACGTTGAAGCTGAAACGTCCCTTTGTGTATCCCCTCATCTTTGCCTCATTGGTCTGGGCAAACAGGTCTCGTATCATGTCAAACAGTCCTGTATAGGTGGCGGGATTTGACCTGGGCGTTCTTCCTATGGGAGACTGGTCTATATTTATTACCTTGTCAAGCTGTTCTTCGCCCACTATTTCGTCATGCTTGCCCGGATAAAGCTTGGCATAGTTCAGGTCTCTGGCAAGTCGCTTATATAGTATTTCGTTTACAAGGGAGCTTTTGCCCGAGCCCGAAACACCCGTAACACAGGTGAACACGCCCAGCGGAATATTTACATCGATATGCTTAAGGTTATTTTCCGCCGCACCCTTTACAGTCAGAAATTTGTCGGAGCTTCTTCTGACGGCAGGCACCTCTATTTTTTTTCTGCCGCTTAAATATGCGCCCGTTTCGCTTCTTTCGCAGTTCTTAATATCCTCTACGTTTCCTGCACACACAACCTCGCCGCCGTTTCTGCCGGCACCGGGTCCTATGTCAACAATATAGTCCGCCGCATACATGGTGTCCTCATCGTGCTCAACAACGATAAGGGTATTTCCCATGTCTCTGAGGTTCTTGAGCGTTCCTATCAGCTTGTCATTGTCCCTCTGGTGCAGACCGATACTCGGCTCATCCAGTATATATACAACGCCTACCAATCCCGAGCCTATCTGGGTGGCAAGCCTTATTCTCTGGGCTTCTCCGCCCGACAGCGTTCCCGCCGCACGTCCCAAAGTCAAATAATCAAGACCGACGTCCACAAGGAAGCCCAGTCTGGCGTTTATTTCCTTAAGTATTCTGTCGGCTATCATTCTTTCTTTTTCGGGCAGTACGATTGTCTCAAAGAAAGCCTTAGCCTCTGAAATACTCATTTCCGTTATATCCGAAATGCTCTTTCCGCCTACAGTGACGGCAAGTATCTCGGGCTTAAGTCTTTTTCCGTGACATACGGGGCATTCTATCTGCATCATATACTGTTCGTACTCGCCTCGCATTGTTTCGGATGTCTCCCTGTATCGTCTCTGCAAATTGCCGATAACGCCGTCAAAGCTGTATTCGTAGAAGCTTATTCCTCTGGCACTCGTATATTCTATTTTTACCTTTTCACCCTTTGTGCCGTGGAAAATAATGTCCTTTACCCTGTCGGAAAGCTCGCTGAAGGGCACATCCAGACTGAAATCGTATTTCTTTGACAGTGCCTTGAAAAGTTCCGCACTCATGCTGCCGTTTGAGGTCACGGAATTAAAGCCCGGTGCCGCAATGGCTCCCTTGGCTATACTGAGCGACGGATTAGGCACTATAAGCTCCGGCGAAAACTTCATCATCATTCCCAGTCCCGTACATTCGGGGCAGGCACCGCTGGGATTGTTGAAGGAGAAAGAACGCGGCTCTATT
>JAQXNZ010000021.1 GCA_029098265.1 Clostridia bacterium | reverse complement strand
TTTTACTTTCATTTTTAGTCCTCCTTTAATTTAAAATTTAATTCTTTAATATTTGTACAGACGATCTGTCTGCATCAAACGAAGTTATACTATTCTCATCAGCTCCGTTCTGTTCGTCACTCTCAAGCCGTTTTACTGCCTATAAGCGTAAAGCCGACTGAAAATAGGCAGGAATTTATTGTCCCCTGCTCGTTAAAATATCAATACAAAATTTCTTAAAACAACATTTCGATAAGAAATTAGTATTTCATGTACATTATAACAAGTATATCCATATATTTCAAGTGTTAATATGTGCTAAAACCATACAAAAAACCGACAATTCAATGTTTTAATTGTTATATTACAAATACATCTAAATACAAAATTTTAAATATTCTTTAATAGCAGTATCGCTGTTTGGACAAAAAAAAGAGGGCATCCCTCAAGTCATTTTATGACTTTTGGGATAGTCCCTTGACCTCTAAAAATCTGTATATAAAAACAGCCTTCGTTTGCACGAAGGCTGTTTGGGATTCTTATTTAGCTAACAAATTATTCAGCAGGTGTTTCCTCTGTGGGAGCTTCAGCAGCGTCAGCGGCCTTCTTTGAAAGGCTGATCTTCTTCTGCTCTGCGTTTACATCAATAACCTTAACCTTGATGATTTCGCCGATCTTAAGCTCGTCCTCGGGCTTCTCAACACGCTTGTCAGCAATCTGAGAAATGTGAACAAGTCCGTCAACGCCGGGCTCAAGCTCAACAAAAGCACCGAAAGGAACCATACGAACTACCTTACCTTCAACAATTGAGCCGACAGCGTATTTGTCAGCTGCAAGTGACCAAGGGTTGGGTGTAACGTCCTTAAGTGAAAGTGAAATTTTGCTCTTTTCTTTATCTACATCAAGAACAACTACCTCAACTGTGTCTCCCTCTGAAAGAACTTCCTTAGGATTGGAAATTCTTCCCCAGCTCATCTCAGAAATGTGGATAAGTCCGTCAACGCCGCCAAGGTCAACAAATGCGCCAAAGTCAGTAATTCTTGATACTTTACCTGTAACTTTCTTGCCTGCTTCAAGTGAAGCAAATACAGCTGCTTTCTTTTCCTCTGCTTCTTTAGCAAGGAGAGCTTTTCTTCCGCCGATGAAACGACGTTTTGATCTGTCAAGCTCGATAATATTGAAAGTAAGCTCTTTTCCTTTATAAACGCTGAGGTCCTCTACAAATCTGCCTGCAACCTGTGAAGAAGGAATAAATACACGGATTCCGTTTACAACAGCAATAAGTCCGCCTTTAACAACGTCTGTAACCATACCTGTAACGGGTACTTTCTCCTCGTATGCCTTTTCGATTTCTTCAAGACCCTTCTGATTTTCTACTTTCTTTCTTGAAAGGAGAACATTGCCTTCGCCGTCGTTTACACGAACAACGAATACTTCAATCTCGTCACCGGGCTGTACTGTCTTACTGGGAACAACGCTCTTATCGTTGCTGAATTCATCTCTTGTGATGATACCGTCTGATTTGTAGCCCAGATTTACCGAAACTTCTTCACCGGCAGTAGAAATAACTGTACCCTTAACAATATCGCCTGTATGTAAAGTTACAAATGACTCGTTAAGCATCTGCTCAAATGTAAGCTCTTCACCCTCCATAGTATTTTTGACTTCGTCCATTTCGCTCATAGTAGTAATAACCTCCTTTATTATTGCAGGAGGTGTAGACGCTCCTGCAGTTATACCAATTCTATCATTAAATTTGTAATTATTCAACACCAAATCTTCAATTGTTTCAATATAAGATGTGTTTTGGCAATTTTTTTGGCATATCTCAAATAATTTCTGAGTATTTGAGCTTCCTTTATCACCAATTACTAACATTTTATCAACATTTTTGGATATTTTGACAGCTTCCTTCTGTCTTTCCTCCGTTGCGGAACATATAGTATTATGGGCAGTTATTCTGCCGCTTTTTTTATTGAGTACCGCAAGTATGTCCTCGTACTTGCTTTCTCTGAATGTGGTCTGAACAACGACGGTAAAGTCCTTTTCGTTGTCAATAACAAGCCTGTACGCATCCTCCGCATTGTCCACAATGACCGCAGAATTTTCACACCAGCCGTTTATTCCCATTACCTCAGGATGCTTTGCGTCGCCTATAATAATTATGCTGTCGCCGGCTTCATGTCTTTCGTTGACTATGCGGTGTATTTTTTTTACAAATGGACAGGTGCCGTCCACATAGGCGATACCCCTCTGCTCCAGCTCATCATATACGCTTTTGCCTACTCCGTGGGAACGTATTATTACCGTTGCTCCCTCACAGCCCTCAAGGCTGTCAACGGCCTTGACGCCCTTGGCCTCCAGGTCGGCATTTACGTTTTTATTGTGTATGAGCGGGCCGTAGGTAAATATTTTTCCGCCCTTTTCTATTTCCTTATAGCAGGCTTCTATGGCTCTGTTTACTCCAAAGCAGAATCCTGCTGATTTTGCTACCGTAATTTCCAATTTTATTCACCTGTTTTCTCATGTACTGTTTTAAGCACGACCTCTGCCACCTGCTCAATGGTCATGCCTGTGGTATCAATCTCAACGGCGTCGTCGGCCTTTCTGAGAGGATTGTATTCCCTTGTCATATCGTTGTGGTCTCTCTGCCTTATCTGCTCCGCAACCTCGGCAAGGTCTCCCGTTTTTCCCTGAGCCTCAAAATCCTTCAGTCTTCTTCTTGCTCTTTCCTCCACATCGGCATTGAGGTATATCTTTACCTCTGCATTAGGCAGAACAACGGTACCGATGTCCCTGCCGTCCATTACAACGGAGCATTTTTTTGCCATTGCCTGCTGCATCTCTACAAGCCTGTCCCTAACGGGTACGAATGTGCCCACATCCGAAGCTCCCTGACCGACCTCAGCCGTTCTTATAAAGCCTGTGACGTCCCTTCCGTTCAGTATCATGTGTTGAACGCCGTCGGTCATCTTTATTTCAAGCTTTATGTCATCAAGAGCCCTTTCAACAGCCTTGCCGTCCTTGGTGTCAATGCCCTTTTCCATGCAGTAGTAAGCAACGGTTCTGTACATTGCTCCAGTATCAACATATATTATGCCCAGTTTTTCGGAAAGCAGTTTGGCAATCGTACTTTTTCCGCTTCCCGCAGGGCCGTCTATTGCTATAGAATAAATCTTCATATCAACACTCCCGCTTATCTTTTGAGATCAGGTCTTAATACAGCCGCGCCCCTGAGATAGGCGTGTTTAAGATTTTTCCTGTCATAGTCACCCTCGACTGTTACCATTACTCTTATGCACTTTCTGAGGCTTCCCTCAACATAAAGCTCCTGTACGCACATAAGCGCCGCACCCGTTATTCCCATCTGTCTGACCGCAACGGCAGGATAGGCCTTATCCAGGTCGTTGGTGGCTGTAAATACTATTGAAACAATATCCTCTGTTTTGATATTGTTGGCCTCGATTATGTCCTTCATCATTTCGGCTGTGGCCTCGTATATAAGCTCCTTATCGTTGGCCTCCACCGTTGTTGCTCCTCTTATTGCTGCTGTCATTTGTTTTCCTCCAGTCCTTCGGCGGCGGTATAGCCCGTCGAAAATGCTATCTGTAAATTAAAGCCGCCCGTATAGGCATCCACGTCCAGTACCTCTCCGGCAAAATACAGTCCCCTTATCTTTTTGCTTTCCATTGTGTTCGGTTCTATTTCATCGGTATCGACTCCGCCGCTTGTGACTATGGCCTCGTTAAAGCCCGCCGTACCCGTAAGATGTACGGGCAGTCCCTTTATGAGGGTGCAGAGTCTGCGTCTTTCCTCTTTTGTTATATCGTGTATCTTTTTATTTTCATCTATGCCGCTTAAGGCAATTATTACCGGAATCATCTTCTGGGGAAGCAGGTCATTCAGGGCATTTTTCATGTCCTTATTGATATACTTTTCAAAATCCCTCAGAAGTCTTGTATCCAGAGCCTTCATATCCAAAGCAGGCTTCATGTCTATATAGAGGGTGAAATCCTCATCGAATTTATTAAGCAGATGTCTGCTGGCTGAAAGTATCATGGGCCCCGAAACACCGAAATGAGTAAACAGCATTTCTCCGAAATCCTTATATACTGCTTTTCCCTTTGCGTTCTTTATCACTATAGCAGTGTTTTTAAGGCTCAGTCCCATGAGCTCAGCACAGAAGCTGTCATCGGATTTCAGCGGCACAAGCGAGGGCAGCAGAGGCGTTACCCTGTGTCCTGCCTTTTTCGCAAATTTATATCCGTCGCCTGTTGAGCCCGTTCCGGGATAGCTCAGTCCGCCTGTTGCCACAACAACAGCGTCAGCCTCAAAGGTTTTTCCCGAAAAAAGCACAACTCCGCAGACTTTTCCGTCCTTTATTATTATATCCTTTACACCGCTGTCAAGATGAAGCCTTACGCCGTTTTTCTTCATGTACTTCATCAGCGCTTCGGCTATATCGGCGGCCTTGTCACTGACGGGAAATACTCTTTTTCCCCTTTCCACCTTTGTGGGCACTCCGAGCCTTTCAATAAGCTCCACTGTGTCCGAGGGCGAAAACTTGTAGAGTGACGAATACATAAAATATGGATTTCCGGGGGTATTATCGATATGCTCCTGAACATCGGAAGCGTTTGTGACATTGCATCTGCCCTTACCTGTTATCCTTATTTTTTTGCCAACCATATTATTTTTTTCAAAAATATCGACGCTGTGACCCAGCTCTGCCGCGTGTCCCGCACACATCATGCCCGCCGCCCCTGCGCCGATTACCGCAATTTTCATATAATAACCTCTTTGTCAATAATCAGGTATATAAAATCTTACCTTCGACCATGAGAAATGCACCGCCGATAAGGAGCTCCACTCCGCTGTCGCTCCGTCTCGCTCTTACCGTCGAAGTATACCTCTGCATAAAGCCCATTCCGAACGCACAAGTGCATCAGAAGAGCTTTATGCAGAGGTGCATTTCTCATGGTCTTAGAAAGTTTGAATCATTGTTGCCGATGGTAGATAAATGAGCACTGTCATTAACCGTCAGCATAAGCCTTCTGTCATTCTTTATCTCTATTATGGATATGGCTGTGTTGTTTATCCACATTTTTGTGAACCAGCTGTTGTCCAGTCCCATTATGTACATTATCATCAGTCTTATTATTCCGCCGTGGGATACAATAAGAACATTTCCGTCGTCATTTTCCAGTATCCTGTCCACACCGGGCTTTATTCTCTGTATGACGTTTTCAATGCTTCCCTCGCCCGGAAAGCCATATTTATCGGGTTCTCTTATAAAGTTTATATACGGAGCCCCGTATGTTTCCGTCAGTTCGGGAACGGTCTTGCCCTCCCATTCGCCAAAGCATATTTCACGGAAGTCCTTTTCTGCGTTTATTTCAAGTCCCTTTTCCTCTGCAATGGGCTTTGCCGTAGCCATTGCCCTTTTTAAAGGTGAACAGTATATTTTGTCTATCTTTATGTTTTTAAATCTTTCGGCGGCGCAGGCGGCCTGTCTGTGCCCTTCCTCGGAAAGCTCAATATCGGTCATTCCCTGATAGCGTCTTTCGGTATTCCAGACCGTTTCGCCGTGGCGCATCAAATATAATCTAAGCATATTACAACTCCTTAAGGTAACGTATTTCCTTTGCGGTAAGGTATCTCCAGCCGCCCTTTTTAAGGTCTCCCAGATATATCTCACCCTCGGCTATCCTTCTCAGGGATGCAACCGGATGTCTGGCGGCCTGACACATCTTTCTTACCTGTCTGTTTCTTCCCTCATGTATCGTTATATTGCACCAGGAAAAACGCCCGTCTACCTTTAAGAGTTCTATTTTGGCGGGTCTTGTCTTTTTTCCGTCTATGGTTATGCCGTTTCTGAACATGTTTATGGTATTGCTGTCAGGTACGCCGAACAGCTTTGCCTCATACACCTTGTCTATCTCGTTTTTGGGGTGTGTCAGCTTATATACCACATCTCCGTCATTGGTCAGCAGAAGCAGTCCCGATGTGTCATAGTCAAGACGTCCCACGGGCACTACCCTTTCCTTTACGTCCTTAATAAGGTCAATCACCGTCGGTCTGCCGAACTGATCCTTGGCGGTTGTGACATAGCCCTCGGGCTTATTAAGCATTATATATACCTTTTTCTTTTCGGGCTTTATGCTTTTGCCCTTGAACAGAACCTCGTCCTTATCAGGGTCTATTTTTGTGCCCAGCTCAGTCACTGTTTCCCCGTTGACCTGCACAAGCCCTTTAAGTATCAGTTCTTCGGCCTTTCTTCTTGAAGCGACTCCGCAGTCAGCCATGTATTTCTGTAATCTTTCCATATCTATCTCCTGTAAAACGCTGTTATTCGCTATCTTTTTAGTATATCTGATTTTTTTGGATTAATCCAGTGTTTTATAAGCATTCCTGCCGTTGTTTTTATGTCTTTTTTATCCACGCTGCTTTCGGCTGTCAGAGGGCACTCGGTAATAACCCTTTCCGAGCCGTTTTTAAACAGTATCATACCCAATTCATCCCCTGCTTTCACAGGTGCGTCAACGCTTTCGGGCAGTTTAAGCTCCGTATACAGTGCCTCCCTTTCGTATTCCGTAAGGGGCAGGGTTATATCCTCGCCGATAACCGCCCTGACTCTTTCGTTATAGGAGCCCTTTACAGGTATACTGTCTATGTATTCGCCTTTTTTGCATAAGTCGTAATAGGCATAATTCTCAAAGCCGTAATTCAGCAGGTTCTTTGTATCCGTCCATTTTCTTTCCTTGCCCGCACTTCCCCAGCCGCTGCCCAGCACAACGGATATAAGAAGCATACCGTCTCTTTCGGCGGCTCCCACAAAGCAGTGTCCCGCCTTGCCCGTAAAGCCCGTTTTAACGCCGACGGCTCCGTCATATTCCCTTAACAGACGGTTTTTATTGACTATCGTATAGCTTCTTCTGTCACTGTCCACCGTAATCTGCTCCGTCGAAATTATATCTTTGAATTTATCGTTGTTCAAGGCATATCCCGTTATTAACGCCATATCGTAGGCCGTGGAATGATGATTATTCTTATCCAGTCCGTTGGGCGTTTCAAAGTCCGTATCCGCTGCCCCAAGCTCCGCCGCCTTTTCGTCCATCATATCGCAGAAGGCCTCAACACTGCCCGATACATGCTCCGCTATGGCCACCGCCGCATCATTGGACGACTGGAGCATCAGTGCATACAGCAGTGCCTCCATGCCTATCCGCTCCCCCTCGGATAATCCCATTCTGGTTTTGGGCTGTACGGAAGCGTTTTTAGATACGGTCACTGTATCCTCGGTCTTTCCGCTTTCAAGGGCAAGTATGCAGGTCATTATTTTTGTTGTACTGGCGTTTGCCAGCGGTGTATCGGCATTCTTTTCCCACAGTACCCGTCCGCTGTTTCCGTCAATTAAAACGGCACCCAGCGCTTTTACGTCAGGTGCCTTTTGCGAAGCCGCCGCCATTTGCGGACATAGGGCCGTTATAAGTACAATAATCAATATTATCTTTTTAATAAGCTTCAAAGGCCAATCCCCCTTCCGCTTTATTATATTAGCGTACAGGCGGTATTAAAACCAAAAATCGCACCTTTTTATCATCTCCGACAGCTTAAGCTTCTCGGCAAACAGCTGACGAAAGGTGGCGGACTTGGTCTTTCCCTCGGCTTTCAGCTTATCAAGGGAGCTTTCCGTCCTTATAAGCTCCTTTTCCAGTGCTTCATACATATTTTCAAAGGCCGCAAGCCTTTCGGTTATCTGTTCCGTCGATATTCCTTCGGCACTCTGCCAACCCTTTTCTCCCTTTACGGTCAGTCTTTCCATATCATTCCTCTGTAAATATACTCATCTGTCCTTCCATTTCAGGCTCCCTCAAAGTCGGCAGCTCCTCGGTGCTCTTAAAGCCGAAATATCTCAGAAATTCCGTCGTTGTTCCGAAAAGTATGGGCTTGCCGGGCGTGTCCATTCGTCCGACCTCGCAGACCAGTCCCTTCTCCACCAGACGGTTTACGGCATGGTCGCTGTTAACGCCCCTTATATCCTCAATATCGCCCTTGGTTACAGGCTGTTTGTATGCTATTATCGCCAGTGTTTCCAGCAGTGCAGGTGTCAGCGGCTGTCTCTCTCTGCCCTTGTATATCTTCCTTATGGTCTCAAAGCAGGCAGGTGATGTACACATCTGATAGCCGTCGCCTATCTCTATTATCCTCATGCCTCTGTTCTCGTTGGCATATCGGGTAATAAGCGTATTCACAATGGCCTTGGTGGTGGCCTTGTCCATTTCTATCATATCCGCAAGGGCCGAAAGCGAAACGCTGTCCCCCGCCACAAAAAGGGCAGCCTCAATGACCGCCTCATATTCATTCATCTTCATACTTTTCACCGCCTTCATCACTGTCGATATTCTCACCTGCGGATATGACTATCTCGCCGAAAATATCGTCCTGTTCAACAAGCGCACTGTGCCTTCTGATGAGCTCCAGCAGGGCAAGGAATGTCACAAGTATTTCCTCTCTGGTGGTATCCTCCGAAAACATATCATAAAACTTAACCTTCGGATTTACCCTCAGAATTCCCCTCAGGCTGACTATCTTCTCGTCCACGGTAAAATTATCGTGCATTACGGACTTGAATCCGCTTCTTACCCTGTCGACCTTCTTTTCCTTTCGTATCATTACGTCACGAAAGGCTCTGTACAGGTCGTCCATTGTCAGTCCGTTCAAGCATTCCTCCACTGTCATTTCTTCCCTTTTGGACAGCTCCGGAATAATAATATCGGGCTCCCTGTAAAGCTGTTTGGAGGCGTTTTCGCTCTTTTGCTGAAGCAGTCCCGTCACATTCTTGAACTTCTTGTATTCCAACAGCTTCTGCACAAGGGCTTCTCTGGGATCCTCCTCGGGCTCCTCGGTCTGGGGCTTGGGCAGAAGCATACGGCTCTTTATCTCGATAAGGGTTGCCGCCATAACTATAAACTCGCTCATGCCCTCCATGTTTTTGTTTTCCTCACGGCTTATGAACTCGATATACTGGTCGGTCAGCTCGGCAATGGGTATGTCGTATATATCTATTTCGTTTTTCTCAATAAGGTGGTACAGCAGGTCCAAAGGACCCGAAAAGCTGTCCAGCTTAACAGTCATATTTTCCATTCACATCAACCTTAAAAGAACATGCCGCCTATAAGCACATAAAGCGCACCGATAATTCCGCCGAATATGCCGCTGAGTCCCACAAAGAGCAGTATCATAAATATCATCTGTATCATCTTCTCATACTGCATCAGCTTGAAATATGTGTTTGCAGGCAATATGACAGCCAGTACCTTAAGGCAGTCCATAGGCTCCACGGGCACAAGATTGTAGATGACAAGACAGCAGCAGTAATAGCATATTTTCATAAAAAATGCCGACAGAAAATATATTCCCGATGTCAGCGACGCAAGGAGCATAAACACAAAGGCAAATACGAGGTTTGCTATTGTGGGTGCAACAGCCGTCACAAGCACGCCCTTTTTCCTGTCCTTATAGTAGAGAGAGCTTGTCTCCACCGGCTTGCCCCAGCCGAAACCGCAGACCAGCATTATTATCAGTCCCACAGGCTCCAGATGATTAACGGGGTTAAGCGTAAGTCTGCCCTTTTCCTTCGGCAGTTTGTCACCCAAAGCAGTTGACACCGCCGCCCTTGTAAATTCGTGTATGGTCGTTGCAACCATTATCGCCGGTATGCCCAGCAGAAATAATATAAGATTATCCATACGGCACCTCTTTTACAATATTAGTCTGAATTATAATTGTATCAGAAAGTACATCTTTAGTAAAGCTGTCAGCCGCTGTCTCGAAAAATTTAATCCAGCCGTAAGCATTTCCGACGTGCTCCGTAAATCGGGGTTATAAAAATACAGCGGCAGAACACTCTGCCGCTGTCAATGTGCTTACCTATTTATTGTTATTGTTCCTGATTTGTAACCGTGGGCTCATTTATGTTTCCGAGTATTGCCGTTACCTCTACGGAGGTGTCTCCGTTTCTGACAATGCCGATTGTTACCTCGTCACCCACATTGTTTTCGCCGACGAAGTTTACAAGGGCGTCCATATTAAGTACCGATTTTCCGTTGTAGGTAACGATTATATCGCCCTCCTGTATACCTGCTTTTTCGGCACTGCCGCCTTCAATAACAGAGGTTACGAGTACGCCTACGGGAAGTCTGTATAACTCCGAAAGCTGTGTTGTTATATCCTGACCCGTAATGCCTAAGTAGGGCTTTTCAACGGAGCCTGTTTCCTTAATTTCTTTGAGGATAGGCACCGCAATGCTTGAAGGAATTGCATAGCCTACGCCCTCGGCACTGCTTCCGCTCTTTGATGTGAAGGTCTTGGCTGTGTTAATTCCGATTACCGCACCTGAATAATCCACAAGGGCGCCGCCGCTGTTGCCGGGGTTGATAGCCGCATCTGTCTGGATTACGTCAAGCTCCTTGCCCTCTACGGTTACTGTCTTATTGACAGCACTTATCATGCCGCCTGTTGTTGTCTTGCCCTCGCCGAGGGAATTGCCTATGGCTATTACAGCCTCGCCGAGTTCCAGGTCTCCCGAGTCATCAAATTTTGCAATTGTTACGTTTGTTATGCCCTGGGCTTCAAGGTCGGCCTTTTCCACCGAAAGCACCGCCAAATCTGTGGTCTCATCATAGCCGACAACGCTGGCAGGTATTGTGCTTTCCGCATCGTCAAAGGCAATGGCAATGTTCTGGGCTCCGTTTATAACATGCTCGTTTGTTGCTACATATATAAGTGAATCGTCCTCAGAGAATATAACGCCGCTGCCTGCGCCCTGTGCCTGATAGGGTACCGAGTAAAGACCGTAGTTGGCTGTTCCCTGGGTAGTTGTTGTGATACTTACAACGGCGCTGTATACCGATGAAATAGCTTCTGTTGCAGAGTTTGATTTTACCGATGACACTGCCGCTGCCGTTGTGGTAAGAACACCATCGTAGTTTCCGCTTGCGCTGCCGCCTGCCTTTCTGGCAATGCCGTAGCCTGCACCCAGCCCAGTTCCGAGACCGAGACTGCATACAAGACATACTGCTATAACCTTTCCGAAGGTCATTCCGCGTTTTTTCCTCTGTTTAACCTTTACTTCGTAGTAGGGCTTTTTGTCATTGCCGTCGTCAGCACCTTTGTCCTCGTGTTTTTCTCTTTCGGACTCCTCTTTGGCTTCCTCTGTATGTGCTTCTGCATTAACGGTAGGATTTATTTCCTCTCTGGCTGTTCCCTCAAAGGGTCTGTCATATACGTTTTCGCTGACCTCCTCATGGTTTGTGGGGTCATCGGCGTCTATGTAACCCTTGGAGTTAACGGTTCTTTCGTCATTTTCATTATACTGATTGTTATTTTCATTATCGTTATTCTTAGATGTTTCTTCGTACCAGCTCATAAAACAGTCCTCCTTAAATATATAAACGTTTCTGTACGCTGTTATTTGTTTATGGCTTTTTTTGTTTCTATGCTTTGCATTATAGAATGTATTTTTGAACACTATGTGAACAAAGTATGAAGATTTAGCTATTTCCGGATTAATAAAATCTTAGAAATCTTTTAATTCTTAATTTTACCTACTTATTTAGTCCACATAGGTTTAATGCATATTAAGTTTATCACAAAATCACGGATAATGCCGCATAAAACGCAATAATTTAACTACAAAAGCATAAGGTCAATGTGCTTTGAGCACAAGTCAACGGAGCCACTAAACTTTAATTGTACATTTTATGTACTCAATGCTATAATAAAAAAGTGCCGACAAAGTCGGCACTAAGTATAGTCAGTATTTTGCTAATGCAAAACCGCTTCGCGTCCGCACATCTTTGCGGTACTAGAAAACAGGTTTTCGACTTGTTTAAATTAATGCATGAATGGCTATTCCATCGGCCTAAAGGCTCAGCACTTGCCTAAAGGCAAGCCGCCTACGGCGTCGCCGC
>JAQXNZ010000020.1 GCA_029098265.1 Clostridia bacterium | reverse complement strand
GCTTATGACAGCTACGGCTGGAATTCTAATATAGAACATTGTGACATGTTTTGTAAAACCGTACCGCGGGCGAAGTTCGCGAATGCATAACTGTTATTTAGCTACCCAAAAGTCAGGTCTGTTTGGGTTTGAAGCGTGTCCTAGAAAGGAGAGGGGGATTGGGGAGAGGAAACTGCGGACTTCGCAATTTAAGCTGTTGCCTCTCCCCAAGGTATTAGCGCTCGCAAGAGCGCAAAGGGCAACCACTCGGAGAGTGGAAAAACATAAATTCGAAGCCGAGGCTTCGAAAAGCCAAAAGTTACGCACTCGGAGAGTGCACCAAACTAAAAGTTTTTGACTTTAGCCCCATACAAGCGGAAATCCCCACAGAATTTTCGCTTAGCGGCTTTACCGCAAAAAAACAGCCACGGCAATGTGAATCGCCGTGGCTGTTGACTGCATTTAAAGCCTATATCTTTCTGAGCGGTAATAATCCTGTTATTTAACTTCTTCAAGTATCTCCTCAATTGCCTGTTCCATAACGGCAATCTTCTTATCTGCTTCCTTGACGCTGTCGGCCTTAACACCCATGTAGAACTTAATCTTGGGCTCTGTACCCGAAGGTCTTACGCACATCCATGAACCGCCCTCCATATTGTAGTAGAGAACATCGGATACGGGCAGTGTGCTCTTATCGGTCTCGCCTGTGCCTATATGCACAAATTCTCCCGATTTATAGTCCTTTTTCCATGTAATCATGTGACCTGCCAGCTCCATAGGTGTGTTGGCTCTGAGATACGCCATTATCTTCTGTATCTGCTCTGCGCCGTCTATGCCCTTGAGTGTAACGGATTTAACGCCTTCCTTATATACTCCGTATTTTTCATAGAGCTCGTTGAGACCGTCATAAAGGGTCATACCCCTGTTCTTGTAGTAGGCGGCCATTTCGCATACGAGCATTGCCGCACCGACTGCATCCTTGTCTCTTGCGTAGGTTCCGGCAAGACAGCCGTAGCTTTCCTCAAAGCCGAATACAAATGTATGGCTGTGATCCTCCTCATACTGCTTTATCTTCTCGCCGATGAACTTGAAGCCCGTAAGCACCTCCACCAGCTCTGCACCGTAATCCTCGGCAATGGCTCTTACCATTTCCGTTGTAACGATGGTCTTTATAACGGCGGCGTCCTCGGGGAGCTTTCCCTTTTCCTGTCTGCCCTTAAGCACATATTCCGTTAAAAGGGCGCCTGTCATGTTGCCTGTCATTACGTTGTAATTGCCCTCGGCATCCTTTATAACAACGCCTATTCTGTCGGCATCGGGGTCTGTGCCCACGATAATATCGGCATTTTTCTGCTTTGCCAGCTCAATGGCAAGGGTGAACGCCTTAGGGTCCTCGGGGTTGGGATAGCCCACCGTTGAGAAATTCTTATCGGGCAGCTCCTGCTCGGGAACAACATATACGTTCTCAAAGCCTACCTCCTTAAGCACTCTGCGCACCGGTTTGTTGCCTGTGCCGTGCAGAGGTGTATATACAATGACCATATCCTTGGCCTTTTCTATTTCCTCGGGTCTGATAGCCTGAGCCTTGATTGCGGCGATGAAGCCGTCGTCTATGTCCTTGCCTATTACGTTGAACAGACCTGCCTCCTCTGCGGCTTTTCTGTCCATTGTCTTAATGTCGGCAAAATCCGTTATGGCGTTGACCTCGTTTATTATGCCCTTGTCCTTGGGTGCAACTACCTGTGCGCCGTCTGCCCAGTACACCTTATAGCCGTTGTATTCGGGAGGGTTGTGGCTGGCGGTAACAACTATGCCCGCAGTACAGCCCAGTGTCCTTACGGCAAAGGAAAGCTCCGGTGTGGGACGAAGCTCATCAAAGACATAGGCCTTTATGCCGTTGGCATTGAGTACAAGGGCTGACATTTCGGCAAACTCAGGCGACATGTTTCTTGAGTCATAGGCAATGGCTACGCCCATTTTCTTTCCGTCGGGATTGTTTTTAAGTATGTAATTGGCAAGACCCTGGGTGGCCTTTCCCACAGTATATTTGTTCATGCGGTTTGTACCTGCGCCGATTATTCCCCTTAAGCCGCCGGTGCCGAATTCGAGATCCTTGTAAAATCTCTCCTTTATCTCTTTTTCGTCCCCTCTGATGGCTTCAAGTTCCTTTTTGGTTTCGGCGTCAAAAGCGTCAGAAGCAAGCCAAAATTCGTATTTTTCCAAATAGTCCATAGTTAAGCCTCCAATCATTCTTCTGTAAGCAATACAGATATAGTCTTCTGTTCATCGTTTACGGTAGTATTTAAATTATAATCGGCATAGCCGTCCTTTTTGATACTTATCTGGTAATCTCCGTAGTTAATCTGTGTCGTAAACGGAGTAACGCCTATTACCGCACCGTTGGCATATACGGTGGCGCCCGCAGGGTTTGACTCCACGGTTATGGACGCCGTCTTTACCTGAAGCTTCTCCAGTTGTATGTCGGCCTCCACCAACGGCTCATTTACATCTATGGTTCCGTTATAGGTTTTGTAGCCCTCGGCTGAAACGCTTATGGTATATGTTCCCATGCTGAGCACAACGGGCGAATCGGCACTGACCTGTTTTCCGTCCACAAGTATTATGCAGTTGTCGGCATTTATATTAAAGGTAAGCACTCCGGTCTTTTCCTGCACCGAAGCCATGTCCACGGAATATATCTCGCCTGCGGTTATATGGATATCCACAGTCAGCTCATCTATGTTGGAGCCCGATATGCCAAGCTTATGCGCACCCGCCGACACAGGCGTCATATTGTCGGTAAACTCGGCCTCTTTTCCGTCGACGGTAATGACCGGTTTCTCTATTCTGTCTGCATTCTCAATCTTTATATAGCCGTGATATTTTTCCACGGTAACGGTCCATACCGTATCGCCTATTCCTCTGAGAGTAACAACGTCCTCCTTGGTGAGGTCGCTGTCCTTTATGAAGTCTCCGTTATATATAAACAGTGTATTCTTGTCGTATGAATATCTTCTTGTGCCGTTAGATATGGTTTTGTTACCGGTATCGACCTCAACATTGTCAAAGTCCTCCTTTTCCCATACATCATCGGTATATTCAATACTTATGACCTCTCCCGCATCCTTGGAAAGACCTACATATATTATGTCTCCCCTCGTTACCGTAGAATAGGCCGCCTTGCGTCCGTCCTCCTTAGTAACTGTAACAGCATCGCCCAGGGTATAGAATCCGGTCTTTCCGACCTGAGTATCTATTATCTCGAACTTATTGTTGCTGACCGAAGCCACAACGCCGTAGAAATACTCTGTTGTCTCATTGGCCTCTGCATTGTTTTTCCTTCCTGCGTTTCCCGCCGAAACAACTATTACAGCGGCGGCAACTGCCGCAACCATAACAATTGCCACCAGTACATATATGAGCACCCTGCCGGAGCCGCCTCCGTTTTTCTTCTTTTTGGGAGGTACGCCGCCCTTGGGCTCTCTGCGTTCCCTCTGCTCCTTGGGTTCTCTTATTTCTCTGGGTTCCTTCGTCCTTTTTATGGGTATTTCGGCGGTATCGCCGCCCTCGTCCTCGTATTCATCCTCATAGCCGCCGTCAAAACCGTCATCATAATCGTCATCATCAAAATCGCCTGCTGTGCCCTGCTCCTCCATCTCGCTGAGCTTGAGCTTAATATCATCTATTCTGACGGTTTCACCCATGCTTTTATTTTCATCGAAGTTGTACTCTTTCATAAAAATTCACCTCATAAGTATCGGGGTAGAACAAATCTTTATACTTATCATTTTATATGTTTACGGTGAAAATAGCAACAAAAATTATACTCCTACGGACAGTGCAAGCTCAAGCTCCCTGTCACGTCCCGCCGCACAGTTCTCGAATCTTTCCACCGCCGCCTCGGAAATACATACCCTGCGTTTATTATAATGCTCGTTGCAGAGTTTGAAAAACTTATAAGGGTATATGAGCATTCCCCTTATTATTTCCGTTTCCCTGTCTGAAATGCTCCGTACCTGCTTATAGCTGTCGATTATGTCGGCTATACCCCTTTCATCGGCATTCTCATTTTTTATATATCTTCTTATAAGATGCGCCACATCGGCGGCACAGGGTCCGTAGGTACAGCCGTCAAGACCCGAAACTATTATCTCGCCGCTTTCAGCCTTGCGCACATTATCGTTTTTAAAGGAATTATGGCATACCTGTCTGGTTTCTGCGGCCCTTTGGGCAATCTCGGTATAATCCGCCTTTTCCAGCAGCTCCGATGCCATTTTAACCCTTTCCATATAGCAGTCGTAGTATTTTATAACCATAAGATCCACCGCCGTATAGTCTCCGAAGGTCTTTATCCTTTTTCTTATTCTGGAAAATTCACCCGTCCTTCTTCCGAAAATATCCTCAACGGTACGGTTTGACATTCTCATTCTTTCGTCCTTAAAGCCCTCCGCCGCATTGTGGAAAAGTGCCAGCGTTACGGCCGCCTCCCGCATATCCTCCATGCAGTCCGTTTCCAGCCTCCCGGAGGGCACATATCTCACAAGTATATAGGCCGCATCCTCGGTGCGGAAGCAGGGCATATCCTCCGCCGTCCTGTATGTACGTTCAAGGCCGTCAAAGCCCCTGGAGGTCAGATATTCCTTAAGCGCATACTCCGTCTCCAGACTTACGTCGTCGGAAAACGTCTTTTTCAGCTCCAGCAGTCCCCTGTCTGTCCTGCACACCAGCCCCGTCCTTGTGCGGTACGAGCTGACAAGCCTGACGCCGAAGCCCTGCTGTAATATTTTTGTATTTATATCGTCCATAAAAAATCCCTCCGACTCACACAATATGCCTGTTTTACAATAATATGTGGACGGAGGGTAAAATATTGCCAAAATCAGTTATTTAAAAAGCCTTTCCTAATAAAATCAATAAGGTATTCCCTTGTATTAAGAGAATTGTCCCTGTGAGCCTCGTCAAGAGCCGCCTTGAGTGCCAAACCTATGGTCTTTCCGTCGGTTATACCCATGCCCTTGAGAACCTCACCGTTTATTTCCAGTTCCTTCATATAAATACATTCTTTCTTTGCCTTTATGTCCTCATAAAGTGTTTCGGCCTCATGGGCCTTATTCTTTTTGTATGCCTTATTGAAAGCCAAAAGCAGGCTGTAATCCTCGTCACCCATAAGGCATACTGCCTTTTTTGCCTCGTATCTGTCGGTAACGGGCGCTTTGTCCGCCTCTCCTATGACTGCGGCGGCGCTTCTCATGGTCTTTGTATCAAATTTCAGCTTCTTCATCAGCTTTTCGGCCTTCTGTCTGCCCAGTCCGCTCAAAAACAGCGCCCACCTGAGAGCAGGTATTTTTTCGGCGGCGGCAAGACGCTCGGCAATAAGTGCCCCGTCCTTTTTGAGTATATCGGCAAGGTCAATGCTTATATGCTCCGTAAGGCCGCTGTCCGCAAGAAAGCCTATTTTTTCGGGTCTGGGGCTCATTATCAGCTTCTGAAGCTCCTCCCTAATTCTTTCGGCGCTTATTTTTTCTATAAGGGCACAGTTATCCTTCAGCGCCTGCCACGTTTCATCCTCTATCACAAAGCCCAGCTGTGCCGCAAAGCGTACGGCACGCAGCATTCTAAGGGCATCCTCCCTGAAGCGCTCCTCGGGACAGCCCACTCCCTTTATCACGCCTCTTTTTATGTCCTCAAGGCCGCCGAAGGGGTCGATAAACCCCTCCTTTGGATGATAGGCTATGGCGTTCATGGTGAAATCCCTTCTGAGCAAATCCTCATGTATATCCCTTGTAAACACCACCTCGTCGGGGTGGCGACAGTCGGTATATTCTCCCTCAATGCGGTAGGTGGTCACCTCGTAACTGTCCTTTCCCATAAGCACCGTTATGGTGCCGTGCTTTATGCCCGTGTCATAGGTATGGGAAAAGCATGCCTTTGTCTCCTCAGGCTTGGCTGACGCGGTGATGTCCCAGTCCCCGGGCACTCTGCCCAGTATCATGTCCCTGACGCAGCCGCCCACCACATAGGCTTCATAGCCCTTTTCGTTGAGTGTATATAGTATTTTTTCGGCTTTTTTATCTATAGTCCTGTTCATATATGTCTCCTTAAGCGGTGTTTAATTTAAGTATAGGTTAAGACAAATATCATCTAAACATAACAACTATAACCTTTTTTTAAGAAAAACGCAAATTTTATAAAAAAAATGTTGACAGATAAAAAAGAAAG
>JAQXNZ010000019.1 GCA_029098265.1 Clostridia bacterium | reverse complement strand
ATGTTCGGCGACCAGAGAGACCCTCTTTTCTGGATACACCTCAACATGGACTATCCCTTCAGACTTAAAGGAATACTTTACTTCCCCCGCCTTATGAGCGATATGGAGGCCGTTGACGGTATCGTCAAGCTCTACTCCAACCAGGTATACATTGCCGACAACATCAAGGAAGTAATCCCCGAATTCCTGCTTATACTCAAGGGTGTTCTGGACTGCCCCGACCTGCCGCTTAACGTATCAAGAAGCGCCCTCCAGAACGACGGCTATGCCGCTAAGATGTCCACATACATCACAAAGAAGGTTGCCGACAAGATTAACAGCCTGTTCAAGAACGACAGAGAAGAATATGAAAAATTCTGCGATGACATCAATCTGTTCCTTAAATACGGCAGCATGAAGGAAGACAAGTTCTACGACAAGATAAAGGGCTCGCTTCTTTTCAAGACAACAGATGGCAAACACAAGACCCTTGATGAATATATAGAGGACAACAAGGACAAGAACGGCACAAAGGTTTACTATGTCAACGACGAAAGCCAGCAGATACAGTACATCAACCTTTTCAAGAGCCAGGGCATGGAAGCTGTCATTCTTCCCTCTGCCATCGACAAGCCCTTCGTCAACTATCTGGAATACAGAGCCGAGGGCAAGTTCACAATGGAAAGAATCGACTCTGACCTTTCGGATACTCTCAAGGGCGACGGCGAGACCAACGAAACACTCAACAATGAGTTCAAAACGCTTTTCAGCGGCATACTCTCCAAGGAGAAGCTCAATGTTAAGGTTGAAAATCTCAAGACAGACTCCATATCGGCGATGATACTCCTTTCCGAAAGAGAACGCCGTCTCATGGATATGCTGGAGACCTACAAGTATGACGAAAGCCTCCAGAGCCTTTACAGCAACACCGTAGTTGAGGAAACCCTTGTACTCAACGGAAACAATAAACTTATCAAAACTCTTACCGAACTTAAGGACAAGCCGGGCAAAGAGGAGGAAACAAAGCTTATATGCCAGCAGGTATATGACCTGGCCCTTATGGGACAGAAACCTCTTACATCAGAGCAGATGACAGCCTTCATAGACAGAAGCAATCTTCTTCTCGAAAAGCTTGCCGAAAGCGAGGCAAAATAACCCCCTTTATAAAACGGCCCAAGGCAGTAATGCCTTGGGCCGTAGTTTTATTTAATCATTTTATTTAACAAGCTCTTTTGTAAAGAAGTTG
Source organism: Clostridia bacterium (assembly GCA_029098265.1). GTDB lineage: Bacteria > Bacillota > Clostridia > Lachnospirales > Anaerotignaceae > Metalachnospira. Next base: position 1,475 of record JAQXNZ010000019.1, on the reverse strand, counting down.
ATTGAGCCGTCATTTGTTGTGCTGATTGTATGAGGGTCTGAGCCGTAGAAGCTGTAGCTGTGTCCGTCAGCGTATGTATTAAGCACCTCTGAGCCCATTATTTCAGCAACTGCCGCTGAAACTGAAGGAGAAACTGCTTCGTCGTTTGTAGCGTAGATTACAAGGCTGTCGCCTTTATAATTAGCCGCTGCTTTTTCTGCGATGTCTCCGTCATAGCTTTCGATGTCTGCAAACCATGCTGCGCTGAGCTCCTGAACCTGTCCGTAGATTGTTGTGAATACTGTGAAGCCCTTTTCGTTTGCTTCAGCCTTCATTGTTTCCCAAGCCTCTGCTCCGCCGAAAAGGTTCTTAAGGTCCTGAGTATCCTCTGCGGGTGCAACAAGTTCAACAGCTGCAAAGTTGAATTTACCCTCTGCGATAAGCTCAAGAGCAATACGTCCGCCCATTGAATATCCGAAAATACCTACATTGTCCTTGTCAAGCTTATATGTATCAAGCATGTAGCTGATAACGTCAAGTGTGTCGGCCTTCATGTTTGTAAGTGTGTTGAGCTGGAAGCTCTCTGTGCTTGCTCCGCATCCGGGATAATCCATAGTTACGGCAATCATGCCTTTTTCTGCAAGACCGTTTGTAATCTTATCAAATCCGCCCCACTCGCTGTGGTTGCCGCCGTGGCCGTGGCAAAGAACTACTAAGGGATAAACCGTACCCTCTGTGTAGTCAGCGGGAAGTGTGATATATGCGGGTATCTGAGCGCCTTCACGACTTGTGGAAGCAACTGTAACCTCTTTAACTACGGGTTTGCTTAAAAGCTCTGCAAAACGATGTACTACAGCCGCAAGCTGGGCGCGTGTAGCTGTTGCTCCGGGAAGAAGCATTCCGTCACTGCCGCAGATAATGCCGTTGCCGCAAGCCCATTTCATAGCTGCTACCGCATAAACCTTGTCTGCATCTGCAAATACCGAAAGGTCTGTATCGGAAGCAACGTCACAGCCGGCAAGCTTTGCATAACGGCAAAGAAGAACCGCAAGCTGTTCTCTTGTTACATCGGCGTCGGAATCAAAAGCCTCGTCAACTATTCCGTTTGCAGCTGCCCATTCAACTGCACCCTTGTCGGCCTTGGCCTGACCAGCCAAACGATAGATAACCTCAACTGCCGTTTTGCCGGAAACTGTTGCTTCGGGTGCGAATGTGTCCTCCGAAGCCCCTGACATATAGCCCTTTTCAACCACAAAGCTGACGTCCTCGCAGTAATATGCCGCTGTGTCAACATCTTTGAATGATGAAGCATCTGCCGCAAAGGCAGGAACGCAGGCTATTGCCATTGTCAGTGTTGTTACAACTGCCAAAAGGCGTTTTTTGTTTTTCATTTCAATCTCCCTTTCTTTTGTTTATTTTGGCTTATAAATGCAACTTCATTATATCATAAATAAACAATATTACAAGTGATAAGGAAATTTACGTTAACTTTTTTA
>JAQXNZ010000018.1 GCA_029098265.1 Clostridia bacterium | reverse complement strand
TTTGAGGCCGCAAAACAGCTTCAGGTACCCGTTGACCTTCTGCGCTATGTGCATGATAACGGCAGACTTCCCGTTGTAAACTTTGCCGCAGGCGGAGTTGCTACACCGGCAGATGCGGCTCTTATGATGCAGCTGGGAGCCGAGGGCGTGTTCGTAGGCTCAGGCATATTCAAATCGGGAAATCCCGCAAAGCGTGCCGCCGCCATCGTTCAGGCTGTTACAAACTATACCGATGCCAAGCTGATTGCAGAGCTTTCCACTGACCTGGGCGAGGCTATGGTCGGCATTAATGAGGACGAAATTGCCCTTCTTATGGCGGAAAGAGGTAAATAATATGGCTGTGGGTATACTGGCACTCCAGGGCGCCTTTGAGGAACACGGAAAAATGCTGGACAGACTCGGCGCAGAGCACTTTGAGATACGTCAGCTGAAGGACCTTGACAGACAGTTGGACGGACTGATACTTCCAGGCGGAGAAAGCACTGTAATGGGAAAGCTTCTCATGGATTTGGGACTTTTTGAGCCGATTCTGGAGAAAATTAAAAACGGCCTTCCGACATTCGGTACCTGTGCGGGACTGATATTGCTGGCAGAGAATGTTCAGGGCGGAAAACCCTGCTTCGCTTCAATGGATATATCCGTAAAACGCAATGCCTACGGCAGACAGCTCGGAAGCTTCCATACGGATAAAGAGTTTAAGGGCATTGGAAGGATACCGATGACATTTATCCGTGCACCATATATTGAGTCCGCAGGAAATAAGGCCGATGTGCTTGCGGAGGTGGACGGACATATAGTGGCCGCAAGACAGGATAATCAGCTGGTAACGGCTTTTCACCCCGAATTGTGCGATGATTTGTCGGTACATAAATATTTTTTGGAAATGATAAAATGCCGCTGAGTTAAAATACTGTGAGATTTATGCTTGTAGTTTGATTGGTATCAATTTGTATAATGTAGTCTGAAACAGTAATCCCTGCCGGAATTCATTTCCGACAGGGTCGATTAATTGAAATAAACAAATCCGGCCCCAAAAGTTTTATAGGAACTTTTGGGACCGGTGCCATTTACAAGTCAAAAATCCTATAGATTTTTGACTTAAAGCTCTTGCGCTTACTTTTTAGGTATAAGGACTTCTTTTCCGCCCATGTAAGGTCTTAATACTTCGGGAATCCTTACTGTGCCGTCTGCCTGAAGGTTGTTCTCAAGGAAGGCAATAAGCATTCTGGGAGGAGCGGCAACTGTGTTGTTGAGTGTGTGTGCAAAGTATTTTTCGCCGTTTTCGCCTACAACTCTGATTCTGAGACGTCTTGCCTGAGCATCGCCGAGGTTTGAGCAGCTACCTACCTCAAAGTATTTCTTCTGTCTGGGTGACCATGCTTCTACGTCAAGGGATTTTACCTTAAGGTCGGCAAGGTCGCCTGAGCAGCATTCGAGAGTTCTTACGGGGATGTCCATAGACCTGAACAGGTCAACGGTATTCTGCCAAAGCTTGTCGAACCACATTTTGCTTTCCTCGGGCTTGCAGACAACAATCATTTCCTGTTTCTCGAACTGATGAATTCTGTATACGCCTCTCTCCTCTATGCCGTGGGCGCCTTTTTCCTTACGGAAGCAGGGTGAATAGCTTGTAAGAGTATAGGGAAGGTCAGCCTCCTTGTTAACTGTGTCGATGAATTTACCTATCATTGAGTGCTCGCTGGTACCGATGAGGTAAAGATCCTCGCCCTCAATCTTGTACATCATGGCATCCATTTCGTCAAAGCTCATAACGCCTGTAACAACGTCGCTTCTGATCATAAAGGGAGGTACGCAGTATGTGAAGCCTCTGCCGATCATGAAGTCTCTTGCGTAGGAAATAACTGCGGAATGAAGTCTTGCAATGTCGCCCATAAGATAGTAGAAGCCGTTTCCTGCTACCTTTCTTGCGCTGTCAAGGTCAATGCCGTTGAAGCTTTCCATAATGTCTGTGTGATAGGGTATCTCAAAATCGGGAACTACGGGGTCGCCGTATTTCTGTATTTCTACGTTTTCGCTGTCGTCCTTGCCGATGGGAACGGAAGGGTCGATAATGTTGGGGATAGTCATCATTATCTTTTTGATTCTTTCCTCAACGTCCTTTTCCTGTGCTGTCAGCTCGTCAACTCTTGCGGAGTTCTTGGCCACCTCAGCCTTTACCTTTTCAGCCTCATCTTTCTGTCCCTTTGCCATAAGGCCGCCGATCTGCTTGGAAAGCTTGTTTCTATCGGCACGAAGGGCCTCAACCTCCTGCTTGATCTTTCTGTTTTCAAGGTCAAGCTCAATGACCTCGTCAACGAGGGGAAGCTTTTTATCCTGAAACTTGTTTTTGATGTTCTGCTTAACTATGTCGGGGTTTTCTCTTAAAAATTTGATGTCTAACATGATTTTCCTCCTGAATATTATGTTTGCGCAGGAACGGGCAAATAAAAAACGCCCCTGTTATAAAACAGGGACGAGAATATACCCGCGTTGCCACCCGCATTGACGGTCATAAAAACCGCCCTCTCTGACAGCTGTACAGGGCTTACCCTTCCGGCTTTCACCGGGGACTAAGAAAGTGGAACATCCCGTCGCACTGCCGTCTTGCACCTGCCGGCGGCTCTCTGAAAGTGTTCAGCGGACTTAGCTTTCCTCAAAGCGTCCTTTTTTCAATATGCGCTTATTATATCACATAGCACAAAAAAAGCAATATCCAAAATTAAAAAATTACCGTAGCCGGAGACGGTTATGTATACTGAAAGTATAAAATATTTTAGCTAAGATAATGGACAGGATTAACTCCTGCCCATTAACAATACATAATTACAGCCTCGAATGAACTGACCCCCAAAAGTTAGACCAAAAATAATCTTACTTAAAGGGGGCAGTTTTTTATGACAAAAAGGAGAGCATATAGCTACGAGCTAAAAAAGGCTGTGGCAGAAGCTTATCTGAATAGGGAAGACAGCAAAAAGGAATTCTAAAGGAAATGATAAAAAAGTAAAAGAACGGAACTAAACCGCAGTGGCCAATACGGATGCTGAACGTATAAAGCAACTGGAAGAGAAAATTCTTAAACTCAGAATACAGAATGCCTATTTAAAAGAATTGAGGAGACTGCGTTTGGAAGAGGAAGCTCTTCTGAAGAAAAGGCGAGAATCATCCACAGCCTCCGAGGAGAATTCAAACTGAAAGACATTCTCGCCGCAACAGGATTTCCTAAGGCAACATACATGTACTGGCAAAAGCGATTCAACAGAATAAATCAAAAACAAAATTTAGAGGATAAAATACAGGAAATATGCAGAGATAATAAAAATTTTGGCTACAGACGAGTATGGGGAGTGCTCCGAAGACAAGGTCAAAAAATAAATAAAAAATGTGTACAAAGAATAATAAGAAAGTTAAAGCTTCAAGTCACCTCCTTCACTCGAAAAAGCCGTAAATGCAGCCCCTATAAAGGCAGAGCCGGCAAAATAATGAGGAACCGAATTAACAGACGCTTTAAAACAAATGTTATTCATCAGAAAATAACAACAGATACCTCTGAATTTAAATATTATGAAGTTGACAATAACGGCCATATGGTTATAAAGAAGCTCTATCTTGACCCGTTTATGGACATGTTTAACAGCGAGATCATAAGCTACAGTATATCTAAACGACCATCGGCAGACGGAATTATGTCAGCGCTAAAAAAGGCCATAGAAATCACATCTGACTGCCCATACGGAAGAACATTTCATTCAGACCGAGGATGGGCCTATCAGATGAAGTCATATACAAATGAACTTGGTAAAAATAAAATATTTCAAAGCATGTCAAGAAAAGGAAACTGCTACGATAATTCTATAATGGAAAACTTCTTTGGAATAATGAAACAGGAAATGTATTATGGACATACATACTACAGCTATGAAGAACTCAGTAAAGCCATAGAACAGTTCATACGGTATTATAATAAACAAAGAATCAAGGAAAAACTTGGCTGGATGAGTCCTGTTGAGTATAGGCTCAATTCTTTATTAGCCTAAAATAGTAAGGCATAAATCTGCCTTGATATTAAGTCTAACTTTTTGGGGTCACATCATCCTTGGAAACTTTTGGTTTTAGCTCTGTAACAAGCCGAAATCCTGATTTCGGCTTAAGCGGCGCTGCCGCTAAACTAAAATTTCTCCCGCATATTGATAAAAACCAACATGCGGTGTTATTATAATGTCAATAAACAGCATTTCGCTGCTGAATATAAGGAGAATACCATATGAACGAAGATAAAAGACAGATCACTATCATAGGCCACAAAAACCCCGATACGGATTCCATTTGCTCTGCCATCGCCTATGCGGCTTTAAAGTCCCGGCTGGATAAGGACAGCAGCTACCGTGCAGGCCGTGCAGGTCAGGTCAATCCCGAAACAGAGTACGTCCTTGACTATTTCGGTATAAAAGCTCCCGAATATGTAGCCGACGTCAAAACAAGAATAAGCGACATCGCCATAAGAAAGGCTCCCGGTATAGGCAGAACCACCTCTCTCAAAAAGGCATGGGAGCAGATGAAGGGTGCCAGTGCCGTTACCCTTCCCGTAACGGCTGACGGAAAGCTTGAGGGCATAATCACCATCAAGGACATCGTAAACGCCTACATGGAAATATATGACGAGGGTATACTCGCCCTTGCCGAAACGCCCTATTCAAACCTTATCGAGACCCTTAACGGTCAGCTGATAATAGGCGACCCCGACGAAATCATAAGCAAGGGACGCATACTTGTAGGTGCGGGCAATCCCGAAATAATGGAGGAATACATTGCGCCCGGTGACATCATCATCGTCAGCAACAGAAGTGATGCCCAGCTCTGCGCCATAGAAATGGGTGCGGGCTGTATAATAGTCACCAACGGCACAAACATTTCCAAGACAACAAAGGCCCTTGCAAAGGCCAGCGGCTGCAGTATCATTTCCACGGAATACGACTCCTATTCCGTTGCCCGTCTCATCAACCAGAGTGCTCCCGTAGGCCACTTTATGAAGACCGACGGCATCGTTTCTTTCAGAAATGACGCTTACATCGATGATGTCAAAAAGGTAATGGCTGAAAAGCGCTACCGTGATTTCCCCGTTCTGGACGCCGACGGCAAGTACTGCGGAATGATTTCCAGACGTTATTTAATGGACATACAAGGCAGACAGCTTATACTTGTTGACCACAACGAAAAGTCCCAGGCCGTGGATGGCATTGACGAGGCCTCCATACTGGAGATAATCGACCACCACAGGCTTGCAAGCATAGAAACAATGTCACCCATATATTTCAGAAACCAGCCCGTGGGCTGTACCGGAACAATTGTGGAGCAGCTATACCGCGAGGCGGGAATAACTCCCGATGCAAAAATAAGCGGTCTTCTCTGCGCCGCCATACTTTCGGACACCCTGCTTTTCCGTTCGCCCACCTGCACGGCGGCCGACAAGGAAGCCGGAGAAAGGCTTGCGGCCATTGCGGGCATAGACATACAGAAGTTTGCCTCGGAAATGTTCCATGCAGGCAGCAGTCTTGCGGGAAAATCCGCCGAGGATATATTCTATCAGGACTACAAGACTTTCTCCGTTAACGGTATAAAGTTCGGCGTCGGTCAGATTTCCTCCATAGACAAAACGGGTCTTGACGAGGTAAGAGAACTTCTCAAGCCCTATCTGGACGGTTTCTGCGAAAGCCACGGCGTTGACATGGTATGCATGATGCTGACAAACATCATCGAAGAAGGCAGTGACCTTATGTTTGAGGGCAAGGATGCCGTCACGATACTTTCCAAGGCCTTCCGCACCGATGTCAAGGAGGGCGAAGCCATTTCCCTGCCGGGAGTGGTGTCAAGAAAGAAACAGCTTATTCCGTCAATAATGGCGGCACTTCAGAGCTAAAGGAGAACTGCTATGCCTGCTTTTTACGCACATCACCGTTTCGGCGAAAGGGTTCTGCCGCTGCTTGGGGCGGAGACCAAGGCCACGGTCTTGAAATACAGAAATGCCTTTAACATAGGCTTACAGGGGCCTGATATATTTTTCTTTTACAGACCCTACAAAAAGAACAGCATAAATCAATACGGAGAAAGCCTGCATTCCGCCTCGGCCTACAGCTTTTTCACCCATGCGGCGGACATAATACGCCAAAGGGGCTGTGACAGTGGGGAATACGCCTATCTGCTTGGCTTTTTATGCCATTTCATACTGGACAGCGAATGTCATCCCTATGTGGACGAAATGATAGAAAAGACGGGAGTTCAGCACATGGAGATAGAGGAGGAGTTTGAAAAGCTCCTCCTGCGTGAGGACGGACACGATGCTCTGGCCTTTCCCCTTGCCGGCCTTGTGCCCGAGGCAAAGGGCGTATCCCGGTACATATACCCCTTTTACACTGTGAATATCGAAGATATAGAGCAGTCCCTAAAGGATCTGAAATCCGTAAAGCGGCTGTTTACGGCACCCGGGGCGCTGAAGCAGGGCGTCATAAACACAGCCATGAAGCTGACGGGCAACTACACCAAATACAAGGGACAGATGAACCAGCGCAAAGACAATCCCGCATGTATTCCTTCCAACAAAGGGCTTTCGGAGCGCTTTGACTCAGCTGTGCCTTTAGCCGTCAAAATGGCAGAATCCCTTGAAAACAGTATAAAAAGCGGCTGTGCTTTAGATAAGCGCTTTGACCGCACATTTGAGTAAGGAGCCGCATAATGAACAGCCGCAGACTGACCAAAACAGAAATCAGCTGGATACTGTATGACGTGGGCAACTCCGCCTTTGTCATGCTGGTAGCCACCATAATACCCATATACTTCAACTATCTGGCCTCAAGTGCAGGCATATCCGAGGTGGACTATCTGGCCTACTGGGGCTATGCCGTATCAATCTCCACCGTAATAGTGGCGCTGTCGGGGCCTGTGCTCGGCACCGTAGCAGACACGGGAAACTGCAAAAAACGCCTTTTTCTTATATCTATGCTGACGGGCGTCATAGGCTGTGCCGCCCTGTCCCTGCCCACCTCATGGCTTGCTTTTCTCGGTGTTTTTATAATAGCCAAGGCAGGCTACAATGCCAGTCTCATATTCTACGACTCCATGCTTGTTGACATAACCACGGCGGAACGCATGGACAGAATATCCTCCAACGGCTACGCCTGGGGCTACATAGGCAGCTGTATACCCTTTGCCGCTTCCATAGTACTTGTGCTTATGTACGAAAAAATAGGCATAACCATACATACGGCCATGTACGCCGCCTTTCTGCTGAATGCGGTATGGTGGTTTGCCATGTCCGTACCCATTATAAGGGTATACAGGCAGAAAACCTTATCGGCTGCCTCCAAAAAGCCCATATCCGACAGCTTCAGGCGGCTGGGCTCTACCTTTGGGGAAATAAAAAGCCAAAAGCACATATTTATGTTTCTTCTGGCATTCTTTTTCTTTATAGACGGGGTTTATACCATAATCGAAATGGCGACGGCCTACGGCAGTGCTCTCGGTCTTGATTCCCGGGGACTGCTTCTGGCACTGCTTGTGACCCAGCTTGTGGCATTCCCCTGCGCCCTTATTTTTTCGGCGCTGTCGGCAAAGCATGATACGGCCTTTCTGCTGAAAATATGTATTGCTGCCTATCTGTTTATAGCGCTGTACGCCATACAGCTTGACAGGCAGAGCGAATTTTGGTTCCTTGCCGTGGCGGTCGGTATGTTTCAGGGTGCCATACAGGCTCTTTCCCGTTCATATTTTGCAAAAATAATACCGCCCGACAGAGCGGGTGAATATTTCGGCATATATGATATATGTGGAAAAGGCGCCTCCTTCATGGGTACCACCCTTGTGGGCATAGCCGCCCAGATAACAGGCACTCTTGTGGGCGGTGTAGGTGTCATATCCGTGCTTTTTATAATAGGCTTTATACTTTTCAATAAGGCCGCCGCTCTTAATAAAAATGTTAATTAGGCTATAGATAAGCAGTTAGGCTCCCCTCGAATCATAAAGACCCGAGGGGAGCCTTAATTATCAGGACTTTATCGTCATACTGATTCAGCCGTTTCCTCTTTTTCATTTATCCAAATATACTGAGCTATGACGTACACCACGTCCTTGGGTGAGGGCTTTTCCTGTAGCTCTTTTCCGTATATCTCAAAGAGCGTTTCCCTGCTGCCGTTCTCCCAGATGTCGTTTACTGCTCTGGATATGGATTTGCTTATGCTTCCTGCATCCTTTTTGATATACTTCTTCACTTCACTGCATATAACCTTCATCTGCGGCTCCGCAGGCTGGAACGAAAGCGCCACGAATACGGCATAGCACAGAATATTATAGTATTCATTGCCCCTGTGTCCGCTCAGCTTTGTCACAAGTGCTTTTATTTTTTTCATCATTTGTATCCCCCTCTGCTTTCTTAAAATTGCAGCATATAGAGAATACGCTTTTTTTCGATGAATTTCTTTAATTATGTCGAAATATGACATATAAAGACGAAGTTTGTCGAAAAGAGAAAGAAAAATCGGCTGTATTATCTGTTAAAATACAGCCGACCAAAATTTTCAATTATTGCTTTCTTATTCTATTCCCAGTCTCTTATTCATGGTCTTTTCCACGGCATTGAGTATGTTTTCATAGCCCGTACAGCGGCAAAGATGACCCGAAAGCAGTTTTCTGAGCTCGTCTCTGGAATACTTTTTGCCGGACTCCAGTATTTCCACCGCCGACATAATAAAGCCCGGTGTGCAGAAGCCGCACTGTACCGCACCTTCGTCTATGAAGGCCTGCTGTATATCCGACAGCTCGCCGTTGGGCCCAAGCAGGCTTTCCAGCGTTCTTATGTTCTTTCCGTCGGCCCATACAGCCAGATATATGCAGGAGTTGAAGCACTCGCCGTCTATTATGACATTGCAGGCGCCGCACTCGCCGACCTCGCAGCCCTTTTTGACCGATGTCAGGCTGTAGTCGTTTCGGAGCATATCCGTCAGCGAAGCCCTTACGTCCACCATTGTTTCGGTATATTTACCGTTTATCGTACATTTTACAAGCTTTCTCTGCATCACAGCTCACCTCCCGCTTTTTTTACGGCTTCCGTGACAGCCCTTCTTGAAAGCTCCTCTATAAGGTGCAGACGAAGCTCCTTGGAGGCTCTCCAGCTTGTTCTGGGATTGACGTCATCAAGGCATTTCTTTGCAAACTCGTCAATGTTTTCGGCGGTAACAGCCTTGCCCCTTATGAGCTCCTCGGCACTTCTTGCCCTTACGGGTACGGGAGCCGCAACACCGTAGGCGATACGCACATCCTCAAAGGTCTTTTTGTCCGCCGAAAGCTTTACATTGGCCGAACAGCCTGTGGTGGCAATGTCCATTGCATTTCTCATGGCATATTTGATATAGTGTCCGCTGTAGCCCTCGTAGCTTTCCTTTCTGATAAGGATAGATGTCAATAACTCGTTGTGCTTAAGGTCTACCTTTCCGGCGCTGATATAAAAATCATGTATGGGCACCTGTCTTACTCCGTCGGGGCCCGTTATTTCCATTACTGCATCATAGGCGTGCAGTGTGGATGCCGAGTCCGCCGATGTTACGCCGTTGCAGGTGTTGCCGCCTATTGTTCCTATATTCCTTATCTGGGGGCCGCCTACCATGTCAACGGCCTCTCCCAGTACATTTATATATTTCTGTATTATTTCGTTTTTTGTTATATGGGAAAAGCTTGTAAGGGGCAGTATACGGATGGTTCCGTCCTCCTCCATGCTTATTCCTCTCAGCTCATCAAGGCCGTATATGCTCACAAGCTCACAGCCTGCCAGCTTGCCCTCTCTCATCTTTATGAGCACGTCACTGCCGCCGGCAATTATTACCGCTTCGGGGTGCTCCGTCAGGAGAGCCACCGCATCGGAGACCGACTGTGCTTCATATAACGCTTTCATATCATACATACGGTTTCCCTCCTCTCAGATAAGTCCTTCTTCTTTAAATCTAACAAACAGGTTATGCGGATTGAGCGGAAGCTTGTAGCAGGATACGCCCGTCGCATTGAGTATGGCATTCCTTATGGCAGGCGCCGCAGGAACAGCCGGAGGCTCGCCCAGTGCCTTTGTTCCGAAGGGACTTGTAGGCTCGGGATTTTCCACAAACTGCGCCTCAAGATGAGGGTGATCCATAGTGGTGCTCAGCTTATAATCCAGCAGGTTGTTGTTGAGGGGCTTGCCCGTCTTTTCGTCATACAATAACTGTTCGCTTAAGGCATAGCCGATGGCCATGCTCATGCCGCCGTGTACCTGTGCCTCTGCCAGCTGGGGATTTATAAGCTTTCCGCAGTCGTGGACGTTTATTATATCCAGTACCTTTACCTTGCACATCGGTATATCAACCTCTACCTCGGCAAAGCAGCAGCCGAAGGAATAGGCATTGCTCTTTATCTGGGCAGTGCTTTCGGCGGCGATATGCTCACTGTTAGTAAGGCTGTAAAGCACCTCGGTGGCAAGCTCGCCCAGTGACATAAGCACACGTCCGTCGCTGATGCGCACAATGTTTCCGTCGACTATATTAAGATTTGTTTTATCCATTCTTGTCAGCTCATGGGCATGGTCAAGTATTTTGTCCTTGAGAAGCATTCCCGTCTGAGTAATGGAGAAGCCCGCCACATATGTCTGTCTTGATGCGTAAGCGCCCGTACCGAAAGGTGTTACATCGGTATCCTGAGAGGAAACCACATGCACATCCTCGAATTTTATGCCGAGTACCTCCGATGCCATCTGTGCAAAGGCTGTGTCTGCACCCTGACCGATTTCCGTTTCAGCCATCTGAAGCTGTATGGAGCCGTCCTGATTGAGCACCATACGGCAGGCGCTGGTCTCCAGTGATATGGGCCATACGGCGGTATTGTACCAGAATATGGACATGCCCACGCCTCTGCGTACGGGGCCCGTCTGGTTCTTATATTTCTCCAGCTTTTCGTCCCAGTGGATATATTCTCTGCCCTTGGCTATGCACTGGTTAAGGCTGTCGTAATAGTTTTCGTTTTTGGAGAATTCGTCCTTGTAGCCTACCTCCATCATATTCATCTGACGGAGCTTTATGGAGTCTATGCCAAGCTTCCGTGCTATGTCCTCCACATGGCTTTCCATTGCAAAGGTTATCTGCGGTATGCCGTAGGCACGCATGGCGCCCGCCGTTGCCCTGTTTGTATATACGGTGTATGCGTCCGCCTCGGAGGCCTCGCATTTATATATCTGGGTAAAGGCCGATATTCCCTTGGCGGCAATGCTGTGACCATGAGATGTATATGCACCCTGATTGGAGAAGGACTCGCATTTTCTGGCTACAAATGTTCCGTCGGGTCTTGCGTATGTAATAAGGTGTACCCTTATGGCATGGCGCACACGGTTGCAGGCAAAGGTCTCCTCTCTGGACATGTCTATTTTGACGGGTCTGCCGCCCACCTGTGTCGTCAGATATGCACAAAGCGGCTCATAAAGGGCGTCCTGCTTATTGCCGAAGCCGCCGCCTATGTAGGGCTTTATTATTCTTACCTTGCCCCAGGGAATGCCTAAGGCCTGACCTACAATTCGTCTTACGATATGCGGTATCTGTGTGGAAGAAACCACAACTATTTTACCCGCCTCCTCATAGGCATAGCATATATGGTTCTCTATATGGCAGTGCTGTACCGTCGGTGTGTCATACCAGCCCTCGAACCTGATAAGACCCTCTTCCTTTATGGCCTCCTCAAAGTTGCCCTTGTTCATGGTGGTATGGGCAAGTATGTTGTTTTTGTACTCCTCATGTATCTGAGGAGCGCCGTCCTGCATGGCCTCTATCTGGTCAAGCACAAAGGGATATTCCTCGTACTCCGCCTTTATTGCTCTGAGTGCTTGGTCTGCGGCAACCTCATTTTCCGCAATTACCGCCGCCACATCGTCTCCGTAATATCTTACTCTGCTTGTGAGAAGAAGTCTGTCCGCCACGTCCTGATGGGCAGGGTCCGTTGACCACGGGTGTCCCGCCGTGGGGAACTTATAGTTCGGCACATCAAAGCAGGTAACTATCTTTACAACTCCGGGTATTTTTTCAGCCTCGGATATGTCAAGGGACTTGACCACTCCGTTTGCTATTGTTGACCTGAATACCTTTGCCACATAAAAATTTTTTCCGGCAAGGTCGTCTGTATATTTTGCGCGTCCGGTGACCTTTTCAAAGGCGTCCACACGCTTTTCGCTTACGCCTACAGCCATAATAATTCACCCCTTTTTTATTATCCTGATATTTTATTCTGCACATTTTATTTCGGCATATTTTATCCAAAAGTATTAAAACAGCTCACATTTGTTAATAAAACATAATGCTTTATAAGTATTTTATGATTTGATTGGCAAATATTTATTATATATTAAATATAAGCTGTTTTTCGGTTATCTGAATTATAACATTATTAAGCTTATAAATAAAGCGGTTAGTAAAATTTGCATTATCCTTAATATAGAATAACGCACATTTTTACAGCGTATTGAATTTAGTTTTCTAAAATGTTACCATTAGGAAAAGAGAGCAGGGAAGTGATAAAATGTCTGTATTTTCAGTAAACGGCAATATATATACGGTAACGGAAAACACAAAGCTTATGCCCTTTTTGAGGGACTGTCTCGGTCTGACATCAGTCAAAAACGGCTGCGGCGAGGGCGCCTGCGGCACTTGCACGGTGCTCATTGACGGAAAGGCGGTTAAGGCCTGTGTACAAAAGACCGAAAATCTCGACGGAAAAAGCATTATAACTACAGAGGGACTGACCGAAAGGGAAAAGGCAGTATACAGCTATGCCTTTGCCGAGGCGGGCGCTGTACAGTGCGGCTTCTGCATACCCGGCATGGTAATATGCGCCAAGGCACTTTTAGACAAAAACCCGTCACCCACAAAAAACGATGTTAAGGCGGCAATAAAAAACAATATATGCCGCTGTACCGGCTACAAAAAGATTGAGGATGCAATAATGCTGGCGGCGGAAATATTCAGGGAAAACAAAGAAATACCTAAAGATATTAACACGGGACTTTTGGGCGAAAGCATGCACCGTGTGGATGCGGCGGCAAAGACCCTCGGAACGGCTCTTTATGCCGATGACTTCCGCATGGACGGAATGCTTTTGGGCTCGGCCTTAAGGAGCGCCTATCCCAGAGCAAAAGTGCTGTCCATAGACACCTCGGAGGCTGAAAAGGCCGAGGGCGTTGTCTGTGTTATGACTGCCGAGGATATACCCGGCACAAAAAAGGTCGGTCACCTCAAGCGTGACTGGGACGTACTTGTTCCCGTGGGCGGCATAACCCATTATCTCGGTGATGCCATAGTCCTTGTGGCGGCGGAAACTCCGGAGGCATTGGAGCATGCCAAAAGCCTTATAAAGGTCGAATACGAGCCTTTGCCCGGAGTATTCTCACCTTCGGAGGCAATGGCGGAGGGTGCTCCCCTTGTCCATGAGGACGGAAACCTCCTGGCAAGCGAACATCTTGTAAGGGGAAACGCCGACGAGGTTATTGCCAAAAGCAGATATAAAGTCACCAATCACTACAGTGTGCCCTTCACAGAGCATGCCTTCATGGAACCCGAATGTGCCGTTGCATTTCCCGAGGACGGCGGCATACACATAATAAGCGGCGACCAGGGCATATATCAGACACGCCGAGAATGCTCCGACGCCACGGGACTTCCTCCCGAAAAGGTGCGTGTATCGGCGGCAATGGTAGGCGGCGGCTTCGGCGGCAAGGAGGATATGAGCGTACAGCACCATGCGGCATTGCTGGCACAGAAAACAGGCCGGCCCGTAAAGGTAAGGCTGACAAGGGCCGAAAGCATACTGGTACACCCCAAGCGCCATGCTATGGAAATGGACTTCACCACGGCCTGCGACGAAAACGGTTATCTTACAGCCATGAAGGCTGTTATCATATCGGATACGGGCGCATACGCCAGTCTGGGCGGCCCCGTACTGCAGAGGGCATGCACCCATGCGGCAGGCCCCTACAACTATCAGGTCATAGACATAACGGGCAAGGCCTACTACACCAACAATCCGCCGGCAGGGGCATTCAGGGGCTTCGGCGTTACCCAGAGCTGCTTTGCCACCGAATGCAATATCAATCAGCTGGCTGAAATGGTTGGCATATCGCCCTTTGAAATGCGCTACCGCAACGCCCTGCGCCCCGGCGACATACTGCCCAACGGACAGATAGCCGATGAGACCACGGCACTGGTTGAGACCCTTGACGCAGTAAGGGATATTTACGAAAAAAATCCCAAGGCCGGCATAGCCTGCGCCCTCAAAAACAGCGGTCTTGGCGTGGGCATACCCGATACGGGACGCTGTCTTATAACCATCAGGGACGGACTTGTGCATGTCACCTCCTCGGCGGCCTGCATAGGACAGGGCATGGGTACGGTACAGATACAGATGATATGCGAAACAGCGGGACTGACTCCCGACAAAATAATATACGACACACCCGACACGGCTCTTTCGCCCGATTCGGGCAACACCACGGCTTCACGTCAGACCCTTTTCACAGGCGAAGCGGCAGTCAGAGCCGCAAAGGCGCTTAAAGAAGCCATTAACGAGGCAGGCTCCCTTGAAGCCCTTGAAGGACGTGAGTTTTTCGGTGAATATACGGGCGTAACGGACAAAATGGGCTCCGACAAAGAAAATCCCGTCAGCCATATTGCTTACGGCTATGCCACCCACTTAGTGGAGCTCAACGATGACGGAACCATAAAAAGAGTAATTGCGGTCCACGATGTGGGCAATGCGGTCAATCCCAAGGCGGTTGAAGGACAGATAGAGGGCGGAGTTGTTATGAGTCTGGGCTATGCCCTTACGGAAAGCTACCCTCTGGACAAGGGCAGACCCCTTGCGAAGCTGGGCACACTGGGACTTTTCAGAGCCGACAAAACCCCGGACATAGAAGCTGTAATTGTGGGCAAAAAAATAAAAGGCCTTGCCTGCGGAGCCAAGGGTATAGGCGAAATCGCCTCCATACCCACTGCGCCTGCGGTACAGCTGGCCTACTATAACAGAGACGGTATATTCAGGACGAAGCTGCCGCTGGAGGAAACAGCATACCGGCGTAGCCGGTAAGTCGAAAACAGGTTTTCGACTTGTTCGGAGCTAAATCAAAAAGTTCCTAAAGAAACTTTTTGATTTAGATTAGCTTAATATCAGTTTTTTGAACCCTGCGAAAGTGAATTTCGCAGGGTTTCCTTATTATGCAAACATAAAGCCTGTCGGAATTACTTCCGACAGGCTAAATAAACTCAAATATAACCTTTCTGACTGCATCTGTCACCGGCAGCGGTCGAAAGTTTATCCGATACCTCCGTACAAAATACCTAAAACGAATACTATGACCGATAACGGCACATAAACATACTTCGCCAGCACCTTGAAATGCTTTCCCAGGGGCTTATCTCTGCCCTCCTCAAGCTCTGTTTTAATATCATCAAAGCCCAGCACATAATATATGGATATTGCACCCAAAACCGCACCAAAGGGCACAATTATAATCGTTATGAAGTCCATCCAGCTTCCGACCTTTGGTTCTGCCTCAAGGAACACGCCCACCGCAAAGGCTATAACCGCACAGAGGGCAACGGCGGCCTTTCTGGACAGTCTGAAGCGAGTCTGCCAGGACTCACACACGGCCTCAAACATATTGATAAGGCTTGTGATTCCCGCAAAAACTACCGATACAAAAAACAGCACCGCAAACAGCCTGCCCATAGGCATCTGTCTGAATATGTTCGGCAGGGTTATGAACATCAGCGGAGGTCCTGCACTGGGCTCTATGCCGAAGGCAAACACAGCCGGCATTATGGCAAGGGCCGCAAGCATTGCCGCAAGGGTATCGAAAACAGCCGTCCTCACCGACGCCTTGGGTATGTCCTCTGATTTATTCAAATACGTTCCGTATACTATCATTCCCGAGCCCGTTATGGACAGTGAGAAGAAGGCCTGTCCCATAGCCATTACCCATGTGTCTATTTCAAGCAGCTTGCTCCAATCGGGAACAAACAGAAACTTATAGCCCTCCGATGCGCCCGGCAGAAACGCCACTCTGACCGCTATTACAGCAAAGAGCACAAAGAATGCGGGCATAAGTATTTTATTTATTTTCTCTATTCCCTTTGTGGCTCCGAACATGAGAAGGACAGCCGCAAGGGCTACTGCAATGGCGTGCCAGGGCAGACTGCCGAAGCTTCCCGTTGCTTCCGCAAAAAATTCCGCCGAATCCTTGGTCAGTATCACTCCCGTAAGGGAACCCGCCAGAGAACGTATTACCCAGCCTACGATTATGGAGTAGCCTATGGCAATACCGAGCGAGCCTATAAGCGGTATCCAGCCGAGCATATATCCGAGATTTCCCTTGCCTCTTTTGTTCCAGCAGTATTCATAGGCTCCCAGTGTACCTGTTCCCGCCCGTCTGCCTATGGCAAATTCCGCCGACAGACCCACAAGTCCGAACAGCGCCACAAACAGAAAATACGGAACAAGAAACGCTCCCCCGCCGTATTGCCCCACACGGTAGGGGAACAGCCAAATATTTCCCATTCCCACGGCGGAACCGACGCAGGCCAGCACAAAGCCAAGACTGCTGCCGAAGCCGCCGTTCTGATGGACTGCCCCTTTATCCTTATTCATTTTCCCCAACTCCTTTTATTTCCCTGACTCACGGCTCTCCCAAAGCCGATTGTATTGACATATACTTATATTTGATTATATACTCTAATTAAAGTTTTGTAAAACCGATTATTTCTATCATATAATTCGATATAATAAATATATAAGGAGGCAGAGGTATGGAATTAAGGAATATAAGGACATTTTTATGTGCCGCCGAGCAGTGCAGTTTTTCAAGGGCCGCCGAAATACTGGACTATTCCCAGTCAACGGTCACAACCCAGATACAGCAGCTGGAACAGGAGCTGGAAACACTGCTTTTTGAAAGAATACACAAGACCGTAAGACTGACGGCTTCGGGTGCAGAATTTGTCGGCTATGCCCAGAAAATACTGCGTACCGCCGAGGATGCCAAAAGCGCCATGCGCCGTCTGCCCGACGAAAGCGGCGAACTGCGCGTAGCAATGGCCGAGTCTCTGTGCTCATCGTTTTTCCCCGAAATACTGGAGCGCTACCATGAAAGATACCCCAAGGTGGAGCTGTGCATAATGACGGGCGGCACCGACGATATGTTTTCCATGCTTCGCCGAAACGAGGCCGACATGGTCTACACTCTGGACAGGCGCATATATTCCTCGGATTTGGTGACGGCTCTGGAAAAAAAGGAGGACGTATATTTTGTGGCCTCTCCCGAATACGCCCTTGCCGAGAGGCAGTTTGAGCTTTCCGACCTGCCGGACTGCGGCTTTATACTGACCGAGAAGGACATGAGCTACCGCAAGCGCCTGGACGAGCTTATGGCATCCAAGTCCCTTGAAATAAGCCCCTTTCTGGAGCTCGGCAATGTGGATATGATAAGAACGCTGGTGGAAAGAAACTGCGGCATATCCTTCCTTCCTGCCTATGCCGTAAAGGAATCCCTGCGGGAGGGCAGACTGGTCAGGCTCAACGTAAAGGACGCCAATATAGAGGTTTGGCGCCAGCTATTGTACCACAAAAACAAATGGGTAACACCGCAGATGCAGGCAATGATAGATTTAATTAACGAGTTTGAAAAAGAGTAAAACAGAGAGGCAAAAGCGCGTGTTCATAAGACAGTTAACAGTCACAGTAGTTTGCTCTGATATGGCCGTTCTTGTATTTCATCCTGTTATTTGATAATATGAAATCGAACAGACCTGCAATTCGGAATTTATCGATTTGGTGTATTCATATTTTTTATCTATGCTGTATAAAAAGCGGCACTTTTCTTGCTTATTTTAGTTATCAACCGTTGGTTGAGTGTTTTATCTTACTGTATTTATACAATATCAACTGTTGGTTCATGGAATTATTTATGACTATAAGATAGGCTTTATAGCGAAAGGAGGGTTCCCGAAATGAATCAGGAAAAAATAGGAAAGTTTATTGCAGAATGCAGAAAAGAGCAAAATTATACGCAGGCAGTTCTGGCTGAAAAATTAGGTATTACGGATCGTGCAATATCTAAATGGGAAAATGGCAAGAGCATGCCAGATGCATCCATTATGCTTGAATTATGTGATCTATTAAAAATAAGTGTTAATGAACTCCTGACAGGGGAACATATTGCTATGGATAATTATAAAGAAAAGGCAGAAGAGAATTTGATTGAGTTACAAGAAAAAAAGGATAAGGCACAGAAAAGTTTGCTACGAACAGAACTGGTATGGTTGGCAATTGCAATACTTCTTG
>JAQXNZ010000017.1 GCA_029098265.1 Clostridia bacterium | reverse complement strand
GAACAGAGCCGTTCAGTGCACAAGAATGTTTACGGAGCAATAAAATAACCCAACTTAACCGTTTTACATAAAATAATATTGAAAAACCGACAAATCCGTGACACAATATATAAGGCTTAAAAATAAGTCGAAAACAGGTTTTCGACTTACTTAAACAGAGGTATGAATGGCTATTCCATCGGCCTACGGCACAGCACTTGCCTTACGGCAAGCCGCCTGCGGCGTCGCCGATTCTTCGGCGTGCTTCTTGAAACACGCCATTCTCCTCGGCCGGGCAAAGCTCGACCTGCGGATTAAACTTGGAAAACTCTTTGTTTTCCAAACCTTTCCGCTAAATAATTCAGTTGGTATATTATCTTATTAATACCGCTTTAACCGGTGGTTAATATAGTTAGGAGAATGATTTATGAATAAATTAAAGGTTATAATACTTGCCGCAGGAGAGGGTAAGCGAATGAAGTCAAAGCTTCCCAAGGTGCTCCACAAGGTACAGGGCAAGACTATGGTTGAGCATGTCATTGACACTGCCGAGGGCTGCGGCGCAGAGGATATATGCGTTGTTGTGGGTCACGGAGCAGAGCAGGTAAAAGAAGCACTCAAAGACAGAAAGGTATCCTTTGCCCTTCAGGAAAAACAGCTTGGCACAGGCCATGCCGTAATGCAGGCAGGAGATTTCATTGACGAAGACAGCGACATACTGGTGCTTTACGGTGATACGCCTCTCATAACGCCTGCCACCATAGAAAAGCTTCTTGATTTCCACAGAAGCGAAAACAACAGCATTTCCATTATTTCCGCCCTTATAGACGATCCCGCGGGATACGGACGCATAATAAGGGACAAAAACGGCAGCTTCCTCAAAAATGTTGAGCATAAGGATGCCACCGAGGAGGAAAGGCTTGTAAAAGAGGTAAACAGCGGTATTTACTGCTTTAAGGGAAGCGCCCTCAAAAAGGGTCTGTCCCTGCTTAAAAACGACAATGCCCAGGGCGAGTATTATCTTCCCGATACTTTGGAAATAATACTTAAGGACGGCGGCAGGGTAAACGCCATGACGGTTGCCGATGCGGGCGAATTTGCCGGCGTAAACTCCAGGGTTCAGCTTGCCCAGGCCGAGGTCGCCATGAGAAAACGCATAAATCTCAAGCACATGGAAAACGGAGTCACCATGATTGACCCCGAAAACACATATATTGAGTCCGATGTGGTAATAGGTATGGATACGGTACTGCTTCCGGGCTGTGTGCTGGAGGGAAAAACTGTGATAGGCGAAAACTGCACGGTAGGCCCCAACTCCAGACTTACAAATATGAAGCTTGGAAACGGTGTAAAATTCCAGTATTCCACAGGTCTTGACTCATCGGTGGACGACGGAACAACGGTAGGCCCCTATGCCTATATACGCCCCGACTGCTCCATCGGCAAAAATGTAAGAATAGGCGACTTTGTTGAGGTCAAAAACTCCAATGTCGGCGACGGCACAAAGGTTTCCCACCTGACATATATCGGCGACACCGATGCAGGAGAAAGAATAAACTTTGGCTGCGGAACGGTTACCGTAAACTATGACGGAAAGAAAAAATTCAGGACTGTTATAGGTGACGATGTATTCATCGGCTGCAATACAAACCTTGTGGCACCCGTAAAGGTCGGCGACGGTTCATACATTGCGGCAGGCTCCACCATAACCGAAGATGTTCCCGAAAACTGCCTTGCCATTGCCAGAGAAAGGCAGACCAATAAGAGCGGATGGGTTAAAAGGTAAAATTTTAAGTACTATTCATGTAAAAATTTGAATAGTTTTAATGTTGAATTTTGATATTTTGTGTTGTACCATATATAATGGAGTGGCTTTGAGAGCCTATAATGACATACTATCGAATAGGGGGACAAATTCAAAATGATGTACACAGGCAGAAGCAATATAAAAGTTTTTTCCTGCAACTCAAACCCTGAACTTGCACAGGCTATTGCCAAAAATCTTTTCCTTTCACTGGGAGAAGCTGAAGTAACAAAGTTCAGCGACGGAGAAATTTCAGTAAAAATCAACGAAACCATAAGAGGAGCCGACGTATATATTATCCAGTCAACATCAGATCCCGTAAACGACAATCTTATGGAGCTTCTTATCATGATTGACGCCATGCGCAGAGCATCGGCAGGCAGGATAACAGCAGTTATGCCTTACTACGGATATGCCAGACAGGACAGAAAAGCAAGAGCGAGAGATCCAATCAGTGCAAAACTCGTAGCAAACCTTCTTACAACAGCAGGAGCAGACAGAGTCCTTACAATGGATCTTCACTGTGCGCAGATACAGGGCTTCTTTGATATTCCTGTTGACCACCTTCAGGGCAATCCCATACTCACAAGCTACTACCGTGAAAAATACGCTGACCAGCTTGACGAGTTCGTTGCGGTTTCACCCGACCTTGGCAGCGTAGGAAGAACAAGAGCTTTTGCTACAAGAGTAGATATCCCCATCGCTATAATAGACAAGAGACGTCCCAAGGCCAACGTCAGCGAGATAATGAACATTATCGGTAACGTAGACGGCAAGAGAGTAATTCTTGTGGACGACATGATCGATACTGCAGGAACAATATGCAACGCCGCCAAAGCCCTTGTTGAAAGGGGCGCCATTGAGGTAGATGCATGCTGTACACATCCTGTATTATCAGGTCCCGCAATCCAGAGAATCGAGGAATCTCCTATCAAGGAGCTTGTTGTGCTCAATACAATACAGCTTCCTCCCGAAAAGAAGATTTCAAAGATTAAGGAAATATCCGTTGCACCTCTTTTTGCAGATGCTATCAACCGTATACATGAGGGTATTTCAATTTCAAAGCTTTTTGACTAAAATGTGAAGTCGAAAAAAGTTTTCCGAACCTTTCCCGGTTGTTGCAGCTAATATCGGGTGCTTCAAATAATCAGTTGGGTCTTTTTAAAATCTGAGCCGGTTTTCTTTTTGAAAGCCGGCTTTTTTACAAGGAGGTTTTTCACATGAAGTATGATTTTCCAAAGCTTGACCTGCATCTTCATCTTGACGGCTCCATGCTTCCCGAATCCGCATGGGAAATGGCAAAGGAAAGAGGCATCGATATGCCCGCCGAAGACCTGGAGGGCTTCAGAAAATTTATAGTTGTTACGGCAGACTGCCGCAGTGTCAACGAATATCTGGCAAGGTTTGAGCTTCCTCTTCAGATAATGCAGGACAAGGCCGCTGTAAAGCGAACCGCAAAGGAGCTTGTTCTGTTGCTTGCCTCCCAGGGGCTTGTATATGCGGAGATACGCTTTGCTCCTCAGCTTCATACAAGAAAGGGGCTTACCCAGGACGATGCCATTGAAGCCGTTCTTGACGGCGTAAACGAAGGTATTGCAGAGGCAGGTACAATAGACATCGGTGTTATTTGCTGTGCCATGAGCATAGGCGATCCCAATGCCAACAGGGATGAAAATCTCGAGACCGTAAGAGCCGCAAAGCGTTGGCTCGGCAAGGGTGTCGTTGCCTGTGACCTGGCAGGTGCCGAATGTATAGCACCGGTTCAGTCCTTTCATTATATTTTTGATTTTGCAAGGGAGCTTGGTGTACCCTTTACATGTCATGCCGGTGACAGCGACGGCCCCAATTCTGTATGGGATGCCCTCGGCTTCGGCACAAAGAGAATAGGCCACGGTCACCGCTCCTATGATGACAGCGAGCTTGTCAAAAAGCTCATTGCCGACGGAGTTACCCTTGAAATATGCCCCACCAGCAATAT
>JAQXNZ010000016.1 GCA_029098265.1 Clostridia bacterium | reverse complement strand
AAGCGTCGCCCAAAAGGGATTGGGGGACGTTGGGGGAAACAAGCTCGACCGCTGCCGGTGGCAGATGCAGGGAGAGCGACTTTCTGTGAGCTGCGCAGAATTGCGAACGTCAGTGAGCAAGGCAAGACAAGCGAACAGAGGACAGGAGACAATGGGCTTCGATGTTAGACGCCCTACGGCGTGCAATGTTCACTTTATGTAACGCACCTACTCAATTGGTACATTGCACCGTTGGGTGTTCTAAGGCGTACTCCGAATGGTCTCCTTCCCCTGCGTGCACTCGCTGGGACAGCGAAAAAACGAAAATTAGAAGCCGAAGCTTCGGATAGAAGAAAAGATAACTACTCGTAGTGTGATAAGACTCATCTTTAGTCATAGGCATTGCGATGTGCAAAAATCTGTATTAGGAACAAATTCAATTTTATATTGAATTTTGCCGAAATCATGGTATCATTAAAGATTGGAAAAGTAACTATTCGGTTTTAAATATTAATAAGGAGAATCAGTAATGGGAGAAGCAATGACAGGCTTAAAAAGAAGCCATATGTGCTGTGACGTAAGCGAAGCGCTTATCGGCAGCGAAGTAACAGTCATGGGCTGGGTACAGAGAAGACGTGACCTCGGTCAGCTCATATTCATAGCCATAAGAGACAGAAGCGGCATCGTTCAGGCCGTGTTTGACGGAAACAACTCCGATAAGGAGCTCTTTGCCAAGGCGGAGACTATCAGAAGTGAGTATGTTATTGCCGTAAAGGGTAAGGTTGCCGCAAGAACAGAGGGCAACGTAAATAAGAATATGAAGACAGGTGCCATTGAAATTATCGCCGATGAGCTTCGTATACTTTCCGAAAGCGAAACTACACCTTTCCAGGTGGAGGACGAGATAACCGTAAAGGATGACCTGAGACTTAAATACAGATACATCGACTTAAGACGTCCCTGCCAGCTCAAAAATATCGTTATGAGACACAAGACAGCCCAGGTAATCAGAAACTTCCTTTCGGGCGAGGGCTTCCTTGAGATAGAAACACCTATCCTCGGCAAGAGCACACCCGAGGGCGCAAGGGACTACCTTGTTCCCAGCCGTGTTCACCCCGGCAACTTCTACGGACTGCCCCAGTCACCCCAGCTTTATAAACAGTTGCTCATGGTATCCGGAATGGACAGATACTATCAGATAGCAAAATGCTTCCGTGACGAGGACCTGAGAGCCGACCGTCAGCCTGAGTTCACACAGGTGGATATGGAGCTTTCATTTGTTGATGTTGACGATATAATCGATATAAACGAAAGACTTATAAAGACAGTATTTAAGGAAATACTTGATGTTGACGTGCCCATTCCCATGCAGAGAATGAAGTACAAGGACGCTATGGAAAACTACGGTTCGGACAAGCCCGATGTACGTTTCGGAATGACACTTCACAACATTACGGATATAGTTAAGGACAGCGAGTTTGTAGTGTTCAAGAGCGCCATTGAGGCAGGCGGCAGTGTAAGAGCCATAAATGCCGAAGGCTGCGGACACTATCCCAGAAAGCAGATTGACTCCCTTGTTGAGTTTGTAAAGACCTATAGAGCAAAAGGTCTGGCATGGATAGTCGTAAACGATGACGGTTCGCTGAAATCACAGATAGCCAAGTTCTTTACACCCGAAAAGCTTCAGGAAATAGTTGACGCTATGGACGGTAAGCCCGGCGACCTCATTCTTATATGTGCTGACCAGGACAAGGTTGTATTCGATTCACTGGGTGCTTTAAGATGTGAGATAGCAAGACGTCAGGAGCTTACAAAGCCCGACGATTTCCGTTTCCTTTGGGTTACAGAGTTCCCCATGTTCGAGTGGGATGAGGAAGAAAACAGATATGTGGCTGAGCATCATCCGTTCACATGCCCTATGGATGAGGATCTTCCTCTGCTGGATACAGACCCCGGAAAGGTTAGAGCAAAGGCCTATGACATGGTTCTTAACGGCTTTGAGCTCGGCGGCGGCAGTATCCGTATTCACAGGAGAGACATCCAGCAGAAAATATTCAAGCTTCTCGGCTTCAGCGCAGAGGACGCACAGGAGCGTTTCGGCTTCCTGCTTGATGCCTTCAAATACGGAGTACCCCCTCATGGCGGACTTGCATTCGGCTTTGACCGTATAATAATGCTTATGACCGGCGCTTCAAGCATCAGGGACGTTATTGCCTTCCCTAAGGTAAAGGACGCATCATGCCCCATGACGGACGCACCCAACGTAGTAGATCAGAAGCAGCTTGATGAGCTTGGAATTGCAATAAAGCCCTTAAGTTGAAATCTCTGAAGATTTCAACTTGTATCGGAGCTAAAACCAAAAGTTCCCAAGGGAACTTTTGATTTTAGATTGGTATATAATCAGTTTATTGACCCTGTCGAAAGTGAATTTCGACAGGGCTTTCTTTTGGGTATAAAAAAGAGGGGACTTTTGAAAAAGTCCCCTTAGAGTGTCGACAAAGTCGACACTAAGTCGAAAACAGGTTTTCGACTTGTTTAAATTAATGCATGAATGGCTATTCCATCGGCTTTTCAAAAATTATGAAAAGCCTCGAAACACGCCATTCTCCTCGGTCGGGCAAAGCTCGACCTGCGGATTAAACTTGGAAAACTCTTCGTTTTCCAAACCTTTCCGCACGAAAAATTAGTTTATCTACAGTCTGAGGGGACTTTTGAAAAAGTCCCCTCTTAAACTCCCTCAAAACTTCTATAGAAAAACTTCGTTTTTCTATACTCAAATTGAAGGTTGTACATATATAAATTTTGCGTCCCGAAAAACGTATGTTTTTCGGTAGTGGGTATAGGGTATGCACCGCAAAGATAGGTGCGGACGCACTTGTGCGGCTTTTGCCGTAGGCAAAAGTGCTGACCATGAACCCTTGCGGAGTTTGAGGCAGAGCCTCAAGGTCTTTAAGATAACAGAATCCTGTCGTTGTCCAGTGCTTTGCCCTTTGTTTCCCTGTAGAGCTTAAGCAGGCCGTCCACATCGAGCTTTGCTCTTTCCTCGCCCTTTATGTCAACGGCTATCTGTCCGTTGTCCATCATAAGGGTTCTGGTGCCCAGGTCA
>JAQXNZ010000015.1 GCA_029098265.1 Clostridia bacterium | reverse complement strand
TGCAGACCCCAGAAACAGCCGCCTGCAAGATATATATTTTTTATATTCATTTCCGAACACCTCCGTGTATTTAGAGTGTCGACAAAGTCGACACTAAGTCGAAAACAGGTTTTCGACTTGTTTAAATTAATGTATGAAGTCTGGCAGGTTCTCAAATTCCCTACGGGAACGCCTACGGCGCCGCGACTTTCACGCGGTTTGCACTTTAAACTGCGCATGGCTTGTGTCTTAGGACTTCTCTGCGACGGAAGTGAATTCCGTCGCAGTTTAAAGCCTCAGAAAACCTTCCCGGGTTTTCCGAACCTTTCCCGGTTGTTGTAGCTAATACTGAGTAATTTCAAATGGTTGAGTTTGTCTACAGTCTGGTATATTTAAGATTGTATTTCAGCCTTGCTTTAAATTATAATGTTGAATGGCTGACAAGGCAATGGTAAACTCATAATATCCGTTTCGGCAGGACGGTTATCAATACTTCAAAAAGGAGAATTATAATGGAAAAAAATCATTTGGGGACGGTGCTTCGGGCGGCGTTTCCGAGGACAATACCCATAATGGCGGGGTATCTGTTCCTTGGGGCGGCCTTTGGAATATATATGAAGGTTTCGGGCTTTTCGGCGGTATACGCCCTTGCTATGAGTCTGGCGGTATATGCCGGATCCATGCAGTTTGTAGCGGTAAGCCTGCTGGCAGGGGCCTTTGACCCGCTGGGGGCGCTGATGCTTACGATTATGGTAAACGCCAGACATATTTTTTACGGAATATCGATGATGGAAAAGTATAACGGTACAGGCAGGAAAAAGCCTTATCTTATATTCGGCCTGACCGACGAGACCTTTTCGGTGGTCTGCACGGCTGATATACCCAAGGGCACCGACAGTGGCCTGTTTTATTTCTGCATTACCCTGCTGAACCAGATATACTGGGTGGCAGGAACACTAGCGGGGTCGATATTCGGATCTATGGCGCAGTTCAATGCCGAGGGACTGGAGTTTGTTATGACGGCTCTGCTTATAGTGATATTTGTCGAAAACTGGCTCAAGGAGAAGGAGCATATAAGCTCGGTGACGGGTGTTGCAAGTGCCGTGCTCTGTCTTGTCATATTCGGCAGGGACAATTTCATAATACCGTCAATGATAATGATAACAGCCGTACTTACGGCTTTCAGAAAATTAAAGGGAGGAAACAATACAGATGACAGCGGCTCAGATAACAATAACGATAGCAATGGTAGTGCTGGGGACACTTTTGACGAGGTTTCTGCCGTTCATAGCCTTTCCGTCGGGGAAAAAGACGCCTGAATATGTGAAATATCTCGGTGTGGTGCTGCCTGCGGCTGCGCTGGGAATGCTGGCGGTATACGGACTTAAGGATATAAGTCTTTTTTCGGGCAGTCACGGCATACCCGAAATTGTGGCCTCGGCGGCGGTTGCGGTTCTTCATGTGCTGAAAAGAAATATGCTTCTGTCCATTGCGGCGGGAACGGTTTTATATATGTTTCTGGTGCAGGTCGTTTTTTAACTGGCAATACTGTCGGAAATAGTGTATGATTGTTCTATACTGCTGAAAAAGGGAGGAATATAATTGTACGAGAAAGTTTATTCAAATCCGGACGTATATAAAATATTTGTGCCGCTTCCGGATAATCCGCTTCAAAATCTTAACTGTTTTGTGATAAAGACAGAAAAGAGAAACCTGATAATAGATACGGGTTTCAACCGTCCCGAATGCGAGGAGGCCATAAGGACGGGCCTTAGAGAGCTTGAGATAGATATAAACAATACGGATTTGTACCTGACCCATCTGCACAGCGACCATGTGGGCCTTGCGGCAACAATAATGCCCAAAGGTGCAACCATATACATGGGCCGTGTGGACTATGACTATCTTATGACTTCGGTTACAGGCTCCCATTGGGACGATATGGATAAAATATTCCTTTCCCACGGCTTCCCCTATGACAAAATAATAGAGCTCCATACCAAAAATCCCGCCAGAGCCTTTCAGGTGGCAGGCCCCTTTGAGGCCGTAAAGCTGGAGGACGGAGATACCTTTAAGGTCGGCGACTACGAATTCAAGTGCATATATGTTCCCGGACATACACCGGGAAACACATGTCTATACTATGAGAAGGACGCCCTGATGTTTTTGGGCGACCATGTGCTGTTTGACATAACGCCCAATATAACATCATGGTACGGCGTAAAGGACTCCTTAAGCAATTACATAGAAAGCCTTAAAAAGATAAGGCAGTACAAAATGGTTACGGCATTGCCCGCCCACAGAAATACAAAGGGCATGAATGTGTACGACAGAATAGACCAGCTGCTTGTGCATCATCAGGAAAGGCTTAAGGATACGGAAAAAGTGCTTAACATGATACCCGGTTCAACGGCCTACGAAATAGCCGCCTATATGAAATGGCAGATGAGGGGCAGAAACTGGGAGGAGTTCCCTGTCAGCCAGAGATGGTTTGCGGTAGGAGAGACCATTGCCCATCTGGACTATCTTGTGGAAAGAAATATGGTAAGATGTGATACAGACAGCGAAGGAGTACACAGGTATACTACTCTTACGGCGAAGCCGTCAAGTTGAAATCCTTGAGGAATTTCAACTTGTATGATAAGTCGAAAACAGGTTTTCGACTTAATTAAATCAATGTATGAAAAGGGTAGGCGTAATGAGATTACACCTACCCTTTTCGCATAGGTCGGGCAAAGCTCGACCTATGATTCCATTTGAGAAAACCTTCCCGGTTTTCTCTTAGCAGGTTCAAAAATTCCCTTCGGGAACGCCTGCGGCGCCGGGGTACTTTCTCCCGGTTTTCTCAAACTCTTTCCCGGTTTTGGTAGTGGGTTTGAGAATTTTAACCTCGGTATAGATTGTAAAAAGCAAATGCTGTCGGAATTCATTTCCGACAGCATCAATAAACTTAAATTGTACCAATCTGAATCAAAAAATTTCTACGGAATTTTTTGATTCAGTGCCAATAACAAGTTGAAATCCCAAAAGGATTTCAACTTAGCAGCTTTGCCGCTCCGCGCTTATATCGCTCTGTTTCTCCACACCCTCGGTGAAAACAGTATCAGCATCGGGAATATTTCAAGTCTGCCCGCCAGCATACAGAAGGACAGCACCAGCTTGCTGAAGCCCGAGAATATACCGAAGTTGCCCATAGGACCTACAAGGGAGAAGCCGGGGCCGATGTTGCCCAGTACCGCGAGCACCGCCGTTGCCGTGGTCTCGAAGTCGTAGCCGTCTATGGAGATAATTATTGTGGCTATAAATGCTATTATCGCATAAAGCCCCAAAAATACAAGCACATTTACAAGTATGCCGTTGTCCAGCGTTTCGCCGTCGGCCTTGACAGTTTGTATGCGTCTGGGATGTATTATCATGCCTATTTCACGCCTTGCGGCCTTTATAAGTATCATAAGCCTGCTGACCTTTACACCGCCGCCCGTGGAGCCTGCACATGCGCCTATTACCATGAGAGTCATCAGTATTGCCTTGCTGAACATGGGCCAGACATGGAAATCCGCCGTGGAATAGCCCGTTGTAGTCACAATGGATGCCACCTGGAAGATGGAATAGCGGAATGACTGAAGAATGGAATTTCCGTACAGCGGCATTATGTTTGCGGCAATGAGTATGATAGCGGAAAGAACTATGGTAACATAAAGCTTTAGCTCTTCATTGCTTTTGACAAGGCCGAACTGCCTGTTGAGTATATAGTAATACATGCTGAAATTCACACCGAAAAGCAGCATGAATACTGCCGTTATCATTTCCGCCGCCGCATTGCCGTAGGCACCGATACTCAGGTTCATGTTGGAGAAGCCTCCCGTGCCTGCGGAACCCATTGCGGTAATGAGCGAATCATAAAGGGGAAGGCCGCTGATTAGAAGCAGTACCACCTGTATGGCTGTCATGCAGAAATATATCATATAAAGTATCTTTGAGGTTTCCTTTATTTTCGGAACAAACTTGCCGGGTGAGGGGCCGGGGCTTTCGGCTCTCAGAAGCTGTATGGCGGAGCCGCCCGTGTTGGGCATTATCGCAAGGACAAAAACAAGCACGCCCATGCCGCCTATCCAGTGGGTGAAGCTTCTCCAGAACAGCAGACCCTTGGAAAGTGCCTCCACGTTGCTCAGTATTGTTGAGCCCGTTGTCGTAAAGCCCGATACGGTCTCAAAAAAGCAGTCTATGAACGAGTTGAAACAGCCGCTCATATAAAAGGGCAGGGCGCCGAACAGAGACATGACTATCCATGTAAGCGAAACGGTGACAAAGCCCTCTCTGGCACGGAAATTGTTCTTTTTGGGCTTTATGCTGTTAAGACAATGACCTATTATAAACAGCGGTATGGCAGTATATATGAAATATATGCCGTCGCCTGCGCCGTATATAAAGGAGACTGCCAAAGGCAGCAGCATCAGTGCCGCCTCGGTCTTAAGCACAAAGCCTATAAGCTTAAGTACAAGTAAATAATTCAAGCTCATCGTCCTCCGTTTTCAAATACGTCGTTAAGGGCAGTTACCCTTGTATTTCCCGATACGAGAACAACGCTGTCGCCCTTTAATATAAAATCGTTTCCGGAAGGGATAATGACCCTTCCGTTTCGCTCAATGGCGGCAACTATGAAGTTCTTTTTGAATTTTATATCCTTGAAGGGGACGCCCAGATAGAGGGTCTTGTCATTGGCAAGGAACTCCAGCGCCTCGGCCTTTCCGTCAACGATATGATACATGGCCTCTATGTTGGCATAGTCAATGGAGTTGTTCATGGCTCTTACAAAGCCGATTATCTGAACCGCCGTTATGTTTTTGGGGCTGATTATACTGTCTATGCCGAAGCTTTCTATTATTTCGTCATAGTTGGTTCTGTTTATTTTTGCCACTACCTTAGGCACTCCCGCCCTGGACGCATAGAGGGCTATAAGCAGGTTTTCCTCGTCACGGCCGGTTATGGTGACAACGGACTCAAAGGAGGACATATCTTCCTCCTCCAGAAGCTCGGCATCACTGCCGTCGCCGTTTATTATTACGCAGTCAGACAGAACCTCGTTCAGCTCATAGCACTTGTCCTTGTTGATTTCAATAAGCTTTACACCGATGCCTACCTCGGAAAGAAAGCTGCACAGATAGTAGGCTATCCTGCCGCCGCCCACAACAAAGGCGGATTTGGAGCTGCTGGTGCTTCTCTTTATATATTTGAAGAATTTGTATACCTCGGGCGGTTCTCCGATTACATAAAACAGGTCATCGGTCCGGGCCACATAGTTTCCGTCGGGTATGATGACGGAGCCGTTATGCACAACGGCGCAGAAAATTATGGAAAGCTTCATTCTGGACATAATGGAGGATATGCTCTGACCGTTCATAATGCCGTCATCCTTTATCCTGAAGGAAACCATTTCCACCTTGCCGTCTACAAAGGTTTCCACATTTATGGCGTTGGGGAAACGCAGTACTCGGGCTATTTCCGCCGCTGCCTCACGCTCGGGATTGACAATCATATCAAGACCCATTTCCTTTTTGAGGGTGTTAAGCTCCTCGGAGTATTCGGGGTCCCTTATTCTGGCTATGGTGTGCTTTGCGCCGAGCCTTTTGGCGGTAAGACAGCAAAGCATGTTGACCTCGTCGGAGGAGGTCGTGGCTATTATAAGGTCGGCGTCTGCAACTCCGGCATCAATCAGTACGCCGGTGCGCAGACCGTTGCCCTTTACACACATTATGTCAAGACGGTCGCTTATGCGCTGTATATGCTCAAAATTTTTATCTATCAGGACGATGTCGTGGCCTTCGCCCGAAAGATGCTTTGCGGTGGCCTGGCCTACCTTGCCTCCGCCGACGATTATGATCTTCATTTTACAGCTCTCCTTAAATGAAATCTTATATAATCTTTATACTAATAAAAAAACTTTAATGTTATCTTTATATAATTAAAAAAATCTTAATGCTGTCTTTATACAGCAATAATAGCATGATTTGCCTTGGGGGTCAATAAAGTACGGTGTCGTCAGAGAAGCTTTATGCTGTAAATATCGGGATATTACAAAAAGAAAATTAAAGCGGAGAAAGCATTTTTACATGGCTGGTTTCGGATAATAAATGTGAAATACCACTTGAGGGCGTTTTGTAATAATACATGTTTCGGCAAAATATAATCTAGTGAAAAAACATCGGGAGGAAAACATGAGAAAACAGGTTTTTGCCTACTTGCTGACGGCAGTCGTATCCTGTTCGCTTATCGGAGGGGCCTTTGCCTCGACAAAGCCAAAGGAGGAAAACAAAGCCTATCTTGCCCTGATTATAGATGATTTCGGCTATGACGGAGAGGGTACGGAGGAAATGCTTGAGCTTGATATTCCCTTTACGGCGGCCATAATGCCATTTTCGGAATGCACTGCCGAGGACGTAATAAAGGTAAGCGAGGCAGGAAAGGAGGCCATAATACATTTGCCTATGGAGTCCAAGACGGGAAAAAGAAGCTGGGTCGGCGACAAGGGCATATTTACCGACATGACCGATGAGGAGATAAAAAGTGTAGTAAACGAGGCCTTTGACGCTGTGGACACGGCGGTGGGTTTCAATAACCACATGGGCTCGGCAATAATGGAGGACGAGAAAAAGCTGGATACAATCATGGAACAGGCTCACGAAAGGGGAATGATATTTGTGGACAGCCTGACCACAGCCAATTCCGTCGGCAAAACAGCCGCGGAAAAATTCCATGTGGATTATCTGGAAAGAAGCATGTTTATAGACAGCCCGGGAAACACGGACATAGTTGTCAGCCGTCTTAAAAAGGCCGCCGAGAAAGCAAAGGAGCAGGGCTATGCCGTTGCCATAGGCCATGTGGGCCCGGCGGGAGGAAAGACCACAGCGGAGGCTGTCAAAAGGGCCGCTGCGGAAATAGAAAAAATGGGCGTTGAGTTCGTCACCGTCAGCGAGCTGAACGAAATAGTAAACGGAGCCGAAAGCACGGTCAGCAAACAGTGATTGTTGAGAAACTCTCATTTTTTTGATATACTGATATATCAGGGAGTGATAAAAATGGGAGCATGGCATACAAGAGGACTGAGAGGAAGCGTTCTCGAGGACTGCATAAACTTCACAAACGAATACTACAGACAGCACGGCATAGCCGTTATACAGAAGATACCCACACCCATAACGCCTGTCGAGATGAACAAGGAGAACAGCACCATAACGCTGGCTTATTTTGATAAACAGTCCACCGTTGACTATATAGGGGCGGTGCAGGGCATACCAATCTGCTTTGACGCCAAGGAGGCGGCGCAGAAAAGACTGCCCCTGCAGAACATACATGAGCACCAGATTAGGTTTATGGAGGAATTCAGCGCCCAAGGCGGAGTAAGCTTTCTGCTGGTCAATTTCACCTCCGAGGGAGAGTTCTATCTTCTTCCGCTGGAGGTGCTGAAAAAATACTGGGACACGGCGCAGAAGGGCGGAAGAAAATCCATACCCTATTCGGCCTTTGAGAAGAAATACTCGATAACGCTCAAAAACGGCGCAATGCTCAACTATCTGGATGCCGTCAACGTGTATCTTGAGGATAAGGAGCAAAATAATTATTAAAACTCAAATTTAAGGCAATCCTTTTCATATAGGAGGAATGTATATGAAAAGGATTGTCTTTATTATTGTTTCCGCCGTTATTTTAACAGGCTGTACAGTGGGCGGACAAATAACGGTTAAAACGGAACAGACGGACGATAAGGATACAGTAAACGTACTTGTTGTCAGAAATGCGGGACGCATAATAGAGGATAACAGAGATTATTTCATCGGTGCGGATATAACAGAGGATACCAATACAGGAAGTATATCGGAGTTTGAGGAAAAATGCGGCGCCCACGATGTATATGCCGAGGAGGTGTACATTGATGAGGCCGACAGAGCAGAAACATTCATACTGGAATGCATGGCGGCAGGGAAAACACCGTATCTTACAGTCAAAAACCGTGAAAATATCAGCGAAAGTGAATTCAGGGAATATGCGGACTCCTTTGCGGAGGCTATGGGGCGCTACGGTGTAAAAGTAATGGTTGAAATATTGGAGAACTCATATTATTATGATGAAAACGGAGAAATGTTTGAATATCTGTCTGAAAAGATAACCGAGGCCGCTCCGCAGGCTGAAAAGCTGTGGTCGGTCAGATACGATGATGTGGTGCTGGCGGATAAGTATATGCCCGAGGATACGGAGCTGGTTTGTATCAACGGATATATGTCGGACAGCGCCGCAATGCTTGACGGGCTAAAATCCTTTAGGGAAAAGGGTATAAAAGCCGTACTGCGCTTCGGTGTGCCATATTACCGTTCCTCGGACTGCACCTACAGAGCGGACGAGGCGGCAAAGACCATAGCGGAGGTATATGATGCGGCAGGCAAAAGCAGTGACGTATACGGTGTAATATATATGGACAAAAACAAAAGGCTCTCGGACAAGACCCTGTATACCGACTACAGTGTCACCACCGACAAAGCCATGACGGAGAAATACAGACAGATAATCGAAAACTCACTTTCAAGGAGAGAGGAAGCTGATAGTGATGATAAATGAAAAAACAGCGGCTCTTGCCATAGAGAAGGCACTGTCACAGGGCGGTGACTTCGCCGAAATATTTTGTGAAAATACGGTCAGAAACAATATATCTATGGTAAACGGAAGGGTTGACAGCGCTTCAAGCGGAGTGGATTTCGGCGCCGGCATAAGGGTGTTTGACGGCGAAAGGGCGGTGTATGTATATACCAATGACCTTTCCGAAAAGGGACTGCTCAAAACAGCCCAAACGGCGGCAGAGGCCGTAAAGGGCGAGAAAAAGACAGACTGCGGCACATTTGTTCCCGCAGGCCACGGCAATATAAACACCATAAGGATAATGCCTTCGGATAAAGCCATAGCCGAAAAGAAGGACATACTTAAGGAGGCCTCGGAGGCATCCTTTGCCTACAGCCCGCTTATAACCCAGACAAGGACAGGCTATATGGACAGCGTTCAGGACGTGCTTATTGTCAACAGCGAGGGACTTTGGGCCGAGGACAGAAGAGTCAGGACAAGGTTTACGACGGAAGCAGTGGCAGGCAACGGCAGTGAAAAGCAGAGCGGCCGACTCAGCCCCGGCGGCTCGGAGGGCATGGAGCTTTTTGAGCGCATAGACGTTAAGGAGCTTTCTCGTTCTGCGGCACAGACTGCTGTAACGATGCTCGGTGCCAAGGAATGCCCCTCGGGAAAGATGACGGTGGTTATTGACAACGGTTTCGGCGGAGTAATATTCCATGAAGCCTGCGGACACAGCCTTGAAGCTACGGCTGTTGCAAGGAATGCTTCGGTGTTTGCGGGAAAGCTGGGAGAAAGGATTGCTTCGGACGTGGTGACAGCCATAGACGACGGCACCATAGCCAACGGCTGGGGCTCGCTGAACATAGATGATGAGGGCACACCCGCAAGGAAAAACGTACTTATTGAAAACGGAATACTCAAGGGCTACATGATAGACCGTCTCAACGGCAGAAGAATGGGAATGAAGGCGACTGGCTCATCAAGAAGGGAGTCCTATAAATACGCCCCCACCTCCAGAATGACAAACACATTCATTGCGGCGGGCAAAAGCACCACGAAGGAAATAATAGAAAGCACCGAATTCGGACTTTACGCAAAGCAGATGGGCGGCGGCTCGGTGGAGCCTGCTACGGGCGTATTCAACTTTGCGGTGCTGGAGGGCTATATAATAAGAAACGGAA
Source organism: Clostridia bacterium (assembly GCA_029098265.1). Classification (GTDB taxonomy): domain Bacteria; phylum Bacillota; class Clostridia; order Lachnospirales; family Anaerotignaceae; genus Metalachnospira. Next base: position 2,454 of record JAQXNZ010000015.1, on the reverse strand, counting down.
AAATATGTGAGCCGGTCAGGGGTGCAACACTCATAGGCAAGGGCTCCGAGGTGCTTCTGAATATAGATATGGTCGGCGACAATTTGGCAAGAGCCCAGGGCATGTGCGGCTCCATAAGCGGTTCTCTGCCTGTTGATGTGGGACAGCCCATGATAAGGGTGCAGAATATGACCGTCGGCGGAAGGAGCGTGTGATATATGGACATAAGGGAATTTCAGAGACTGGTGCTCGAAAAGGCCAAAGCGGCAGGCTTTGATGACTGCGAAATATATTATCAGGGCGGAGAGTCGATGCAGATGCTTTCCTCAGGAGGAAAAATAGAGCATTTTGAGACAAGCTCATCTTCAGGTGCGGCCTTCAGAGGCATGATAAAGGGCAAAACGGGCTTTGCCTATACCGAAAGGATAGACGAGAAAGCGGCAGACTTCATCGTTAAGGCCGCCGCAGATAATGCATCCATTGCCGATGACGAGGAAGAATGTGAGTTCTTCGGCGGCGGAGAGTATGAAAAGCTCAGCCTGTACAATGATGAGCTTGACAAAGTAACCACGGAGGAAAAGGCACAAAAGCTCATTGCGGCGGAAAATGCGGCGGTGGGATATTCTGAGAGCATTAAAAGCGCCGACAGATGTATATACGCCGATGAAAAGGCGAGAGTATCCATAATGAACACAAAGGGACTTGATGCGCAGTACAGTGCCAACAGCATGGCGGCAATGGTGTCGGTTATAGCCGAAAAGGACGGAGACATAAAGACCGGCGGAGAGTTTTTCGCAGGAAACGATTTTGATAAGTTCGACCCCGAAAAGCTGGGTCAGGCGGCGGCGGCAGAGGCCTGCGGCATGCTGGGTGCAAAGTCGATGAAAAGCGGAGTATATAATGTTATATTCAAAAATACCGCAATGGCAAGCATACTGGGCACCTTTGCAGGCTCCTTTACGGCGGAGCAGGCTTATAAGGGTCTGTCTATGCTGGAGGGGAAGGAAAATGAAAAAATTGCCTCGGACTGTGTCACGATAAGGGACGACGGACTGATTGAGGGCGGCTTTGCTACAGTTCCCTTTGACGGCGAGGGAGTGCCCTGCCGAAACAAGGCTGTGGTGGAAAACGGTGTGCTTAAAACACTTCTCTATGACCTGAAATATGCCGCCAAGACAGGAAAACAGTCAACGGGCAACGGCTTCAGGGCAGGCTTCAAATCCTCGATAGTGTGCTCCTGCACGAATTTTTATATATGCCCCTCGGACATGAGCCTTGAAAAGCTGGCGGAAACAGCAGGAAACGGCATATATATAACGGACGTTGAGGGACTGCACGCAGGCGCGAATACAGTCAGCGGAGACTTCTCTCTTTCGGCCGAAGGCTTTCTCATTGAAAACGGCAGGATAACATCGCCCGTGGAGCAGATTACGGCGGCGGCAAATTTCTTTGTACTGCTTAAAAACATAAAAGCGGTTGCAAATGACCTTAGATTCGGCATGAGCGGAGTAGGTTCTCCGGCGGTGCTTGCGGAAAACATAAGTATATCGGGATTGTAATTAATAATAGATGATAACAGGAGGTAATATTATGCTTAAAGAAGGAGACAAGGCTCCGGAATTTACCCTTCCGGACAAGGACGGAAACATGGTAAGTCTTTCAGATTTCAAGGGACAGAAGGTTGTTGTTTATTTTTATCCCAAGGACAGCACACCCGGCTGTACAAGACAGGCATGTGCATTCAAGGGCGCAATGGGAATGTATGAGGCAATGGGCGTCAAGGTCATCGGCATAAGCAAGGACAGCCAGAAATCCCATACTAATTTTACAAACAAGTACGAGCTTAACTTTACACTGCTTTCCGACCCTGAGCTTGAAGCAATTCAGGCTTTCGGAGTATGGCAGGAGAAAAAAATGTACGGCAAGGTAAGCATGGGTGTTGTACGCTCCACCTTCGTCATTGACGAAAACGGAGTGATAGAAAAGGTATATCCCAAGGCAAAGCCCGATACCAATGCCGAGGAAATACTTACATACTTGAAGGAAAGTATGGAATAAGGAACTGATAATAAGCATTCGAAAGGGTGCTTATTATTTTTTAAAAAATTTTTTTAATCGGAATCACGATGCCGAGGCGCGAAGGAGAGTTTGTACACACTCCGAGGTGGTGGAGTGGCTTTCCGAAGCTTCGGCTTCGAATTTATGTTTTTCCACTCCCGAGTGGGTGCCCTTTGCGCTATGGCGAGCGCTAATACCTTGGGGAGAGGCAACAGCTTAAATTGCGAAGTCCGCAGTTTCCTCTCCCCAATCCCCCTCTCGTTTCTTGGACACGCGTCAAACCCAAACAGACCTGACTTTTGATCGGCTAATTAACAGTGATACATTCGCGAACTTCGCCCGCGGCACGGCTTTACAATCCATATCGCTATGTATTACCTAGAAATATATGTTTAGACTTATGACTGCTGTGCACAA
>JAQXNZ010000014.1 GCA_029098265.1 Clostridia bacterium | reverse complement strand
GCTGTATATCAAAAGGGTAGGCGGCATGGAGGAGACAAGAAAATTCCTTGAAAAGCTGGGCTTTGTCACAGGGGCGGCTGTCAAGGTTATCACGGAAAACGGCGGCAATATCATCGTGCAGGTAAAGGAATCCAGAGTTGCCGTAAGCCGCGAGCTGGCAAATAAAATACTGGTCTAAGGAGGCAGGAAAATGAAAACTTTGAAGGACGTCAAAATCGGCGAGACAGCGGCGGTCAAAAAGCTGCATGGAGACGGAGCGGTTAAACGCAGAATAATGGACATGGGCATCACAAAGGGCGTCGAGGTATATGTCAGAAAGGTTGCGCCTTTAGGAGACCCCATAGAGGTAAATGTCAGAAATTACGAGCTTTCTCTGCGTAAGGCAGATGCACAGCTTATAGAGGTCGAATAAGGCCTTTTTTATTATCAATGAATGTTAGCTTAAACTAACGCAAGAAAGGAGCAGCAGCTTTATGGATATCAAATCGGATATCAGAATAGCACTTGCCGGCAATCCCAACTGCGGCAAGACAACATTGTTCAACGCCCTCACAGGCTCCAATCAGTTTGTAGGCAATTGGCCCGGCGTTACGGTAGAAAAAAAGGAAGGTAAGCTTAAGGGACATAAAAATGTTACCGTTATGGACCTTCCCGGTATATACTCACTTTCTCCCTACACCCTTGAGGAGGTAGTGGCAAGAAATTATCTCGTAAACGAAAGACCCGATGTTATACTCAATATAGTTGACGGTACGAATATCGAAAGAAACCTCTATCTTACAACACAGCTTACGGAGCTTGGCATTCCCGTAGTAATGGCTGTAAATATGATGGACGTTGTTGATAAAAACGGCGACACAATTAACACAAGGCGCCTTGAAAAGGAGCTGGGTGTTACGGTTTGCTCCATATCCGCCCTTAAGGGAACGGGAGTTATGCAGGCGGCAGAGACAGCCGTTCAGATAGCCGCTTCGGGTGTAAAGACAATACCCATGCATAAGTTCAGCGGAAGCGTAGAGCATGCCATTGCCCACATTGAGGAGGCGGCTCTTCATTCACTGCCCGAGGAACAGCAGAGATGGTATGCAATAAAGATATTTGAGCGTGACTCAAAGGTGCTCGAACAGCTTAAACTGCCGGAGGATAAGCTTAAGCATATAGAAAATGATATAGTGGCCTGCGAAAAGGAAATGGATGACGATGCAGAGTCAATTATAACAGCCTCCAGATATGACTGGATAGCATCTGTCATAAGCGGCTGCTATGTGAAGAAAAACAAAACAAAGCTTTCCACATCGGATAAAATAGACCGTATCGTTACAAACCGTATACTGGCTCTTCCCATATTTGCGGTAGTAATGATAGCAATTTACTATATAGCGATAACAACTGTCGGAACAATTGTAACAGACTGGACAAACGATGTCCTTGTGGGAGAAATGATTGTTGAGCCCCTCAGAGGCTTCCTTGAGGGCATAGGCACAGCAGAATGGCTTGTGGGGCTTGTGGTTGACGGTATCGTTTCTGGCGTCGGCGCCGTTATCGGCTTTGTACCGCAGATGCTGGTGCTTTTCCTTATGCTCTGCATACTTGAGGACTGCGGCTATATGGCTCGTATCGCCTTCATCATGGACAGAATTTTCAGACGCTTCGGTCTTTCGGGCAAGAGCTTCATACCTATGCTTGTAGGTACGGGCTGCGGCGTTCCCGGTGTTATGGCTTCAAGAACCATTGAGCAGGACAGAGACCGTAAGATGACAATAATGACAACAACATTTATTCCCTGCGGCGCTAAGATGCCTATAGTAGCCCTTATGGCAGGCGCTATATTCGGCGGGGCATGGTGGGTTGCTCCCTCGGCTTACTTTGTAGGCGTTGCCGCAATTGTTATTTCGGGTATTATCCTTAAGAAAACAAAGCCCTTTGCGGGTGAACCTGCTCCCTTTGTAATGGAGCTTCCTGCATACCACCTTCCCACTGTGACAAACGTACTCAGAGGCACATGGGAAAGAGGCTGGTCATTCATCAAAAAGGCAGGAACGATAATCACCCTTGCATCGGTATTCGTATGGTTCGCATCAAGCTACGGCTTTACAGAGGCAGGCTTCGGTGCTGTGGAAATGGACGGCTCTATACTTGCAGGCATCGGCTCCGGACTTGCTGTAATATTCAAGCCCCTCGGCTTCGGAACATGGCAGGCATCCGCCGCTACGGTTCTGGGTCTTGTAGCTAAGGAGGAGGTAGTAGGCTGCTTCGGCACGCTCTTTGCCGTTGCCGGCGATGCCCTTGAAATGGTAGAGGGCGGAGACTTTGCGGGTCTTGCTCCCATTGCGGCTCAGTTCACACAGCTCAGTGCATACTCATTCCTTGTGTTCAATCTGCTTTGCGCACCCTGCTTTGCGGCCATCGGAGCTATTAAGCGTGAGATGAACAACGCCAAATGGACATGGGCGGCAATCGGATATCAGTGCGGTCTTGCCTATGCGGTATCACTTGTAATATATCAGCTCGGCGGACTTGTAACGGGAGAGACTGCCTTCGGCATCGGAACCATAGCCGCAGTGATAGTGCTGATAATAATGCTTTACATGCTTTTCAGAAAGGGCTATGTATACAAGGAAAATAATGCACTTCGTGCGGTAGATGCTGTCAGATAAATTGAAAGGAGAGATAAGCATGGCTACATATATAATAGGAGCGGCGCTCATTGCGGTGATAGCGCTCATCATCCGCTCCTTAATAAAGAAAACTAAAAACGGAGGCTGCATAGGCTGCTCCGATAACTGCGGCTGCTGCCATGGCCATTGCTCCTCAAAAAAGTGACGATATGAAGCTGACGGTTTCTCAGATAAAATATTTGCTGGTGCTCTCAAAGGCGCAGGACAGCGGCGTAAGAATATCTGATATGGCAAAGGCCCTTGATATAAAGCGCTCCAGCGTATTCAACATGCTTAAAAAGCTGGCAGAGGCAGGACTGGTGGTTAAAAACGATGATAAAACCGTCAGCCTGACCGAAAAAGGAAAATACATGGCGGCGGAGATAAGTCTTAAAGCAGAGGAATATACAGCAAAGCTACAGGAGCATTTAGGCATAAGCCTCGAAAACTCACGGGATTGTGCCATCATACTTATCTCCCGTGAAAACGGAGTTCAGGACGAGGCCATTTGCGGTGAATAAATCGTGCGAGTTTTCTCGTATGATGTAACCCCTTTAATTTATAAAACTTTATGTGAGGCGGACTTAGTCCGCTTTACATAAAAGCGATAGTTAGGATAACATAACAATTATATACGGAAAGGTGATGTGTATGAGTGTTGTAATAATAGGCGGAAATGAAAGAATGGAAAGACAGTATCAGCAGATATGCAAGTCCTACGGATATAAGGCCAAGGTATTTACAAAGGAGGCCGGTTCTCTGAAAAGAAAAATAGGCAGTCCCGACCTGCTTGTGGTGTTTACGAACACCGTGTCTCACAGCATGACTGCCTGCGCCCTTCAGGAGGCAAAGAAAAACGGTACAGCCATTGCCCGTACACATACATCAAGTGCGGCGGCGCTCCACGAAATAATGAAGAATCACTGCTCACAGTGTCCCAAGGCGGGTGAATGCGAATATGCCGAAATGTGATATTGAAAGGTGTATAATAGAGCATTGTTCTCCGACTTTGGCGGGACTGAAGCCGGCGGGGCTTTTCAGCTGTCCCATGCTTTCACAGCAGGAAATGCCGCAGCGTATAAGGGAACTCAACGCCGAATTGAACAAAAAGGGAATTGTGATTTCGGTTATGAGCAAACGTGACGGCAGGGCGCTTATATATGTCTACAGGCAGGATAGACTAAAGGAGGAGCTTGAAAGAGACGAGGTAAGGTCATTTTTAAA
>JAQXNZ010000013.1 GCA_029098265.1 Clostridia bacterium | reverse complement strand
ACAGCCCCAAAGGGCTGATTATAATTGCAAATTACATATTGCGGAAAGGAAACGTCATGAAGGAAATTGGCTTGAAAGATAAACTTAAAGGTGAAAAACTTAGCAGCCCCAACACATTGACGGGTGCGGCAATGTTAACCGCACTGTACATTATATTATCTGTATTTACACTTAAATTAAGCACAACATGGGAGCTTGGCTTCTCATTCGCTGCTTTGGCGGTGTGCGGAATGTTATACGGACCGTTGGTAGCGGGAATCGTAGGGGCTGCGGGAGATATTATAGGATTTTTTATCAGTCCCAACGGATTCTTTTTCCCGGGATTTACGCTCAGTGCGTTTATAATGGGATTCTTATACGGTCTGATGTTGTATAAAAAGCCTGTAAGCGGCAAACGTGTTATGGCGGCAGTGCTTGTTGTAATGATAGTCTGCAACCTTATACTTACGCCTATATGGCTTAATATGATGTACGGAACAGCACTTATTGCGGCACCGAGAATTATTAGAAACGTAATTATGTATCCGATTAATTCGGCTCTGCTTTACAGCGTTTTAAAGGCTCTGCGCAGTATAAGAAAAACAGAAGCACAGACAAATAGATGATAGGGCGGGTATAGGCCGCCGGGTTATACAGTAATTGATGCCCCGATATATTCGGGGCGCTTATTATAGGCAAGGGATAATATACAAAGGAGAGAAACCCAAATGGCAGATTATAAAAGCGATATTGAAATAGCACAGGAAACCGAAATGCTCCCCATTGAGCAGGTAGCAGAAAAGCTCGGTCTTACAAGGGACGACCTGGAGTTTTACGGAAAATACAAGGCAAAAATAGACTACGGCAAGTTTGACAAGGCCGAGGACAAGGCAAAGCTCATACTTGTTACGGCAATTACACCCACACCCGCAGGCGAGGGCAAGACAACAACCTCCGTAGGCTTAAGCGATGCCCTCAATAAGATAGGCAAAAAGACAATCGTAGCATTAAGAGAGCCCTCACTGGGACCTGTATTCGGCGTAAAGGGCGGAGCCGCAGGCGGCGGATATGCCCAGATAATCCCTATGGAGGACATCAACCTTCACTTCACAGGCGACTTCCATGCCATCGGTGCGGCAAACAACCTGCTTGCGGCAATGATTGACAACCACATTTTCCAGGGCAATGAGCTGGGAATTGATGTAAGAAAGATAACATGGAAACGCTGTGTTGACATGAACGACAGACAGCTCAGAAGCATCGTATGCGGTATCGGCTCAAGGGTAAACGGAATTCCCCGTGAGGACGGCTTCGACATCACCGTTGCATCCGAGATAATGGCTATACTCTGCCTTTCCAAGGACATCACAGACCTTAAGGAAAGACTTTCAAAGATAATCGTAGGCTACACAAGGGACGACAAGCCCGTTACGGCAGGACAGCTCAAGGCTCAGGGGGCAATGGCCGCACTCCTTAAGGACGCCATCAAGCCCAACCTTGTACAGACTCTTGAGCATAACCCCGCTATCGTACACGGCGGCCCCTTCGCAAACATTGCCCACGGCTGCAACAGCATAACAGCCACAAAGCTTGCCATGAAGCTTGCTGACTATGTGGTTACGGAGGCAGGCTTCGGCGCTGACCTGGGTGCGGAGAAATTCCTTGATATCAAGTGCAGAAAAGCAGGCATCAGACCCGATGCCGTTGTTATCGTTGCCACTGTAAAGGCTCTTAAGATGCACGGCGGTGTGCCCAAGACAGAGCTCGGCGCAAAGAACCTTGAAGCCCTTGAAAAGGGTCTGCCCAACCTTCTTAAGCATATCGAAAACATCACACAGGTATACGGACTTCCCGCAGTTGTTGCAATCAACCGCTTCCCTACGGACGATGAGGAGGAGCTTAAGCTTATCGAGACAAAATGCAAGGAGCTCGGCGTAAACGTAGCCCTTTCCGAGGTATGGGGCAAGGGCGGAGACGGCGGCATTGAGCTTGCCGAGGAGGTCGTAAGACTTGCCGAAAGCGGCGAGAATAACTTCCGTTTCGCATACGATGATGACATGTCCATAGAGGAAAAGATAAACGCCATTGTTACAAAGGTATACGGCGGAGACGGCGTAGACTTCACACCTGCCGCAAAGAAGGAAATGGCAAGACTTGAGTCTCTTGGCTTCGGCGGATACCCCGTATGTATGGCAAAGACCCAGTATTCACTTTCCGATGACCCCCTTAAAATGGGACGTCCCGAGGGCTTCCGTGTAACCGTAAGAAACATGAAGGTTTCCGCAGGTGCAGGCTTCATCGTTGTTCTTACAGGCGATGTTATGACAATGCCCAGACTTCCCAAGGTTCCCGCCGCAGAAAAGGTTGACGTGGACGAAAACGGCGTTATCAAAGGCTTATTCTGATAAGGATTGGTGAACTATGGGAACGGTTATTAATAAAGAATGGTTTGAGGAGCTTTCCTCCGCAGCGCCCACTCCGGGCGGCGGAGGTGCGGCAGCCCTTGCGGGTGCGGCAGGCGCTTCTCTGGGAATGATGGTATCAAACCTTACGGTGGGCAAAAAGAAATATGCCGCCGTTGAGGACGAAATAAAGGAATATCTTGTAAGGCTTGAAAAGCTCAGAGACGAAATGCTGTCTCTCATAGAGGCTGATGCCGAGGGCTTTGCACCTCTGGCGGCGGCCTATTCGCTTCCCACCTCCACCGATGAGGAAAGGGCCGAAAAGGACAGGATAATGGCTTCGGCACTTAAGGAGGCCTGTCATGTTCCCCTCAGAACAATGGAGAAGGGCACGGAAATACTTGAAATAATAGACGTCCTTGCGGTAAAGGGCAGTGTCATGGCTGTCAGCGATGCGGGAGTTGCGGCGCAGTTTGTGCGTACTGCGGTGCTTGGCGCATCAATGAATGTGTTTATAAATACAAAAACTATGAAGGACAGAGCCCTTGCGGAGGAATATAACGAAAAGGCTGAAAAGCTCAATGCTTTTGCGGCTGATAAGGCCGATGAGATATTCAAAAAGATAGAGGAGGGTCTGAAATGCCGATAATAAAGGGAGCGCCGGTGGCAGAGGCCATAAGCGCTGATACACTCAAAAGGGCAGAGACCCTTAAGGCGGACGGCATTGAGCCCTGTCTTGCGATAATCAGGGTCGGCGAGGACGGAAGCCAGCTGGCATACGAAAGAGGCGCAGTAAAAAGAATGGATAAATGCGGTATAAAGTGCCGTATATGCGCCCTTGACGAAAATATTTCCCAGGCTGATTTTGTAAATGAGTTTAAAAAAATAAACGATGACGAAAGCGTACACGGCATACTGTTATTACAGCCCCTGCCAAAAACGCTGTCCATAGAACCCCTTAAGGATATAATCAATCCCCTTAAGGACGTTGACGCCATAAGCCCCATGAACATGTATAAAATACTTGCCAATGACAAAACGGGTCATGCGCCCTGTACAGCCGAGGGTGTTATTGAGATACTTGACTGGATGGGCATGGACTTAAAGGGAAAGAAATGCAAGGTCATAGGCCGTTCCATGATAGTGGGCAAGCCTCTCGGACTTCTTCTGCTTTCCAAAGACGCTACAGTGACCTACTGCCACAGCAAGACCAGAGAACTGGCAAAGGAAACAAGGGACGCCGATGTGCTTATAGCCGCCGCAGGTTCGGCAAAGCTTGTGGGTGCGGACTTTGTAAATGAAAACATGACGGTCATAGATGTGGGCGTAAATGTGGACGAAAACGGAAAGCTCTGCGGAGACGTGGACTTTGAAGCTGTTGAACCCCTTGTTGCCAACATTACACCTGTCCCCGGAGGAACGGGTGCGGTAACCACATCGGTGCTGGCAAAGCATGTTGTAAAGGCCGCAGAGCTTTTAAGGAAATAATTCTGAATTTGGGTCAGAATGATAAATATCGTTTTTTGCGCAGGAGAATTTGATTTCTCCTGCGTTTTTGCGTACCAATTCTGCAGAGTATAAACAAAGACAGTGTTCCTGAACGGTATAATTGGTATATTCTCTGTTTTTAAAACATAAGTTTACATTTCATGCACTTATAGAGTATACTATATAAAAACAACGGGGGTATGGCTATGAATTTAATTCCCGAATATTTAAGAGATATAAATATTACTTCAATAACATTAAGGTTTCTGTTGGCGGTGGTATGCAGCGGCATAATAGGCACAAGCAGAGGAAAGAGACAGCATGCGGCGGGACTGAGGACACATCTTCTTGTTTGTGTCGGCTCTGCCTGTGTAATGATAATAAACCAGTACACCTTCCAATACATGGGCTGGGGCGGCGACATCGGCAGAATGGGCGCCCAGGTGGTCAGCGGAATAGGCTTTCTCGGTGCGGGCACAATACTTGTCACGGGCAAAAAGCATATCAAAGGCCTTACCTCGGCGGCGGGACTTTGGGCTTCGGCCTGCATGGGTCTTGCGGCAGGCATAGGCTTTTACGAGGCGGCAATAATAATGTGCGTGCTTATGTTTGTCATACTGTCAACGCTGGAAAGCTTTGATGAAAAATTCATAAAGACATCAAAGGAGATAACGGTGTACATGGAGTATAACAGCGCCATGCCGTTAAGCTACATAATAAAGGAAATAAGAAATCTCGGCTGGCATGTGGGCGGCATAGAGCAGATAGAAAACAAAATAGACAGCATAATATCCGTTGTGCTCGTGCTGGAGGTTGAAAACAGGGCAATACTCCGTGAAAACGCTATGGGAAAGCTGGAAGACGTAAGCGGCGTGTACTTTGTGGAAAGACTGTAGTTTCCGTTTTAAATATGCCCTTGCAAATGAAGCCGGACTGTGGCAGAATGTAATAATGAAATTTTCAGCGGGTGTAAAAAATGGAGCTAAAAAATTTTAAACAGACAAAAAAGGGTAAGTTTTTAAGCAATTATGAGCTTACCTATGAAAATAAAGAAGGAAAAGACAAAATATATGAAATGGTAAGCCGAGAGAGCAATCTGTCGGCATCTTCTGTCGGGGTAAAGACCGCAGGAGTGGCAATCGCAGGCTTTAAAGACGACAGGGTGCTTCTTATAAAAGAGTTCAGAATGGGTGTAAACGGCTATGTGTGGGCGTTTCCCGCAGGCCTTATCGACGAGGGAGAAACTCCCGCCGAGGCCGCTGTCCGTGAGCTTAAGGAGGAGACGGGCATGGATATCGTAAGGATAAACGATGTTTTGAAGCCATCCTTTTCCTGCACCGGAGTGACCGATGAGAAAAGCGTAATAGTGTTCTGCGATATAGACGGAAATATAGAAAACTGCGATTTCCCCGATGAGGAAATATATGCGGGACTGTATACAAAAGAAGAAGTGAGAGGACTGCTTGAGAGCGAATGTTTTTCGGCAAGAACCCAGGCGGTATGCTATTTATGGGCAAAGGAAGGATACAAATGACAGAGAAGCTTTTTTATAACGATGTAACGGGCAGTGAGTTTGATGCCGAGGTATTAAGCTGTGAAAAAAACGGAGAGCGTTATGATGTGGTGCTTGACAGGACATATTTCTATCCAGAGGGAGGCGGACAGCCTGCCGACAACGGCACTTTGGGCGAGGCAAATGTTTTTGACGTTCAGGACAGGGACGGCGAGGTAGTACACTATACGGATAAACCCCTTGAGGTCGGAAACAGGGTACACGGCAGAGTTGATATGATAAGACGTCACAGGCTCATGCAGCAGCATTCGGGCGAGCATATAGTTTCGGGCATAATACACAACAGGTTCGGCTATGACAATGTGGGATTCCACATGGGCAGTGAATGTATAACTATTGATTTCAACGGCCCTCTTAGCGCCGAGGATTTGGACTGGGTGGAACAGCAGGCCAATGGGGCAATATATGCGGATTTTGAGCCGCACATATTCTATCCCTCCGCCGAGGAACTTAAAAAGCTGGAATACAGAAGCAAGAAAGAGCTGGAGGGCGACGTGAGGATAGTCAGCTTCGGAGACTGCGACACTTGTGCTTGCTGCGGACTTCACGTTGTTAGGACAGGCGAGATAGGCGTAATAAAGATAACGGGCTTCCAGAAATATAAGGGCGGCACAAGGGTGACGATGCTTTCGGGCGTACAGGCACTGGAGGATTATGACGTAAAGGACAGACTGGTGCACGGCATATCCACAATGCTTTCGGCAAAGCCCTACGAGATAGATGCGGCTGTGCAGAGGGTGATAAACGAGAGAAACGAAATAAAGGAACAGCTTATTGAGACCAAAAAGAAGCTCCTGGAACTGAAAAGGGATACGGTAAGTGCCGATGAGAAATGCGCCGTATTTTTCGAGCAGGGCATGGAGCCCTTTGAGCTGAAGCTGTTTGTAGAAATGCTGCTTGAAAGAGTGCCCTCGGCAGCGGTGTTCAGCGGCAGTGACGAGGACGGCTGGAAATATGCCGTCGGCAGTAATGACAAGGACGTATGCGCCTTTATAAAGGAAGCCAACAAGACCCTTAACGGAAGGGGCGGCGGCAGAGGAAATATGGTGCAGGGCTCCTTTGCGGCAAAGGCCTGCGATATAGAGAGATATATAAAAGATGGACTTGCTTAAAATAATTATATCCGCGGCGGTGATAATCTTTTTGGCGGCAATTGCCCTGAAAAGCATTTTTGCGGGTGTGTTCAACAGGAGAGAAAAAGATATGTATGTAATAATCGGACTGGGCAATCCCGGCAGGGAATATGCCGATACGAAGCATAATGTGGGCTTCAGGGTCATAGATAAGCTGGCAGACCAATATAATATAGATGTGTCCAAATTCAAGCACAAGGCACTTATAGGCGAGGGCATGATAAGCGGCAAAAAAGTAATGCTTGTTAAGCCCCAGACCTATATGAACCTGAGCGGAGAAAGCGTAAGAGAGATAATGTCCTTCTATAAGGTGCCCGTTGAAAATATGCTTGTTATCTATGACGATACAAGCCTTGAGCTTGGCATGATAAGAATAAGGGAAAAGGGCAGTGCCGGCGGACATAACGGCATAAAGAGCATAATAAACCACATGGGCAGCGACGTATTCTCAAGGGTCAAGGTCGGCATAGGCGAAAAGCCCAACGGCTGGGATTTGGCGGATTATGTGCTGGCGAAATTCGGTAAGGACGATGAGCCGCTTATACTGTCGGGCATAGACAAGGCCTCCCAGGCGGCGGGAATATTTATTTCCCTGGGTGTAAAGGACGCCATGAACAAATTCAATGCCAAGCAGAAAATAAAGGTAAAAAAGGCCGATGAGGAAAAGGCCTCCGCCGCTGAAGGCGAAAACAAGGGGTGATGTCATTGAAATGGCTGACAGAGCCGCTTAAGGAAATAGCGGATTACAGATATTTGCTTGAAAATATAAGAACGAAAAACACTCCTGTTCTTGCAACAGGAGTTATTGACGTGCAGAAAACACAGCTTATATACGCCCTGTGCGATGAACTTAAGGCCAAGGCCCTTGTAATAGCCCATAATGAGGCTGACGCCAAGGCTATATATAATGATATATCTATGCTGGGCGACAGGGCAGTTTATTATCCTGCCAAGGATTTTATATTCTACAGCGCCGATGTACATTCCAGTGATATAACAAAGGAAAGGTTCAAGGCGGTTAACGCACTGATGACGGGAAAGGCTGACATCGTCTGCACTACTGCCGAGGCACTGCTTGAAAGGCTGATGCCTAAAAAGGAAATGGAGGGCTATGTTTTTGAGCTTAAGGAGGGGGATATAATACCCCTTGACAGCCTTATTCAAAAGCTGGTATTCATGGGTTATGAGAGAAGCGATGCTGTCGAAGGTACGGGACAGTTTGCCGTCAGGGGCGGAATTGTGGATATATTCCCGCCCACCTGCGACACCGCCGTCAGGGTGGAGTTCTGGGATGATGAGGTGGATTCAATCAGAGCCTTTGACATAATGAGCCAGCGCTCGCTGTCAAGAATGGACTCTTTGAGGGTTTTTCCCGTAAAGGAAATACTTTTCGGCAGGGAAGCGGCAGACGAAGCCGCCGAAAAAATGGAAAAGGACATGATAAAGGCCGCCAAGGGCTACAGAAAAAAGGGCGATGAGGAGGCGGCACTCAATATAGAAAGCACCGTGGGCGAGGCGGCGGAAAGACTGCGTAACGGCATCGGCTCCATCGGGGCGTTCACCAACTATCTGTCCGTTGATACGGTCAGCCTTTTGGACTATTTCCCCGAAAATACCGTTGTGTTCTATGACGAGCCAAAGAAGATGAGGGCCCATGTGGACACGGTATACGAGGAATTTGCCGAAAGCATGAAGGAAAGGCTCCAAAAGGGCTATATACTGCCTAAGCAGATGGGGCTTATATTCGATATAAACGATATTTACAGCTTTACGTCAAAGTTCAGGGAGGTACTGCTGTGTGCCGTTTCCCAGAGCATTATGGATTTTCGCATAAAGGGTATATCGTCCTTCTCCGTAAAGGCTTCGTCGGCCTTCAACAACCAATATGATATGTTCTATGACGAGATAAAGTTCCTTAAAGATGAAAATTACAGGACGGTCATATTCGGAGGCGGCGAGAGCAGATGCGAGAGAATATCCTCGGAGCTTACGGACAAGGGCATAGAAAACGCCCTTATACCCGAGGGCAGGGAGTTTGTGCCCGTTCCCGGCGGAGTGTATGTGTGCCGCGGAAAAATATCCAAGGGCTTTGAATACTCGGACATAAAGTTTGCCGTGTTCTCGTTGAGCGAGCTGACGGGAGAGCAGGGACTGAAGCGCAAAAGGAAAAAGGTCAAAAAGGGAAAAGCCATTGAAAGCTTTACCGACCTGAAAATAGGCGATTATGTCGTACACGAGACCCACGGCATAGGCGTATACAGGGGACTTGAAAACATCTCCGTAGACGGTGTGAACAAGGACTATCTGAAAATATCCTACAACGGCGGAAGCAATCTGTTTGTACCCGTAAACCAGATGGATATGGTGCAGAAATATATAGGAAGCGACGGGGCAAGACCGAAGCTGAGCAAACTGGGCGGCACGGACTGGAACAAGATGAAATCCAAGGTCAGGTCGGCGGTGGCTATACTTGCCGAGGATTTGGTGGAGGTATATGCCAAAAGACAGGCCGCCGAGGGCTTTAAGTATTCGCCGGACACCACCTGGCAGAGGGAGTTTGAGGAAAGCTTTGAGTATGAGGAGACCGATGACCAGCTTAACGCCGTAGAGGATATAAAGCACGATATGGAATCGGGCAAGGTCATGGACAGGCTTGTCTGCGGAGACGTGGGCTACGGCAAGACCGAGGTTGCCATAAGGGCGGCCTTCAAAACCGTGCAGGATGGCAAGCAGGTGGCATACCTTGTGCCGACAACAATACTGGCACAGCAGCATTATGCCACATTCACAAAGCGTATGGCAGGCTATCCCGTGCAGATAGAGCTGCTTAACAGGTTCAGGACGGCAAAGGAACAGAAGCAGTCCCTTAAAAACCTTGAAAACGGCATGGCCGACATAGTTATCGGTACCCACAGGATATTGTCCAAGGACGTCAAGTTCCGTGATTTGGGGCTTATTATTGTCGATGAGGAACAGCGCTTCGGTGTGGGACACAAGGAAAAGCTGAAAAGGCTCAAGGAAAATGTAAACGTGCTCACCCTTACCGCAACGCCAATACCGAGAACTCTCCACATGAGTCTTTCGGGCATAAGGGACATGAGCCTGCTGGAGGAGCCGCCCGAGGAAAGAATGCCCGTCCAGACCTTCGTTATGGAAAGCAACGAGCAGTTCATAAGGGACGCCATACACCGTGAGCTTGCCAGAGGCGGTCAGGTATACTATCTTCACAACAGGATAGATAATATAGCAGATGCGGCACTGAAGCTGCAGAAGCTGGTGCCCGAGGCAAGAATACAGTATGCCCACGGCAGAATGAGTGAGCGTGAGCTGGAGGGCATAATGGAGGACTTTATCGAGGGCGAAACCGATGTGCTGGTATGTACCACGATAATAGAGACAGGTCTTGACATACCCAACGTAAACACGATAATAATACAGGATGCCGACAGAATGGGTCTGTCCCAGCTCTATCAGCTGAGGGGACGTGTGGGCAGAAGCAACAGAACGTCCTTTGCCTACTTTATGTACAGAAAGGACAAGGTACTGCAGGAGGTTGCCGAAAAGAGACTTCAGACCATAAGGGAGTTTACGGAGTTCGGCTCGGGCTTCAAGATTGCTATGCGTGATCTGGAAATAAGGGGAGCAGGCTCCCTTCTGGGTGCGGAACAGCACGGACACATGGAAACCGTCGGCTATGATATGTACTGCAAGCTTCTTGACGAGGCCGTATGCAAGCTGAAGGGCATAGATAAGCCCGAAAGCTTCGAGACCTCGGTGGACATAAACGTGGATGCCTATATTCCCGAGTATTATATTGAAAATGAGGAGCAAAGGCTTGAAATTTACAAAAAAATATCCCTTATAAACAGCACCGAAAGCTTCTATGATGTTCAGGAGGAAATAGAGGACAGATACGGCACCATGCCGAGATGTGTGCAGACACTGCTGGATGTGGCGATGATAAAGTCCGATGCCCACAAAATGGACATAGTTTCCATAGCGGAAAAGCAGAAGAACATTGTTGTTGCTTTCAGAGCCGATGCGGATGTTGATACGGCAAGGATAGCAGAGCTGCTGACTGTGAAAAACAGTCCCTATATGTTCACCGCCGCCAAGGAGCCCTATATAACCATAAAGACGGGAGCCAAGGACGGAAAGGGAAAGCTTGACAGCATAAGAGAGTTTTTGGAAAAACTTGCCGAGCCCAAGAATTAAAATTTAATCTTTCGCCGCTTGTGCGGGTGTGGCAGGCAATGATATAATTAATTATAATATTTTGAAGGAGGGCTGTATTGTGAAGAAAATATTTCCGGCGCTGATTTTGGTTGCTGCGCTTGTAACAGGCTGCAGTACAGCCGATAAGGGCACAAATGAGGATTATGCCGTAAAAATAAACGCCACAGAGGTATCAAAAGAGGAATTTAACGTATATTTGTATGAAACCCAGAGAAGCTTTGAACAGCTGGGAGGCGAGGATATATGGGAGACGGACTTTGACGGAAAATCTGCCGAGTCCGTTGCCAAGGACAGCACCCTTGCCACTCTTACGCTGGTGAAGCTTTCGGCGGAAAGGGCTGAGAAAAACGGCATTTCGCTGAGCGCCGAGGAAGCCGAAAGAGCTGCAGAGGAGGCGGACGCCATATATGACGGTCTGACCGATGAGGAAAGGGTAGCCATTGGCGCAGACAGGGAGCTTTATCACACGGTGCTGACGGAAAACGCCCTCTGCAACGAAGTATATGACGATACCGTAAAAAACTATGTGGTCAGTGACGAGGGCTTTGACGAATACTTCGAGAATAACAGGGAAACTCTGGAGGAAAGATATAAAAGCTATATGGGTTCGGAAGACCCCGTTGATGAAACGGCCCTGATGGACTACAGCAGAGGATATTACGAGGAATATATGAAGCAGAGTTATTTTTCCAAGGAATACGAGAAGTGGGAAAGCTCTGCTTCGGTGGAGAAAAATGCTGAGGTCTGGGACAGCATAACCCTTATCAAATAACATAAAAACTTAAATGCGGTTCGGAAGTGATTTCCGTGCCGTATTTTTTATATACGGCTATTGTGCGGATATACATTTTAATGGTATAATTATGCTGAAAAGGAGGTTTATATATGCAGTACAGAGATTTCGGAAAGACCGGCGCAAAGGTTTCGCCCATAGGCTTTGGCATGATGAGACTGCCGCTTAATGCCGACGGAAGTGTAAACGAGGATGCGGCAATCAAGCTGCTGAGAGGTGCCATTGACGGCGGACTTAACTATGTTGACACTGCCTTCAACTACCACGGCGGAAACAGTGAGAAGATAACGGGAAAGGCACTTCAGGACGGATACCGTGAAAAAGTATATCTTGCCACAAAGGCGCCTGCGTGGATGTTCAAAAGCGGCGATGACTTTGACACCATACTGGACAAACAGCTTGACCGCCTTAAGACCGACCATATAGATATGTATATGCTTCATGCCATGAACGCCATAGCCTTTGAGAAAAAGGTAATGCGCTACGGCGTGCTTGAGCGCCTTATAAAGGCCAGAGAGGACGGCAAAATAAAATATATCGGATTTTCCTTCCATGACAAGCTGGATGTATTCAAAAATATATGCGACAGCTTCGACTGGGATTTTTGCCAGATACAGCTCAACTATATAGATACGGAGTATCAGGCAGGCATAGAGGGACTGAAATATGCGGCTTCAAAAGGAATGGCTGTTTCAATCATGGAGCCCTTAAGGGGCGGCTATCTTGCCAACGTGCCCGAGGCCGTAAAGAAGGTATTTGACGAAACAGGCAAGTCACCCGTAGAGTGGGGATTGGATTATCTGTGGAATATGCCCGAGGTATCCGTTGTTCTCAGCGGCATGGGAACACCCGAGCAGGCAGAACAGAACCTCAGATATGCCGAAAATTCATATATCGGCATGCTGGATAACGGCGGCCTTGATGTTATCAAAAAGGCGCAGGATATATTCGCTTCCTACGACACCATACCCTGTACGGGCTGTTCCTACTGCCTGCCCTGCCCCAAAAGCGTGGGAATACCCTATAACTTTGTGGTATACAACAACTATAAGACCGGAGGAAGCTTCGAGGCCGAGAAAAAGAGATATAACGAATGGATACCCATGTTCGGACAGAAGGCATCGGGTTGTATAGGCTGCCGCAGATGCGAGGAAATCTGTCCCCAGCATATAAAAATATCCGAAAGACTTAAGGATGTTGCGGCGGTATTTGAAAGCTGAAATTCAAATTTAACATAAGAATTATCAAGATTAAATATGATTATAAAAAAACTGACAAAATTTCATACTATACAGGTCATCAATCGTCAGTATTTATAATTGACTTTAAATATAGGGTTGGATTATAATTAAATTGCAATACCGCAGAAGCGGAACCGTAACTTGTGGTAAAGAAAAAAGAATCAGGAGGATTAAAAGATGAAAAAGTTTTTAGCAGTTCTTTTATCAGCCGTGATGCTTATCGGAGTTGCAGGCTGCTCAAGCAGCTCTAAATCCGAAAGCAGTGAGCCCGCAGAGACAGAGGCTGGCGAAACGGCAGGTATCGCAGCAAGCGATATCAAGGTTGGCTTCATTTTCGTTGGTGACGAAAACGAAGGCTATACATACGCACACTACATGGGTGCAGAAGAAATGAAATCAGCACTCGGCCTTACAGACGACCAGGTAATCTACAAATGGAACATCCCCGAGAACGAGGCTTGCTACGATGCAGCTGTTGACCTTGCAGAGCAGGGCTGCAACATCATCTTCGCAAACAGCTTCGGCCATGAGGACTATGTTATCCAGGCAGCAGAGGAATATCCCGATGTTCAGTTCTGCCACGCTACAGGCTATCAGGCAGCTTCAAGCGGTCTTGCAAACATGCATAACTACTTCGCAAGCATTTACGAAGCACGTTACGTTGCAGGCGTTGTTGCAGGTATGAAACTTGCAGAGCTCTACGGAGCAGACACAGACGCTAAGATCGGTTATGTAGGCGCTTACTCATACGCAGAGGTTAAATCAGGCTTCACAGCTTACTTCCTCGGTGTAAGATCAATCTGCCCTAACGTAACAATGGAAGTTAAGTACACAGGTTCATGGGCTGACCAGGCTCTTGAAAAAGAAACAGCTGAGGCTCTTATCGCTGACGGCTGCGTACTTATCAGCCAGCACGCCGACACAACAGGCGCAGCTACAGCTTGTGAAGCAGCAGGCGTTTGCGACGTTGGCTACAACGTATCTATGATTGAGGCAGCTCCCAACTACGCTCTTACATCTTCAACAATCAACTGGGGTTCATATGTAACAGAGGCTGTTCAGTGCATGATTGACGGCACAGAGATCCCTACAGACTGGTGTGAAGGACATGCTGACAACGCTGTATATCTTACAGAGCTCAACGCAGCAGCTATTGCTGAAGGCACAGAGGCTAAGGTTGAGGAAGTTTGGGCAGCTATCGATGACGGCTCACTCAAGATATTCGATACATCAACATGGACTGTAGGCGGAGAAACAATCACATCAACAGCTGACCTTGACGGCTTCAACGGCGTTGAGTATATCAGCCCCGACGGATACTTCATGGAATCTGAAATAGGTTCAGCACCTGCATTCTCATTCACAATCGACGGTATTACAGAGCTTAACACAGTATATTAATAAATTCTGAGATCATGGGGCGGGGCAGCCGAAACGCGGCCCTGCCCTTATTCCGTTTCGCAGGACAGAAAAGGAGGAATGGTTTTGGATACGGTTAATGCAATTGAATTAAAGAAAATATGCAAATACTTCGGCGAGGTGGCGGCAAACAAGAACATTTCGCTGGAAGTTAGAAAGGGTGAAATTCTTTCTCTCCTGGGCGAAAACGGAAGCGGCAAAACAACGCTGATGAACATGCTCGCCGGAATATATTTCCCCGACGAGGGCGAAATATATGTTGACGGCAGGGAGGTAAAGATAACCTGTCCGGCGGACGCATTTGAACTGGGCATAGGTATGATACATCAGCACTTCAAGCTGATAGACACCTTTACGGCGGCAGAGAACATAATACTGGGACTGCCCGGAAAGGAAATAATAAATATGAACGAGGTCGTAAGTAAAATAAACGACCTTATAAAAAGATACGGCTTTGAGCTGGATCCCAATAAGAAGATTTACAACATGTCTGTATCGGAAAAACAGACAGTAGAGATTGTAAAAATGCTCTACAGGGGTGCAAATATACTTATACTTGACGAGCCTACGGCCGTACTTACGCCGCAGGAGACAGACAGGCTGTTCGACGTTCTCAGAAACATGAGAAACGACGGAAAGGCCATAATAATAATCACACATAAGCTGCATGAGGTTCTTTCCCTTTCGGATAGGGTAGCGGTACTCAGAAAGGGCGAATACATAGGAACGGTTCAGACCAAGGACGCCACCGAGCTCTCCCTTACGGAAATGATGGTGGGCGAAAAGGTTGCTCTGGACATCGGCAGACAGGAGCCCCATGATATTAAAAAGAGACTCGAAATTAAAGATCTTACATGTGTTGACAAAAACGGAGTTACTACCCTTGACGGTGTTACCTTTGATGTGTACGGCGGTGAGGTACTCGGCATTGCGGGCATTGCAGGAAGCGGACAGAAGGAACTGCTGGAGGCCATTGCGGGACTTCAGAAGGTGGAAAAGGGCAGTATAGAATATTTCGATGACGATGACAAGGCCGTTGAGCTTGTGGGCAAGACCCCTCTGGAAATAAGACAGGTGGGCGTGGCGCTCTCCTTCGTACCCGAGGACAGACTCGGCATGGGTCTTGTTGCCAATATGGATTTGGCTGACAACGTAATGCTTAGAAGCTACAGGGACGGCAAGGGTTCGTTCCTCAACAGGAAAGCACCCAAAGAAAAGACCGAGCATATCGTTGATGAGCTTAAGGTCGTAACGCCCAGCATATCCACTCCCATAAGAAAGCTTTCGGGAGGAAATGTACAGAAGGTGCTGGTCGGCAGAGAGATTTCAAATGCTCCGTCGGTGCTTATGACAGCATACGCCGTACGAGGCTTAGATATCAACACATCCTATACGATCTATCATCTTATAAATGAACAGAAGG
>JAQXNZ010000012.1 GCA_029098265.1 Clostridia bacterium | reverse complement strand
ATATATCCTTGGTGCCCTTGGGTGCTTCTGTAAGCATTGTGTTTTCCTC
Organism: Clostridia bacterium; assembly: GCA_029098265.1. Classification (GTDB taxonomy): domain Bacteria; phylum Bacillota; class Clostridia; order Lachnospirales; family Anaerotignaceae; genus Metalachnospira. Next base: position 18,960 of record JAQXNZ010000012.1, on the reverse strand, counting down.
CTGTTTTTACTGCATTCCTTTTCTTTTTCTCTCTATCATCTCGTCAATGCGTCCGATGTACTCATCGACGTTTTTTACATTGAATATTCTGTCTATCCGTCCGGTGGCACTGTCGCACAGCTTTGTGGACGCTCCCGCACCTGCGGCGAATATGGTCTGTGTCTCCTCCATTATAACAACGTTGTAGAAGCTTTCAAAGCCTTTTTTTGCGTAACCCACATTTTCAAAGCTTCCCAGCATATTTTTCTGCCTGTACATGTAGTAGGGATAAAGCTCCATTTCAGCGGCTCCCTCAGAGGATATGTCAAGCATTTTTTCCATAAGCATAGCCTTTGCCAAATCATACTCGCCCAGCTTTTCCTTAAGCCTTGACGCCCTCTTGACAGCCAGTGTATGCACCGTAAGGTTTTCGGGTGCCAGCTTTTTTATCTCCTCCATTGTGTGGGAAGCCTCTGCCTCTCCCTCTTCTGGCAGTCCGAGGATAAGGTCCATGTTTATGTTGGTATGACCCGCTTCCCTTGCTTGGGCATATACACGCTTTATGTCCTCAACCGTATGCTCACGTCCTATGAGGCGCAGTGTTTTGTCATTCATTGTCTGGGGATTTATCGATATTCTGTCGGCTCCGTCCTTCTTTATGACCTTAAGCTTATCCGCCGTTATTGTATCGGGTCTGCCTGCCTCCACGGTATACTCCAGCAGGCTTGACATATCGAAAATATCCGACATGGCCGTCATCAGTCTGTCCAGCTGTTCCGCCGTAAGGGATGTGGGTGTGCCGCCGCCTATATATATGGAGTCAAGACTTTTTCCCTTTGCCTTTTCCCCTAAAAAGCGCAGTTCCTTTATAAGCGCATCAATATAGCCGTCAACCTTTGAAGCATATCTGTCCAAAGGATAGGACGTAAAGGAACAGTAAAGGCATCTTGACGGACAGAAGGGTATGCCCACATAAAGGCTTATGCCGTCCTTATGAGCCTTTTTAAGTATATCCCTTTCGGACTGCGCCACCCTTGCCGCCAGAAGTGCCTTGCCCTCGGTGGTCTCATAGGTTTTTATAAGTCTGTCGGCACTTTCACGGGCAGTGAGACCCTCGTCCATGTAGATATTTATTTTCTTTGCAGGTCTTATGCCTGTCATCATTCCCCAAGGGGTATACTGACCCGTCTTTTCTTTAAGCATGTGGTAGACTGCCGCCTTAAGGGCATAGCCCTCACCCTCTGACAAAATCCTTTCCGTTTTGGAGCAGATAAGCTTTCCGTCTTCATAGAGCTCCGCAAGCGCCGTCTCTCCGTCAATAAAGCTTCTGACCGTAATGCCCTCGTCCTGAACCGAGTCCACAGGCTTATATTTTTCATTGGGCATGAATATCTGAACCGCTGTCTGTATGTCGTTCATTCTGTCATGTCCGTCCAAATAAATGTATATCATATCAATACCTCAAAAAAGGGATAAGGGAAAACTCCCCTATCCCCTGTTTTTATCCGGGCTTTGCCCCTGTTTAAAACTGTCTTTCGCTGTCCAGCAGTATCGTCACCGGACCGTCATTTACGAGTTCTACTTTCATATGGGTTCTGAAAACGCCGCTTTCCACCTTAAGCGGAAGCTGTTTCGCCTTTTCCAGCAGTCTGCCGAATATTTTATCGGCTTCCTCGGGTGATGCCGCCGCAAAATAGCTGGGACGTCTGCCCTTTCTGGCGTCGCCGTAAAGGGTGAAGTTTGGAACAAGCATTATTCCGCCGCCCACGTCCTTGACGGACAGGTTCAGCTTATCGTTTTCGTCCTCGTATATTCTCAGATTAACAAGCTTGTCAAGCATGTAATCCATTACCTTTTCATCATCGGAGGGAAGCAGTCCCACCAGTACCATAAGGCCGTTTCCTATTTCGCCCCTTACAGTGCCGTCAACGGTGACCTTGGCCCTTTCGACCTTCTGTATTACCATTCTCATATGTTTTACCTCATTTTATGAGTTAACTCTCTCTATATCCTCAACGCCCTTTACGTTCTTAAGGTGGAGACAGACCTTTTCAAGCTGTTCCTTGCTGGTTATCTCAAGCACTATGTTTACAATGGACAGCATATCCTTTGTCGTTCTGGCATTGAAGGATTTGACCGGCAGGTTTTCCTCTGAAAGCACCTTGCTGAGATCCAGTATTATGTTGTTTCTGTCCACGCAAAGCAGACGTATCTCAGCCTGGAAGGAAAGCGAAGGCGATGTGCCGTCCTTTCTGGAAATCTCCCACTCGGCATCTATAAGTCTGTGCCTGTCCTCCTCGGTCAGGTTTATTATATTGGCACAGTCCGTCCTGTGGATTGAAACGCCTCTGCCCCTTGTGATAAAGCCTATTATCTCATCACCGGGAACGGGGTTGCAGCAGCGTGAAAATCTTACGCTGACGTCGCCTATTCCTTTTACGACAACTCCGCTGTCGCTCTTGGATGATTTGGATTTTGCCTTTTCCTCCATGCGTTTCAGATAATCCTCGGCGGTCTGGTTCTTTTTCTGTTCCTTGACGTATTCTTCAATGAAGCGGTTTACTACCTGACCTTCCTTAACTCCGCCGTGTCCGACAGCGGCGCACAGAGCGTCCCAGTCCTTGAAGCCGAATTTATTTACGACTATCTCTATCCACTCGGGCTTTGCCAGCTCCGAGAAGGAATAATTCTTCTTTTTGGCATCGGCTATTATAAGCTCTTTGCCCTTTACTATGTTTTCCTCCTTAAACTCCTTTTTGAACCACTGGTTTATCTTGGTTCTGGCATTGGAGCTCTTGACAAGGGAAAGCCAGTCACGGCTGGGACCCCTTGAATTCTGGGAGGTAAGTATCTCGACAATGTCGCCGTTTTGTATCTTATAATCAAATGTAACTATCTTATTGTTGACCCTAGCGCCGACCATTTTATTGCCGACTGCCGAATGTATGGCATAGGCAAAGTCAATGGGCGTAGAGCCGTTGGGCAGGGGTATAACCTTGCCCTGGGGCGTAAAAGCATATACCGAGTCATTGAATACATTAAGGTCCAGCTTAAGGGTTGCCATGAATTCCTTATTATCGGACAAATCCCTCTGCCATTCCAGTATCTGTCTGAGCCATGCCATTTTTTCGGCTTCCTTATCATGACCCGTATCGTTGGCCTTGCCCTCCTTGTATTTCCAGTGGGCGGCGATACCGTATTCACTGGTACGGTGCATATCCCATGTTCTTATCTGCACCTCAAAGGGTTCTCCCGTAGGGCCGATGAGGGTATTATGCAGAGACTGATACATATTGGGCTTTGGCATCGCAATATAGTCCTTAAAGCGTCCGGGCATAGGTTTGTACATATCGTGGACTATACCCAGTACGGCATAGCAGTCCCTAACGGTATCAACTATTATTCTTACGGCAAACAGGTCATATATCTGGTCAAGGGTCTTGTTCTGATTGACCATTTTCTTATATATGCTGAAAAAGTGCTTGCTTCTGCCGTAGACAGTGCCCTTTATGCCTGCCTCGTCTATTTTTACCTTTATTTCCTCAACTATCTGGTTTACATACTGTTCTCTTTCGGATTTCTTTTTCTCTATTTTGCTTTTCAGGTCATAGTACGCATCGGGATTGAGGTACTTAAAGCAAAGATCCTCCATCTCTGTACGAATCTTTGATATACCGAGCCTGTGTGCCAAAGGAGCATAAATGTCCAATGTTTCCTGGGCCTTCTCCTTCTGCTTTGCTTCGGTCATATAGTTAAGAGTACGCATGTTGTGCAGACGGTCGGCAAGCTTTATAAGTATTACTCTTATGTCCTTTGCCATAGCCAAAAACATTTTTCTGTAGTTTTCGGCCTGTATCTCCTCTTTTGTCGTATACGACAGCTTGCCCAGCTTTGTAACTCCGTCAACGAGTATTGCGACTTCCTCGCCGAAAAGCTCCTTTATATCATCGTATGTATACGGCGTATCCTCTATTGTATCATGCAGCAGACCGGCCTCGATGGACTCCATATCCAGCTCCAGCTCCGCCAGTATATAGGCCACCTTAAGCGGGTGTATTATATAGGGCTCTCCGGATTTTCTTTTCTGCTCCTTATGAGCCTCCCTCGCCACCTCGTATGCCTTGTCAAGCATGGTAAAATTATCGGTTGGGTGATATTCCTTAATTTTGTCTACTAATTGTTTATACAGTTCATCAGGTGTTTCCACAGCTGTCAGCTCCCCATCAAACAGCAGTCAATGTTTTGTTTTAAAAAAACAGACACTGCTCCATATTAAAATATGTATTAAATTGTATTATATATTTTTTTTGACATTTTTCAAGTATACTATTAAAAATAGTGATATTTACATTGCTTTTATTCGGCTGATTTACGATTATGTAAACTTTTGATATATACGCCGCTTTGATAACATTAATATTTGTGCTATAATTGAGTATATCCTGCACAGAACAATTATAAACCGTGCACGGACTGGAGTGAAAATATGAAGTTACAGAAACTTTTAAGCTATGTGCGTCAGGCTGTGAATGACTATGACATGATAGCCGAAGGCGACAGGATAGCCGTCGGTGTATCCGGAGGCAAGGACAGTATATGTCTGTTGGTCGCTTTGGCCGAAATGAGGCGCTTTTACCCCCAAAAATTTGATATAGAAGCCATTACTGTATCCCTCGGCTTTGACGGTGCAGACTTCAGCGACATAAAAAAGCTGTGTGACCGTCTTGGTGTTAACTATACCGTTATAGATACTCAGATAGGAAGAATAATATTTGATGAGCGGCATGAGGAAAACCCCTGCTCACTGTGCGCCAAAATGCGCAAGGGCGCCCTTAACAACGCCGCAGAGGAGTTAGGCTGCAATAAGGTTGCATTGGGTCACAACAAGGACGATGTAATCGAAACATTTATGATGTCGCTCATATTCGAGGGGCGCATCGGCTGTTTTTCGCCCGTCAGCTTTCTTGAAAAAAAGAAGCTTTATTCCATAAGGCCGCTTATATATGTCTCTGAGTACGAGACAAGAAGCTATGCCGCTTCTCTGGATACCAATATAGTAAAAAATCCCTGTCCCGCCGACGGCAATACAAAGCGTCAGGAGATAAAGGAGCTTTTGTTATCCCTTAACAAAACCTATCCCAATCTCAATCAGCGTATATTCGGCGCAGTTACAAGGGGTCTGGACGACTGGAAAAGAGGTGACAGCCATGCCGGCCGCTAAAGCAAAATACAAGGACGAAGAAAGGGCCAAGGATACGGCTCATCTCAAGGGGCTGTTGGAACAGCTGCCGCCCTTCTGCTATACATATTTCAGAGGTATAGCCCAGACTACATCGGTCAAGACAAGAATAGGCTATGCCTACGACCTGAAAATATTTTTCGGCTTTTTATGCGAAAACCACAAGGATTTTAAGGGAATGAAATTCGAGGATATACGTCCCGAGGACCTTGACAATGTTAAACCCATTGATATAGAGGAGTTTTTGGACTATGTTTCCATATACACGCCCTACAGCGAGGACGACGAGGAAAAGCGGGACACAATGATACTTAATACCGAAAGCGGAAAGTCCCGAAAGCTTGCCGCCATAAGGAGCATGTACAAATACTATCTGAGAAAGCAGTACATAGCCACAGACCCTGCGGCTTTGGTAGAAACACCGAAAATACACGAAAAGAACATTATCCGTCTTGAAGCCAACGAGGTTGCCAACCTGCTGGACGAGGTGGAAAAGGGCGAAAACCTGACCGAGCGTCAGCAGAAATTCCATGAGAAAACAAAGATAAGAGACCTCGCCATAATATCCACCCTTGTGGGTACAGGCATACGAGTTTCCGAATGTGTCGGTCTTAATGTGGACGATATCGACTTTGAGTCCTATTCCTTTGTAATCACAAGAAAGGGCGGAAAGCAGGCGGAAATTTACTTCGGCGATGAGGTGGCGGAGGCTCTTTCCGATTATCTGGACTACAGAAAGCTGCACCCGCCCGCAGACGAAAATGACAAGGCACTGTTTTTATCCAGCAGGGGCAAGCGCATATCCGTCAGGCAGGTGGAGCTTATGGTCAAAAAATATGCACAGACTGCGGTAAAGCTCAAAAAAATAACGCCCCATAAACTGCGTTCCACCTTTGGCACCAATCTCTATCTTGAAACAGGCGATATATATCTTGTAGCCGATGTACTCGGTCATGCCGACGTAAACACAACGAGGAAACACTACACCGCCACCGAGGTGGAGCTGAAACGAAAGGCCGCAAGAAAGATTAACTTAAGAAAGGATTAATATATGTCGGATTCTGATTTAATAAAAAATGCGCTGGAAAGCCATGTGCCCTCTCCCGAGGGAATAAAGCGTTTCAGCTCGGTACTTATGCCGATATTTAGGACAGAAAGAGGCTCTGAACTGCTTTTTACCAAACGTTCAATGGAGCTTAAGAGACAGCCGGGCGATGTGTGCTTTCCCGGAGGAAGCCGTGAGGGCGGCGAAACTCCTTTGGACACTGCCCTGCGTGAAACTTGGGAGGAAACAGGCATTCCGGCGGAAAACATAGAAATACTCGGTCAGACGGACTTTGTTGTAGCTCCCTACGGTGCTGTCATAACACCCTTTGTGGGACTTATCAAAAATATGACCGTCAATGATTTAAAGCTGAATCCCGATGAGGTTGCCGAGGTATTCACCGTACCTGTGAAATTTTTTATGGATACCAAGCCCGAAGCCCACTATATAACCATATCCCACGAGATACCCGAGGATTTTCCCTTCGAATATATAGTCGGTGGAAGAAACTATCCCTGGAGCAAGGGACGTCAGCCGGAGTACTTTTATTTCTACGAAAATCACATTATATGGGGCTTTACCGCAAGAATAGTGCGGAATTTATGTCTTATACTGAAAGGAGAAATTTAAAATGGCTTACGAAATGAGAAGAAAAGATCATATGCTGTCAGAGGAAGAAACTAAGGAAATACTGGCAAAGGGTGACTACGGTGTTCTTTCCACCGTCGGCGAGGACGGTCTGCCCTACGGCGTACCCGTAAACTATGTATACGAAAACGGAGCAATATATTTCCACTGTGCGGCAGGCGTCGGTCACAAGCTGGCTAACATTGCCCACAACAGCCGTGTAAGCTTCACCGTTGTCACAAACGCCGTTATTGTCCCCGAGGGACTTACCACAAAATACACCAGCGCCATAGCCTTCGGAACAGCCGAGTGCGCAAGCGGCGAGGAAAAGCGCTCTGCCCTCATTGCTCTTATCAATAAATATGCCCCTGACTTTATGGACAAGGGAATGGTATCCATCGAAAAAAGCTTCAATGTTACCGATATTATCAAAATAACCGTAGACAGCATTAGCGGAAAAGCGAATAAATAATACTTCTTTCTTGAAAGAAAGAAGCAAAGAACTTTTTACGGAAAACTGCGTTTTCCCGACTGTTTTTCGGATTTATTCTTCCGGTATTATATGTCTTGAAAACGCAGTTTTTCTGTTTAAGTATTTCTATTCATTTCACAAAGACTATCAAAAAAGTCACCAAATCTAAGGTTTTTTCCTTTATTCTAAATACTTAACTAATCTATCATACAGCTCTCTGCCCTTTTCACTGTTATTGATAAGGCTCAGATAAATATAATTCTTTCCGTCGCTTATTGTTCCGTCGGGACTTATTTCAATCAACTCTCCGTCAGAATGTATGGCTATTGAGCCGTTCCAATCCCCACTTCCGTTTTGCCCGAGAAGAAAGTCCGCCGTTTTCTCTCCTATTCTCCAGCCCTTATAATCAGCAAGTATATTTATAATCTCTGTGTCTTCCTCACAGTATATGGTTTCTCCGTCTTTTACTACAATAATGTTTGAACCGGCACTGTTAAATAGAGGCTTCCTCAATGATACAAAAACTGCGGCAATTATTACTATTATGATAGCTATCATATATTTTGCTCTAATCTTCATCTAAATCATCTCACATTTATAAGCTTATCAGACATCAAATAAATTATTGCATATATGCCCGTTATCTGCAATATTCTGACAATTTATTAAGAAAAATGTAAGCATTAATAATGCCCGGCATTTTCATGCCGGGCACACTCTTTATTCTGTATTTATCAATCTTAGTCTAAAAACGCATTTGCCTTTGTAAAGGCGTCCTTGGTGGCATTATGGATTCTGCCGCCCTTATTTGCATCGCCGATAACGATGACCTTATCAAATTCCTTTTCATAGGCTTCGACAACGCCCTTAAGGGGTGCAATACCCAATGATACAACCGCACTGTCGCAGGGGAGCTCTGTTACTTTTCCGTCGGCAAGGCTCTCAACAACAACGGCGCCGTCCTTTATTTCAAGGAGCTTATGGTTTGTATAGCATTCGGGCTTATGGGACATTATGTCCGCAACGATATATTTTCTGATGGGAGGGAATACTCCGGGGCCGATGTCCGCAAGCATTTCAACGGCTGTGAGCTGACAGCCCTCGTCACCGAGCTTTTCAAGAACCTCCAGACCCGTAAGGCCTGTACCGATAACGGCAACCTTACCTGTAAGCTTAACCTTATCAAGGAGAACCTCCTCGGGCTTATATGCCTTTTCAATGCCGGGTATGGACGGCTCAACGGTAGCGGCGCCCGATGCAATAAACACTCCGACTGGTGTGTATGCCTTAACGTTTTCGGGTGTGGCTTCTGTATTGAGAACAACCTCAACGCCTGCTTTTTCGATAAGCTTTTTCATTGTCTTGACATACTCTGTTATAACGTGCTTGCCCTTTGCCTTGTCGGCAACATTAAGGGTTCCGCCGAGCTCACTGCCCTTTTCGATAAGTGTTGTTCTGAAGCCTCTCTGTGCCAGAACAAGGGCGGCCTCCATTCCTCCGGGGCCTCCACCGATAACAACAACGGGTCTGCCCTCGCCGTTCTTTTTAACATCCTTATAGATGTACTCAACGCCGAGTCTGGGATTGAGTGAGCATTCTATCGGCATGTCAGCCATAAGTCTTTCACGGCAGTACATACAGCCGATACATTTTACTATTTCGTCGGAGCGTCCTTCCTTTGCCTTGTTGACAAACTCGGGGTCTGCAAACTGAGAGCGTCCTAAGCCTACGAAGTCGCTTATGCCCTCCTCAAGAAGCTGTTCCGCCCAATCAGGATCCTTTATAGTATTTGTGGCAATAACGGGAATTGAAAGATTATCCTTAAATGCCTTTGCCACATGCTTTTTCCAGCCGGGAGTAAATGAATAGGGGTCGCAGTTGGCATCACCGTTCTGGGCACAGCCGTTGGATACGTTTATGTAATCCAGTTTGTTTTCAAGGAATTTAACGATTTCAAGGTCGTCCTCAAGGGTCATGTGTCCCTCAACCATTTCATCGCCGCTTATTCTGAGTCCCACAACAAAGTCAGGTCTGACAACCTTTCTTATCTCATCTATTATCTCCGATGTGAAGCGTGTACGTCCCTCAACGTCTCCGCCGTACTCGTCTGTACGTTTGTTGTAATATTTGCTGAAGAACTGGGCAATGAGATATGAGTGTGCTCCGTGAAGCTCAACTCCGTCATAGCCTGCCTTCTGGCATCTTACAGCTGCATCTACAAATTTTTTCTGAACCGCCTTTATTTCCTCTACGGTCATTTCCTTAGGCACGGGTGCGCCGGGTGCCGCAGGTATTCCGCTGGGTGACAGAGACTGTCTGCCTGTAAGAGCGGGCTTTGATGTCATTCCGCCGTGGTGAATCTGGGCGAATATTTTGCAGTCATATTTGTGGACGGAATCCGTCAGTCTTTCAAGGCCGCTTATGTGGTAATCCCTTGCGGCACGAAGGTTTCCGACTGTCGGTATGCTGTCAACATCGTCCACACCTGTGTACTCGTTGATAATAAGGCCGATGCCGCCCCTTGCCCTTTCGGAATAATACTGTATTATTCTGTCTGTGGCAATACCGTCCTTATCGGCATAAACCGTTCCCATAGGCATCATAACGCATCTGTTTTTTATTGTTAATCTGCCTATTTTCCCTTTTTCAAAAAGTTTGCTGTAAGCCATTAATATTACTCCCTTCCGCTGAGATACTTTGTATATCACTTTAATTTAATTCTAAATAATATTGTCGGTTTTATCAAGAATGCACTTTTTTTATATATACTATACTTTTTGATACTGTCATTCACAGGGGTTTTTGGCTCCCATTTTTTCAAAATACATATTTCCCCAGTCTCGCAGGGAAGTAACTATGGGTATGAGCGTTTTCCCAAACTCCGACAGTGAATACTCCGTCTTGGGCGGCACTACTGGATAGAGGGTTCTGTCTACTATTCCCGCCGCCTCCAGTTCCTTTAGCTGGGAGCTTAACATCTTGGGTGTTGCCTGCGGTATAAGCCTCTGTATTTCACTGAAACGCAGAGTTCCTTCCTTTATAAGGTGCCATAATATTATTACCTTGTATTTTCCTCCGATTATGTCCATTGCCGCCTCAACGGAACAATTATACTTGCCCAGGTTTTCCTTCATGTCATTCACCATACTTTCCAAATCGACTATATACTCTGAAACTATAATATCACCCGCAGGATAATTCGGCAATATAAATCCGGACAGTAAAAAGGACGTCCGTAAAACAGACGTGTTTAGACTGTAGACAAACTCAACCAATTATCTGAAATTATACGAAATTAGCCACAACAACCGGGAAAGGTTCGGAAAACCGGGAAGGTTTTCTGAGGCTTTAAACCGAGGCGGAGACCGCGCTCTTCACCTCGGAGAAGTCCTAAGCCACAAGCCATGCGCAGTGTCAGGACTTCATACATTAATTTAAACAAGTCGACAACCTGTTTTCGACGTAGTGTCGACTTTGTCGACACTAAAAAGGGCATCCGTATTCGGATGCCCTTTCCCCTAATTTTAACCATATATTTATTTGAAGTTTCTGCCTCTCTCATCGCATTCTTTGATAGCGGCAATGAACTTTTCCTTAGTTACTTCATAAGGTACACATGTCCACTCCTTTGTTACCGATGACCTTTCGGCAACTGCGGGCAGGTCTTCATCTGTAAGGTCGATGTCTGCCATTGTTAAGGGCAATCCCATTTCCTTATGGAAAGCCATAATCTTGTCGCATTCTTCATAGTTCTTGTCATATGTAAGAAGAACAAGGCTTCCGAAGGAAACTATCTCGCCGTGGAGATGATGCTGTATGCAGGCAGGTATAACAGATGTTCCGTTATAGAAGCCATGTGCCAGTGAGCTGTTGTAGTAGTAGTCATTTTCTGTTGTCATGAAGTTTGATACCATGCCTGTTGTAATGATGATATCAAGGGCAACCTGCTCCAGTTCAAAGGAGTCTGTGTTATTTTTGCAGTCCTCATACGCTTTTTTGCCATACTCGATAAGGGGATCGATGCAGATAAGGCTGAGCTGATTTCCCATTAAAGGTGTATGTGCAACCTTATGTCCTCTTATGGCAAGCTGTGCTTCAAGCTGTTTTGAAATAGCGTCGCCGATACCTGCCCAGAACATGTTGTCAGGTGACTCAGCAATAATCTGAGTGTTGATGAAGACGTGTTCAGCGGGTGTTTCCGAGTAGAAATAATTGTTTACTCTTCCGTCGGGATGATATATAACGGCAATAGATGTTGTTGCCGCACAGTTTGAACCCAGTGTGGGGAATGTGAACATGGGTTTGTCAAGTCTTTCCTTGACTACCTTACATGTATCCATTACTCTGCCGCCGCCTACTGCAAATATCATGTCTGCATTTTTAACAGCATCCGTCTGCATAAGCGCTTCGGCGTTTTCGTATGTAGCGTTTCCGCCGTACCATACAAAATCAGTAATTTCAACATCAGAACCAGCTATACCATCCAATAGTGCATTTTTCGCCTTTTCCATTGCAGTTTTGCCGCCGATAACAACAGCCTTTTTGCCGTACTTTCTTGTTACCCAGGGGATTTCCTTGTAACAGTCAGCTCCTACAGTGTAATTTGGGATGTAAATGTGATAACCTTTCATAATAAATGCACTCCTTTAAATTTTTTGATGGTATAGATTTTATTTACATTCCTGCGGAGGTTCTGACGTTCCGCAGGAACGATATGCTTTGATAAATATTTCAGTTATTATTTTGCAGGTGCGGGAACGGGTACTGTCCAGCCGAACTTATCCTCTGTACGTCCCCACTGGATTCCTGTAAGTCCGTTGTAAAGCTCCTGACAAACAGGTCCGATTTCATTGTTGTTTATCTTATAGTCAACGCCCTCGTAGTGAAGAACACCGATGGGTGATACAACGGCTGCTGTACCTGTTCCCCATGCTTCCTCAAGTGTTCCGTTCTTAACAGCCTCAACAATCTCTTCAGCTGAAACAAGTCTTTCGTTTACTTTGTAGCCCATTGTCTCAAGATAAGCAATTGCGCTCTTTCTTGTGATGCCGGGAAGTACTGAGCCTGTAAGCTTAGGTGTAATTACTTCGCCGTTTATCTTGAACATTACGTTCATTGAGCCAACTTCCTCGATGTACTTTCTATGAACACCGTCAAGCCAGAGAACCTGTGTAAAGCCGTTTACCTCTGCCTCATGCTCTGCTCTGTTGCTGGCTGCGTAGTTTCCGCCGACCTTGCAGTCGCCTGTTCCGCCGATTACGGCACGAACATCCTTTTCCTCGATAGTGATTTTAACGGGTTTAAGACCCTCTTTGTAGTAGTTGCCTACGGGGCAAGTGATAATCATGAATTTTGCTTTCTGGATTCCGTGAAGACCGATGGGCTCGTCACAGCCGAAGCAGAAAGGTCTTATATAAAGTGATGTTCCGAACTCTGAAGGAACCCAATCCTGCTCGAATTCAACGAAGCTTTCGATGAGATAAAGGATTGTGTCGGCATCCATGTGGGGAAGGCAAAGTCTGTCAATGGATTTTTCCATACGCTTTGCATTTTCCTGGGGTCTGAAAAGCTGACATGAACCGTCGGGCTTTCTGTATGCCTTCAATCCTTCAAAAGCGCCTGCACCGTAATGGAATATTGTTGAGCCGGGGTGCATCAGAATAGGTCCGAAGGGAACTATTCTTGCGTCGTGCCAGCCGTTCTCTTTGTCATAGTCAACCATGAGCATATGATCTGTGAATATATGTCCGAAAGGAAGGTCTGCGCCTTTTCCGGGCTTTTCTTTGGGTGCCTGTGTTCTCTCAATTCTGATATCCATTTTCATAATTTAGTTCTCCTCTCACAAATACATTGGTTAAAATTTTTATTTTCTTCTGCATGAAAAAAGGCTTACAGCTATGAAGCCGTAAGCCTGAAAAAACAATATCAAATGTTTTATCACCGTACACGGCGGCATGATGCCGACCCTGTACTTTATATCAAACACTTATTATCAACCGTTTTTTCTGCACGACACATAGCACTAATACTTCTAATAATAATTAGTGTAATAATGCTAATAGATAGTGTGCAAATGTAAAACATAGCTGATAACATTAGTGTTTTTCTCCTTTCAACATTTTTACATATAGTAACACCAAAAAAATCGTTTGTCAACGATAATTTTATATTTTTATGAAAAAAATGTCTTTCCCGACAATAGACTTTTACAGTGACTCTAAGAACATGGCAGCCCTTCTGAAGGCTTCATGTCTGGCCTCCGTAAGCACTATGCTGTGTTCGCCGTAGTCGGGAGTATACAGTTCTTTCTTTTCGGAAGAAAGTCTTCTGTATATTTCCGGTGCACTGGCAGGGTCTGCAACGGCATCATCCTTGGCCTGTATAACGATGGCAGGGCATTTTACCTGTTCTATAAATCCATCCTCTCTGAGTATGGCCATAAGTCTTTCAAGCTCCTTAAATATGCATACAGCTATGTCCTCATAATGGATGTGGTACTGCTTGAAAAGACCTACCTTGCCCTCCATAGGTCTGTGGAAATAAATCTGCTCGGGAGGATACTCCTCGGTCATAAATGTTCCCGGCATAAGTCTTAACGGTGCAGAAACAGGTATTATTCCTGCTATTTCAGGGTGCTTAGCCGCCAGATAAAGCGAAAGGCAGCCGCCTGTTGAAAGTCCGCCTACATATACCGTGTCATAGTTTTTCTTTAAATAAGCGTAGTCATATTCGGCCTTTTTTATAAAGTCCTCACAGGTTGTATGCAGCAAATCATCGGGATAGGTACCGTGTCCGGCAAGGTTTACGCTCCATACGGAATAGCCATAATCATTGAGAAATCTTGCCATAGGTATCATCTGTGCCGCCCCTGATGTTATGCCGTGTATGAGAAGCACTGCTTTGCCGTTTGTACCCTGTAAAAACAATTGATCATTTGTCTGCATAAGTATCCCCCTTCCATGTCAGAAAAACATTTGTCTATATACATTTATATTTTAGCATTAGTAAAAAATCCTGTCCACATATTTATACATCAAATAGTATACAAAGGTCTGCTTACCGTAACGCCCTTGTTTTAAGCATGTTTTATGTTCCTACCGTCATTTGCTTAAGTTTTCAGCCAAGCGGTTTTCCGTAATTTTTTAAAATTACTGTTGACAATCCGTGAATACAGACATAAAATATATTTAGTTAATTATCTAAATACTTAATAAATTATCTGACGGAGGTGACACCATGTCGGATGTATGGAAAGCCCTTGCCGACCCGACAAGGCGCAGGATACTGGAATTACTGAAAAAAAATGATATGACAGCCGGAGAAATAGCCGACAATTTCAATATGACAAAGCCGTCAATAAGCAGTCATTTAAACATTCTTAAGCAGGCCGATTTGGTCGACGCACAAAAAAAGGGACAGAATGTTATATACTCCATAAAAACCAGCGTCATAGAGGACGCACTTAACCTGCTCTCAAATCTTGCGGGAAGAAAGGAAGATTAATATGAAAAAATATTTATTACTTATAATATCCATAATTAATGCAGCAGTGCTTACTGTGCTGATAGCCGCAAGCGATGCAGTCTCCGTGCCTATTCACTACAGTATTTCCGGTGCTGCCGACAACTACTCCACCAAATGGTCACTTTTGATTTTCGCACTGCTGCCCCTTGCCGTTTCCTCAATGTTCACGGTCTACAGAAGGTTTGCTACAGGCAATGAAAACATAGCACGCAACAAAAAGTATGAAGATAAGGCACTTCTTTTTATCACATTGTTTTTTGTTCTTATAAGCTGGCTTATCACCCTCAACTCCTTAAACGGCGCTGAGATACTTCCGTCAGGTGTACTCGGAACGATATGCGCCGCCCTTGGCCTGCTGATGATGCTTATAAGCAACCTTCTTGCCAAGCTTAAGCCCAACCGCACCCTCGGCATAAGGACAAAGGCAACCCTCTCCGATGAAACCGTATGGAAAAAGACCCACCGTCTCAGCGGCTACACAGGCATGGCAGGCGGACTTATAATGACGGTCTGCGGTATATTATCCATGTTCGGTCACGGCTCTGCAATGCTTATATATGCGGTTATAGCTTTTATCATCCTTGAATGTGTCGTGCCCATGATCTATGCAGAAGTACTTTTCAGAAAGATTAAAGCTGAATAAGCAGAGCATAGATAATACTTTTACAGTGTATTTTATACTTATTTTGTGTAATCATAAAACGTCGGCAAAAATAATTATTTGTAAAACGAAAGAATTTTCTTTACAATTTAGTAATGTTGTGTTAGTATTTTGTTATAACATTTCGCTTCAATAGAATAAAGTATAAAAGTAACTTCGAAGGTGAGGTATTTTAGACCCCACCTTCGTTTTTTTGTTTGGGGCGTATAAAGGGGACAACAAGGAGGTATCATTTATGCTTGACATTATCACAAACATCAACAACGTCGTAAACAACATCGTGTGGGGCTGGCCTGCCCTCATACTGCTGGCCTTTGTAGGCGTACTTATGACACTGCTTACCAAGTTCTTTCAGGTAAGCCATTTCAAACACTGGTGGAAAATGACCGTCGGTGCAATCTTTAAAGACAAGGACGTATTAGGTCATACAAAGGACAAATCAATTTCCCAGTTCCAGTCCTTATGTACTGCGCTGGCCGCAACGGTTGGTACAGGTAACATTGTCGGTGTAGCAGGCGCAATACTGGTCGGAGGACCCGGAGCCGTATTCTGGATGTGGATTATAGCTTTCTTCGGCATGATGACAAACTTCTCCGAAAACGTTCTCGGTATTTACTACCGCCGCAAAAACAAAGCAGGCGAGTGGTCAGGCGGCGCCATGTACTACTTAAGAGACGGTTTGGGAAGCAAAAAGGGCTGTAAGGAAATCGGTAAAATTCTGGCCGTTCTTTTCTCAATCTTCTGTTTCCTTGCCTCATTCGGCATAGGCAACATGACTCAGGTTAACTCAATTTCAGGCAATATGTATTCGGTATTCGGCGTACCCACATGGGTAACGGGTATAGTAATACTTATAATCGGCGGACTTGTAATAGTAGGCGGTCTTAAGCGTATCGCATCTGTAACAGAAAAAATAGTACCTTTCATGGTAGTCGTATATATTGTAGGAAGCATAGTTATACTTATTACAAACATTTCTCAGATAGGAACCGTATTCACAGCCATATTCAAGGGCGCATTTGCCGCAAAGGCCGCAGGCGGAGCTGTTGTCGGCTACGGCATAAAGCTTGCCATTGAACAGGGTATGAAACGAGGCGTATTCTCCAACGAAGCAGGTCTCGGTTCATCTGTTATGGTACACTCAAACTCAAACGTAAGCGAACCCGTTCGTCAGGGCATGTGGGGCATATTTGAAGTATTCGCAGATACAATCATTGTCTGTACACTTACAGCTTTCTCAGTGCTTTCATCGGGACTTGTAGACCTCGAAACAGGTATTACAGCCGCAGAATACAACGGAATAGCCCTTACAAAAGCCAACATCGTTTCAACTGTATTCTCCATGCACTTCGGAAAAATAGGAGCTGCTTTTGTAGCCATCGCCGTCATGCTTTTCGCATTTTCAACGGTTCTTGGCTGGAGCCATTACGGCACAAAGGCATGTGAGTTCCTTTTCGGTGAAAAGTTTACTATAGTTTACAGAGTAATATTTGTTATTGCCATATTCGGCGGTGCTGTTATGGGTGACAACCTCGCTTGGGATCTTGCCGATACATTCAACGGCATGATGATGATTCCAAACCTTATAGGCGTACTCGTCTTATCACCACTGGTATTCAGGATAACAAAGAACTATGTAGACCGTAAAATCAGAGGAAAAGATATAAAACCCATGCTTTCAGCCTTCCCCGATATACAGGCCGAGCAGGAACAAAATCTGTGATATAAATCCTTATAAAAAATGAGTCTGTTTGAAACAGACCCATTTTTTATTTGTCCCGAATTATTGAATTCAGTGTTTATGATATGCTGTCCTAGACAAAACACGCCGCTCTCGACGGCCAAGTACAAAGTCCCACAGACTTTGCGCTTTGAGGAGGAGCGACGGAATGAGCGAGAGGCATTTTTATAAAAAACATCGCGAACGATATGTAGTCCCAAATTAAAAATGCCGCCGCAGGCGGCTAACGGTGAAGTCCCACAGACTTTGCGCTTTGAGGTGGAGCAGTGGAATAAATGCGCTCAGGCTTAAATAAAAAAAGTCGGAGCAAGTGATATGTATTATTTAGCCGCTCTCAGCGGCCAACGACGAAGTCCTATAGACTTCGCCGTTAGAGGAGGAGCGACGGAATGAGCGAGAGGCGTTTTATAAAAAACGTCGCGAACGATATGTAGTCCGCGACGACGATGGAGACAGTGGGATTCGAACCCATGACCTCTTGAATGCCATTCAAGCGCTCTCCCAACTGAGCTATGCCCCCCCTCTTTGTTGGAATATATTATAAAATAAATATCTGCAAAAATCAATAGTATTAACAAGAATATCAGGTCAGAAAATTGCGGAGAACATAAAGTCCTCCGCATTTTCCGCTTTATTATTCGGTTTTAAGTACCGCTCCCTCACTACCCGATGTGACCATGCTTGAATACTTGGCAAGACAGCCGTCCGTAATCTGCGGAGCTCTCGGCTTCCATCTCTTTCTTCTTTCCTCCAGTACCTCGTCGGAAACATCTACGTTAATACTGTAATTATTTATATCTATCTTTATTATGTCTCCTTCTTCAACCAGGGCAATATTTCCGCCTACGGCCGCTTCGGGTGATACATGACCTATGGAAGCTCCCCGGCTTGCTCCGCTGAAACGTCCGTCGGTAACAAGGGCAACGCTGCTTCCCAGACCTCTGCCGGCTATGGCAGATGTGGGTGAAAGCATTTCCCTCATTCCGGGGCCGCCTTTGGGTCCCTCATATCTTATTACCACAACATCGCCTGCGTTTATTTTGCCGGTATTGATGGCCTTAACTGCATCCTCCTCGCAGTCAAATACCCTTGCAGGGCCTTCGTGCTTAAGCATTTCGGGAACTACCGCAGACCTTTTTACAACGCAGGTATCAGGTGCCAGATTTCCCTTTAATACCGCAATTCCCCCTGTGGTGCTGTAGGGATTTTCGGCAGGTCTTATAATATCCGTATTCATATTGACACAGCCATCAATGTTCTCCCCTATCGTTTTGCCTGTAACGGTCATACAGTCCTTGTCTATAAGACCAAGCTTATTAAGCTCGTTCATAACCGCATAAACTCCGCCGACCTCGTCAAGCTCCTCTATGTAGGCGTGTCCGGCAGGGGCAAGATGGCAGAGATTTGGCGTTTTTGCGCTTATCTCGTTGGCAAGCTCCGGTCTGAGACTTATGCCGCATTCATTGGCAATGGCAGGCAGATGAAGCATACTGTTTGTACTGCAGCCAAGCGCCATATCCACCGTAAGGGCATTAGCAGGCGTTGAACATGAAATCAATTTGCATAATATGACTTTTGAAAATATTTTAACCAATTTACATTTAGCTCTTGATCTTATCGAAGACTGCGGCACAACTTATAGAGCTGCCGATGATATGACTAAGCGCTTAAT
>JAQXNZ010000011.1 GCA_029098265.1 Clostridia bacterium | reverse complement strand
ATTGCCGCTGATAAGTGCGCGGTCTCTATAGCAGGTTCACAAATTCCCTTCGGGAACACCTAACGGTGCCGGAGTATATTCTTCCGGTTTGCTTTCCTGCGGATTAAACTTGGAAAACTCTTCGTTTTCCAAACCTTTCCGCAAGAAAAATTAGTTTGTCTACAGTCTGAGAGCCTCCCGAATATCGGGAGGCTCTGTTTTATGCTTATTCTATTTCATCATCAAACAGCTTGTAATATATCCAGCGTTTATATTTTTCAAGCATCTGTCGGTTTTCTTCATCAACGGTGTCGGTGAGAGTGCCGTCAGGGTAGACGTAAAGGTTTCCCGATGCCACGGGGAGTTTGGTTCTAATCTCATTTACATAGGAAATGAGACTTGATATATCGCCCATATCCAGAAGCTCCATTACCGCCGCACCGAGATAGTAGGAGCTTATTATGTTGTCCTCGGGCATATCGATATGTCTCATATTTTTCGAGATATTCGTGGTTTTAACGGCGGCTTCGTTGGCCCATATAAAGAACGGTGTTTCATAGGACTTTAAAAGCTGTTCCTGATTTCCGTTAAGGTTTATATCCTGTCTGAACTTTGAGAAATAAGCCATTCCGTTTGAAAATCCGGGTAAATGGTCGCCGAAGAACACAAGAACCACAGGCTCATCACTGTTTTCAAAATAGTTTACCAGTGCTTCTATTTGTGCATCAGCATCGTCTATGCCCTCAAAATATCCCGAATACATGGCCTTTTCAACATCTGTCAGCTCTATGTCGGTGGAGAAATTTGTCTTAAGGTCGGTGTATTTCTCCTCATAGGGTCCGTGGTTCTGTATTGTAACGCAGAATTCAAACAGAGGGTCATCGCTTTCCGATGTGTGCTTCTCAAAGTTTTCTATTATGGACTCGGTAGTAACTGCATCCGATATGTATCCGCCCTTGTTCTGGGTTGCGGGGTCAAAGTCCTCCTCAAGATAGAGGAAATCGTCAAAGCCCATGTTCTGAAATACGTTTATCCTGTTATAGAACCAGCCGTAGCCTGGGTGTATGGCAAGTGTGTCATAACCCACATTTTCCAGCAGTCTGGGCAGGCAGTCCATTTTGTCTCTTACAAAGTTGTAGGATACCTGGGAGCTGTTTATATACTTTGTGGAGCATGCGGTAAGCACATCAAATTCCGTATCAGAGGTACCGCCGCCGAAATTGGGTACTACTATATGTCCCGAAAGGACATCGTCCCTTTCGATAAAGCTGTTATAGAACTCAAGGGGATCGCCAAAGCCCTCAAAGCTGATGCTGTCGGAATTGCTTATATCCGAGAAAGCCTCGCTCATTATCATTACGATATTAGGCTTTGATATATCCTCATAGTCCTCAGCCGATGCGGAAACATCACTTGCTTTAAACTCGGAAGCGCTGTAGTTATCGGGCTTTGACACCTTAAGGTTATTGATGTCATAGAGGAAGCTGTAAAGAAAACCCTTTGATATGTACTGGTTTACCTTAAAATAAATATTTCCGTCTACCTGGAAGCTGTCATAGAGCTCTGTGCTTGAGTATGCGGTGGTAAAGAGGGCAAACATACACGCTGTACAGCCTACTGTACCTATAAGTCTTTTTTTGATTGTAAGGCTTCTGTTTCTCCTGAAAAACACAAAAGCTGTCACACATATCAGTATTACAACTATTAGAGCGGCGATAAGAAGAATTTTATATATGTTGTCATAGCTGCCGAGTATGGATTTGACTTCGGTTATTACCGAAAGGTCACTTGGAACCAGAGGGTCCTGCCTGAGCTTGGATTTGGCTCTGTTTGCAAATGATGCCGCCATAAAAATCATAAAGGGTATGCCGCAGGAAAAAACACAGTTGCCGGTAATAAAATAGAACAGCAGCATAATAAGCGGCACAGGTATGTAATTAAGCAAAAGCATAAGCGGCTTATCCAAACCCATTCTGAAAAATGTTGCCAGTGAGCCGGGTGATATATAAAACATCAGTGCCGTTGTTATAACCGAAAATATAATTATCGCCAGAACCGAGGCACGAATGCCCGGACTGAATTTTTTGATTTTCATATTATAAAGCCTCCGTGTAACATATATTTAAAACGCCATTAATATACAATATACCTTTTGCGGCAGATACGCAAAGGGTTTTTAAGATTTTAATACAAAAATACGAATAATTCATTAATTTTTTCTTAAAATTTGCATTTTAGGC
>JAQXNZ010000010.1 GCA_029098265.1 Clostridia bacterium | reverse complement strand
GAATACATAAAGGCATAACAATGGAGTGGGGCGCTTCGGAGGATATGTTCAGACGTATTCAGAAGGGCTTAAGGATTTACCTCAGAGCCGACCTTGGAGTATTAAATACCAACGGTATCGCTCATATATCCTTAACAGCAGAATAACAGGAAATCGGGGAAATAATTATAACTCGGGGGCAGGTTAGAAAGGCTTGCCCCCTATGTTTTTATACGTAAGTTATTGAGTGGTGATTATATGACAAATGAGGAGCTGGCAAACCGTATCAGGAACGGCGGCGTAGATTGTATGGGTGTGTTGTGGGAACAGGTAAAGGGCTATGTCATAACACTGATAAATAGGTATTATGAGCTGCACAAAGAGGCCTGCAGCAGTGCCGGCGTTAATATAGATGATATGGAGCAGGAAGGCTTTCTCGCAGTGATGGACGCCGCAGAGGCTTATACTGAGGATAAGGGCTGCGGCTTTTTATCGTATATTAAATATCCCCTAAAAAACAGGCTTAATGAGATGCTGGGATATAGGACACCAAAGACAAGGCCGTTAAACTGCTGCAAGAGCCTTGATGAGCCAATAGGCAGCTATACGGACGAGCTGACCATAGCAGACACAATTGCAGATGATGAGGCAGAAGCAGCTATTAATGATGTCATAGAGGACGGATATATAAAACAGCTCCATGACGATTTAGATAAATGCCTGGCAAGACTTCCGGAGCAACAGGCCGAGGTCATAAGGCTGAGATATTATAAAGAACTGCCGTTTGAGAGTATAGGCAGGGCATTGAATATGCAGACCCAATGCGCCCGATATGAGCATAACAAGGCTATGTCAAAGCTGAGGCAAGGTTATTGCGTGAAGCTGTTAAGGCCATACTTGGAGCTTGATATTATAGACACAAAAGGGTACAAAAGCAGCTTCGGCATGTGGAAAAATACAGGCTGCAGTTCAACTGAAACAGCGGCATTTAAGCTAATGAATATTTAATAATTAAAGGGTCAATCTAAGGGTCAAATCTACGATGAGAAATAAAAAAGCCCGAAAATTCAATGTTTTCGGGGCATATATCTTATGCGGGGGATGGGACTTGAACCCACATGAACTAACGTTCACTAGAACCTGAATCTAGCGCGTCTGCCAATTCCGCCACCTCCGCAGATAAAAGAATAACCGTATTGTTGGATACGGTTATAAAAAATGTGTGCGACATGATTCGAACACGCGGCCTTCTGATCCGTAGTCAGACGCTCTATCCAGCTGAGCTACGCACACATATAAAGCACCTCTCGAATGAGCTACTTGATTATATTAGCACAAGGCTATGATAAAATCAAGAGTTTTATGAAAAAAATTTAAATATGTTAAAGCTTTGCCCGCCTTGCCTGAATTGCCCCTCGGCGTTATAATACCATAGAGGTGTTTTTATGATCGATCCCTACGGCAGAAAAATTGAATATATGCGTGTCTCAGTCACCGACAGATGTGACCTCAGGTGCAGATACTGTATGCCTAAGGGTATCAACAGGCTTCCCTCGGCGGATATACTGACCTTTGAGGAGATAGCAGAGGTATGCGCCGCTGCGGCTTCCCTCGGAATTAAGTATATAAGGCTTACGGGCGGAGAACCGCTGGCAAGACTGGGCATAGAGAAGCTTGCGGCCATGATAAAGAACATCGACGGCATAGAAAGACTGACCATGACTACCAACGGGGTCACTCTGGAAAGAAAGCTACCCGAACTGATTGCCGCAGGACTTGACGGCGTAAACATAAGCCTTGATACTTTGGACAGGGATATGTATAAAAGCATAACGGGCTTTGACTGCCTTGAAGCGGTGCTCAAAAGCATAGATGCGGCCTGTGAGATGGGAATAAAGGTCAAAATAAACGCTGTGGTGCTTAAGGAAACCCTCGGCGGGGTAATGGATATTGTTTCACTGGCGAGGGACAGAAATATAGATGTCAGGTTTATAGAAATGATGCCCATAGGAGAGGGAGCGGCCTTTGAATCCATAAGCTGTGACAGGGTCATGGAGATAATAAAGGACAGCTATCCGAATATAAAAAGTACGGAAACATCCGACGGAAGGGGTCCTGCTCGGTATTATCATATAGACGGCTTTGCAGGAAATATCGGCTTTATAGATGCGGTGCATAATTCCTTCTGCAAAAGCTGCAACAGGATAAGGCTGACCTCTACGGGATTTTTGAAGCCATGCCTTTGCTACGGCGACGGTGTTGACCTGAGGGATAAGTTCAGAAACGGCAGCAGTGCTGAGGTAAAAGCTGCCATAGAAAAGGCCGTAGCCATGAAGCCCGAGGGACACTGCTTTGCCGATAAAGGCTCTGTGTCCGAAAGACGGGACATGTTCCGCATAGGCGGCTGAACCGGTATTTAACTGCTGTAAAATTTATGGTTGAAATATGACCTTCTATTTGGTACAATTTAGCCGTAAATAAAGGTGTAAACAGTCGGGAGGAATGATTTTGAGAGGTAATTCAAACAGGCTTACGCTTCTGCTGCTTCTGCTGGCGGGGCTTGTCATAGGCGGGTTTATCGGGGACTGGCTCAGCTCGTATCCGACGTTTTCGTTCCTGAACTACGGCAAGACCTTCGGTCTTACGTCCCCGCTGGTTTTGGACCTGAATGTGCTTGTGCTGACCTTCGGTCTGACGGTCAAGTTTAATCTGGCAAGCATAATCGGCATAGTTATAGCGTTTATAGTATACAGAAGACTGTAATGACAGAGAGGTATTTATATGGATATTATTTTAGCGTCAATTTCATCAAGAAGAAAAAATCTGCTCACCATGCTTAATGTTCCCTTTACGGTAAAGGACAGCGGTGTTGACGAGAGGGTAGAGGAAGCAAACTATATGCAAAGCGGCGTTGAGCATACGCCCTACGAGTGGGTAAAGGCCATTGCAGCTATCAAGGCCGAGACGGTAGGCAGAATGGAAACCGGAGATAAAATAATAATTGCTGCCGATACTATCGTTACCTACATGGGAAAAATAGTACACAGACCCTTTGAAAAACAGCAGGCAATGGATATGCTCAAAATGCTTTCGGGACATAAGCACACAGTATATACAGGCCTTGCGGTTATGTATAAGGAGGCCAACGGTAACTACAGAATGAATACCTCCGTCACATCTACGGATGTATATATGAGAGAGCTTACCGACAGCGAAATAGAGTCCTATGTTGATACGGGAGAACCCTACGATAAGGCCGGCGGATACGGCATACAGGGTAAGGGCTCTCTGCTTATCGACCATATCGACGGAGACTACTTCAATGTGGTGGGTCTGCCCCTTGTGGCTCTTTATGACGAGCTTCGTTCAAACGGCATAAACATAATGGATTTCTGGAAATAATGCTCAGAATCGTAATATACGGCTGTACCCAAAACGGTACAGCCGTTATTTTTATACTGCCTTTTGCAATGCCGCACAGAAGTATATTCTGAGGTATACATTAAGGTATACATTTCAGACGGGGCTTTACGCCTTGAAAAAACAGGTGAAAAATAGTATAATAATATAAAAATATATAAGGCATTCAGTAAGGAGAACTTTCCTGACAGGAGCCTCAGGGAAGCGGCGGGCATATTTATCCTGCGGCTGACCGCTACACGAAGGGAGTGTACTATATGAGTGACAGCAGAATTATTATTTCTATCGGAAGACAGTACGGCAGCGGCGGACGTGAAATAGGCAGAAAGCTGGCGGAGGCCTTCAACATTGATTTTTATGATAAAGAACTGATTACACTTGTTGCAAAGCAGAGCGGATATTCCGAGGAAGTGCTTAAGGAAAACGATGAAAACCATAACGGCAGCTTTCTTTATTCGCTTGTAATGGGTACATATTCCGGAGGGGACAGCCTTCCGCTTAATCATAAGCTTTTTATTGCCCAGTTTGATACTATCAAGAAGCTGGCGGCGGAAAAATCCTGTGTTATTATCGGCAGATGTGCAGATTATGCCCTTGAGTATGACCCCAACTGTATAAAGGTGTTTATACATGCCGATATGGATACAAGAATAAAAAGAGCTGTTGAGGTATACGGTGACGACCCCGATAAGGTTGAAGAAATAATCAAAAAGACCGATAAAAAGCGTGAGAATTACTATAACTTCTATACCGGAAGAAAATGGGGCAATATGGAGAACTATGATATTACTTTGAACAGTGCATTTTCGGGCATTGACGGTGCGGTTAAGATAATATCGGACCTTGTAAAGGAAAAAATGAACAGATAGGATTTATGATACCCTCGGATATGCGCTCCGAGGGTATTTTTATGCAAATATGCCGAAATAAAATCGGCAATAAAATTTAAAGCCGATTTAACACAATGAAGTTCAAAACGGGCGGTGCGTTTATCAAAAATAAAAATGCTCCGCTTTTTTTGCGTCAAAGGCCGTTTGAGGGAAAGTCATTGTAAAAAATTAACCTAAAACTGTTTAAATTTAATGATTAAATTGTTGAAATATAATGGAACGGGTGATATAATTTATAGAATAATACGGCATAATGTATTCTTTGGGGTTAAGGATATGTTTTATTTGGGGGAGATTTTTAGTGGATAATGACTGGAAGAAGCCGTACATAGGGCTTTTTTTGTATGCCTTTTTGTTTATCGGGGTTGCTTTTATAACCGCAAGTCCTGCGGAGCTTTTGGAAGGTATGCAGACTATTATATTGTCAAGCGATATTCTGATTACCGACTATATTGAGCTTGCGGGCATAGGCTCGGCCTTTATGAACGTCGGTCTGGTAATGGTCATAACGGCCATACTTATGTATTTGAATCACATGCCGATAAAAAGCGGAAATATAGTTACTATCGGTCTGATGTCGGGATTCGCCTTTTTCGGTAAAAATGTGTTCAACATGTGGTTTATACTGCTGGGCACATACCTTTTCTGCGCCCTGAGAAGGGAGCCTATGGCTAAATACCTTCTCCAGAGCTTTTGGGCTTCGTCCCTTGGCCCTTTGGTCAGCTCAACATTTTTCTATCAGGGAAATATCACCGTATCAAGTGTATTCGTATCCATAACCACGGGTCTTATAATAGGCTTTGTTACGCCTGTACTTACGGGCTATACTCAGAGGCTTCAGCACGGACTTAACCTGTATAACGGCGGCTTTGCCACAGGTCTTATGGCGATGATGCTGACCCCCATACTAAAGGCCTTCGGCTATGAATTCAATACCGTAAGTATATGGTCAACCGATTATACAAGGACATTTCTGATTGCGTTTATAGTAATCGGAATAGGTATGATAGCTGTCGGCTGCTATAAGGATAAGTATGCCTTTACGAACTATAAAAATCTTATAAGACGCCCCGGCAATCCCGTTGATGACTTCCTCGAGCTGGACGGTATCGGCGCCGTACTCATAAATATGGGTGTAAATATAATGGTGTCCGCAGTGGTGCTTGTTGCAGTCGGCGGAGACATAAACGGCCCCACAATCGGCGGAATACTGACAATAGCAGGCTTCAGCGTAAAGGGAAAGCATGTAAAGAATATTCTGCCCGTTATGCTTGGCATAATACTGAGCGGACTGCTCAGAGGCGAGGGTGCGGTTATTACGCCTGCGGCTCAGCTGGCACTGCTTTTCGGTACAACACTGGCGCCTATTGCGGGAACCTACGGCTTTGCGGCGGGAGTTGTGGCAGGCTTTATACATTCGTGCGTTGTTCTGTATGCCGGTGCCGGATATTCGGGAGTAAACCTCTACAACAACGGCTTTGCAGGAGGACTTACGGCAATAGTTATGTATGCGGTGCTTTCGGAGTTCTTCAGACCGAGGGAGTATTCCGAGCCTTCGGAGAGCATGAAGCCCAAAACAGAGCCCGAGCCTGTGCTTGACCTGAGCGATTTGGATTTGTATGAATAATGCTGTGAATATGCAGTGAAAATTGTATAAAATTTTGAACATAAAAAATCGAAAAAATGTATTGACAGGAAAAAAATGCTGTGGTAATCTCTTTACAACAAAAGAGATAAACGTAGTGATGAGGACAAGTAGGTTTTCTGATACAGCTCAGAGAGCTGCCGGAGGGTGCAAGGCAGCGCTGTTATTTAAACTGAAGTAACCTTTGAACGGTCCGCTGAACAAGCAATTAAGTAGGTGGGAACGGACGCCAACCGTTACAGTGGCAGGATATAAGCACTAACAATGCCGTATCTGCTGAGAGCATCTTTTTAAGATGAATTAGAGTGGTACCACGGAAGACTAAGCCTTTCGCCTCTGGATAAAGTTCAGAAGCGAAGGCTTTTTTTGTTGCCTTTCCGATGTGCTTCGATGGCAGTGCTTAGAAAAGTTATTATCGTATATATCATTCAGGAGGTAAAAAATTATGGAGTACAGATTTATTGAAAGAAAAGAACTTAAACAGAAACCCGCACCCGGCGCAGAACTCGGCTTTGGCAAAGTATTTACAGACTATGTTGCAGTTGTTGATTACAATCCCGAACAGGGCTGGCATGATGCAAGAATAGAGCCCTACGGACCTATGGACATCACTCCCGGCACAATGGTATTCCATTACGGACAGAGCTCATTTGAAGGTCTTAAGGCATACTATATCGACGACCACACAATCAACCTTTTCAGACCCGAGAAGAACTTCGAGCGTATGAACAACTCAAACAGACGTCTCTGCATTCCCGAGCTTGACCCCAAGGAATTTACAGATCTTATCGTTGAGGCCATCAAAATCGAAAAGGACTGGATCCCCAAGGAGGACGGCAAGAGCCTTTACATCAGACCCCTTATAATCGCTACAGATGAGGGTCTGGGCGTTCATTCTTCAAAGACACACAGATTTATCTGCATGTTCTGCCCCGTTGCTTCATACTACAAGGACGGCGTAAAGCCCGTTAAAATCTATGTTGAGCACGAATATAAGAGAGCATGCAAGGGCGGCACAGGCTTCGCAAAGACAGCTGCCAACTACGCACAGAGCCTTAAGAGCCAGGAGGAGGCCGAGGAAGCAGGATACGCTCAGGTATTATGGCTTGATGCTATCGAAAGAAAATACATCGAGGAGGTTGGCTCAATGAACATCATGTTCGTTATTGACGGAACAGTTGTTACACCCGAGCTCAACGGCAGTATCCTTCCCGGTATCACAAGAGATTCAGCTCTCCAGCTTTTAAGAGCAAAGGGCTATAAGGTAGAAGAAAGAAAGATTTCCATAGACGAGCTTATCGAGGCCGCTGAAAACGGAAAGCTTCAGGAGTGCTTCGGCACAGGTACGGCAGCCGTTATTTCACCCGTAGGCGAGATACTCCACAACGGCAAGAACTATATCATCAACAACGGTGAGATGGGCCCCGTTGCAAAGGATATATATGACACTATCACAATGACACAGCACGGCAAAATCAAAGACGAATACGGTTGGATCAGACAGATAAATATATAATGCGGCGGAGCCGCTAAGACAAAAATCCTGTGATTTTTGTCTTATATCGGAGCCAAAAGCAAAAGTTCCCAAGGAAACTTTTGCTTTTGGAGTGGCTGTATTTGAGTTATTGAGCATATCGGAAATAAATTCCGATATGCTTTTTGTATTTTCATTAAATATTCTTCCCCGAAAAACGAATGTTTTTCGGAGAAGAAAGTTTAGGTCAAGCCTTTTTAAAGGCTTGCGAGGTACGGGGCGGCGCCCCGAAAATATATATTCCTATGGAAATAAATCCGTATTAATGCTACAATAAATATATCTTCTTATTTCGACATTAAGTTTTTGGCAGCTTTGATATAATCAAAAATATTTTTATCCTACTACAGGGGAGGTAATGCTATGATTTCTACGGTAAGCATTTTTGAAATGCAGCTGATAATAAATTCGGAGCACAAGGATCCGCATACCGTACTGGGAATGCATGAGGTGCTCCATGACGGCAGAGATGTTGTCTCCGTAAGAGCCTTTATACCCGGAGCAAGGGAGATATATGTTATAGACAGAGCCGACAGCGATAATGTCTATAAGGCCGAAAGAATACATGACGACGGATTTTTTGAGGCGGTAATAACCGACAGAAACAAATGGTTTGACTATCTGCTGAAAATTGTGTACTGGGACGGCACCGAGAGAACCGTTCCCGATGCATATTCATTCCCGCCGACAGTCAGTGAATTTGACAGATACCTGTTCGGAGCAGGTAATCATTATGAGATATATAATAAGCTGGGTGCAAACCTCTGCGAGATAAACGGCACCGAGGGCGTATCCTTTGCCGTATGGGCTCCAAATGCCAAAAGCGTCAGCGTTATCGGCTCCTTCAACTACTGGGACGGCAGACAGGCGCAGATGAGAATGCTCGGCAACTCCGGTATATGGGAAATATTTATTCCCGGTGCGGCTGAGTTTGACAGATATAAGTTCCGTGTCAAGGACATGCATGGACATACGGTGGATAAGAGCGACCCCTACGGCTTCCACATGGAAACAAGGCCGCAGAATGCATCTATAGTTTATGACTTGGGCATATACCACTGGAAGGACAAGAAGTGGCTCGAACAGAGAGAAAAATCAGACCCCTACAGGGAGCCCATGAATATATATGAGGTACAGCTGGGCAGCTGGATGCGTGTGCCCGAGGAGGGCAACCGTTTCCTGACCTACAGGGAGTTGGCGGACAAGCTGGTCAAATATGTTAAGAAAATGGGATATACCCATATAGAACTGCTTCCTGTGTCCGAATATCCCTTTGACGGTAGCTGGGGATACCAGGTAACGGGCTACTATGCACCCACCAGCCGCTACGGTGAGCCCGATGATTTCAGATATTTTGTGGACTGCTGTCACCAGAAGGGCATAGGCATAATAATGGACTGGGTGCCCGGTCACTTCCCCAAGGACGCCAACGGACTGGCACGCTTTGACGGCACAGCCCTCTATGAGCATGCCGACTGGCGCAAGGGCGAGCATAAGGAGTGGGGCACATACGTGTTCAACTACGGCAGAAAAGAGGTCAGCAACTTCCTCATTGCCAATGCGCTTTTCTGGATAAAGGAGTACCATATCGACGGCATAAGGGTAGACGCCGTGGCAAGTATGCTCTATCTGGACTATTTCAGAAAGGACGGAGAATGGATACCCAATGAATACGGCGGCAGAGAAAACCTTGAGGCCGTGGAGTTCCTTAAGCACATGAATTCCGTAATAAAGGGAGCCTATAAGGGTGTTCTGACCTTTGCCGAGGAATCCACCGAATGGGAGGGCGTAACAAGGGGCGCAGACAGAAACGGTCTCGGCTTCACCTTCAAGTGGAATATGGGCTGGATGAATGATTTCCTTGAATATATGGAGCTTGACCCCATTTACAGAAAATATCACCACAACAATCTGACCTTCGGCATAACCTATGCCTACTCGGAAAACTTTGTGCTGGTGCTTTCCCATGATGAGGTTGTGCATCTTAAAAAATCCATGATAGAAAAGATGCCCGGTGACCGTTGGCAGAAGTTTGCCAACCTGAGAGCCGCCTACGGCTTTATGTATACCTATCCCGGTAAAAAACTGCTGTTCATGGGCAACGATATAGGCCAGTACTCCGAATGGAGCGAGGAAAGAAGTATTGACTGGCATGTGCTTGAAAACGAAAGCAACGCCAAGCTTAATATATATATGCAGGACTTGTTCAAGCTTTATAAAAAGGAGCCTGCCCTTTGGGAAAGGGATACATATCCGGAGGGCTTCAGCTGGATAGAGTGCGACGATGCCGACCACAGCATGCTGGCATACGTCAGACAGGGAGCAAAGTCCGAGGAGCTGATTGTGGCTGTATGCAACTTTACGCCGGAAACCGTATTCGGCTACAAGATTGGAGTGCCATACGAGGGATATTATAAGGAGATACTCAACAGCGATGACGAAAAGTACGGCGGCAGCGGAGTCATAAACAAAAAGGCCGTAAGAAGCAAAAAAGAGCATTGGAACAGATGCGATAACAGCATAACAATAAACCTTGCACCCTTATCAACAGC
>JAQXNZ010000009.1 GCA_029098265.1 Clostridia bacterium | reverse complement strand
GTATTTACTTTCGTATTTTGCCGCAATTTCTGCGTTTGGCTCAATTCTGTCCTTAACCTTGACGATACTCTCCGCCGCTTCCTCAACACTGTCATATTCTCCGCAGCCGACCGCCGCAAGTATTGCACCGCCGAAGCTTGGCCCTTCCTCATTCTCGACTGTCTCCACCGTAAGATTAAGTACATTTGCAATTATTCTTTTCCAGAGATTGCTTTTTGCACCGCCACCGCATATTTTTGTCCTTTCGATATTTATGCCGAGACTTCTTGCCACCTCCAAAGAATCCCTCAGACCGAAAGCAACTCCTTCAAGCACCGCCTGGGTCATTTCCTCTCTGGTGCTGTCCATAGTCATGCCGATAAAGGCCGCCCTCGCCTTGGGGTCATTGTGCGGTGAGCGTTCTCCCATGAGATAAGGCATATAAAATACTCTGTTTTCACCGAGTCTGTCTATGCTTGCCTGTTCTGCAGAATAATTTTCGGTTTTGAGTATTTCCTCCATCCACCACTTGTTGCAGGAAGCGGCACTGAGCATACAGCCCATGAGGTGATAGGCGCCTGCCGCATCGGCAAAGGAGTGAAGTGCATTGTTTTTGTCCGCTTTGAACTCGCTGTCGGATATAAATATCGTTCCCGACGTACCCAGAGAAACGTTGCACATACCCTTTCCGACAGTCCCCGTACCTACAGCTGCGGCGGCATTGTCTCCCGCACCGGCAACTATTTTCACATCGTCAGGCAGACCGAGTTCTTTGGCTATATCCTTTTTTATCGTTCCGACAACCTGACAGCTTTCATAAAGTCTCGGAAGCATACTTTCTTTGACAGAGCAAATATCAAGCATTTCCTTTGACCACCGCCTGTTTTTAACGTCCAGCAGAAGCGTACCCGAGGCGTCTGAATAATCCGTGCAGTGAACTCCGCTGAGCCGATATGCAATATAATCCTTGGGCAGCATTATTTTATCAATTTTTTCAAAGCTGTCAGGCTCATTTTCTTTAAGCCAGAGTATTTTCGGTGCCGTAAAGCCTGCAAAGGCTATGTTTGCCGTATATTCCGAAAGCCTTTCCTTTCCGATAACATTGTTCAGATACTCGGTTTCATTTTCCGTTCTGCCGTCATTCCATAGTATTGCAGGTCTTATGACCTCATCATATTTATCGAGCACAACAAGTCCGTGCATCTGTCCGCCGAAGCCTATTCCCCTTATCATACCTCTGTCACAGTCGGAAACAAGCTCCTCAAGTCCGTCCATTGTATTATCAAACCAATCATCGGGATTCTGTTCTGACCAGCCGGGATTAGGGAAGTACATCGGATATTCCCTTGACACCGTATTATAAACATTCCCTTTTTCGTCCATAAGAAGCAGCTTTACCGCCGATGTTCCGAGGTCAATGCCTATGTAAAGCATTTCTATTCACCTCCACAGGTTATTTCCATGGATTCTCTGTGGGGTAACGAACGCCTGCCGGCTGATTATAGCCGATTTCCTCAACGGGCACACCAATATACTTGAATACCTCAAACAGCTCCTTGCCGTATTTGCCGAAAGCAACGGCTCCGTGATGAGGGAAGTTCTTCTCTATGAGCACATGGCGGTAAAATCTGCCCATTTCGGGTATGGCGAATACGCCTATGCTTCCGAAGGAACGTGTGGCAACGGGAAGCACCTCGCCCTGTGCGATGTATGCTCTTAATTTGCAGTCAGCTGTTGACTGGAGGCGGAAGAAAGTAATATCACCGGGAACAATATCGCCCTCAAGGGTTCCCTGGGTAACCTCCTCGGGCAGTGTCCTTGCCATAATAAGCTGATACTTCATCTCACAGAAGGAAAGCTTGCCTGTCGCCGTATTTCCACAGTGGAAGCCCATGAACGTATCCCTGTGTGTATAGTTGAATTTGCCTTCTATGTCCTCCCTGTACATATCGGCAGGAACATTGTTATTTATATCAAGCAGTGTTACGGTATCTTCACTTACAACTGTACCTATAAATTCACTGAGAGCGCCGTAAATATCAACCTCGCAGGAAACAGGTATTCCCTGTGCGGCAAGACGGCCGTTTACATAACAGGGTACAAAACCGAACTGAGTCTGGAAAGCAGGCCAGCACTTACCCGCTATTGCAACATATTTGCGGTAGCCCTTATGCTCCTCAACCCAATCCTTTAATGTAAGCTCATACTGAGCGAGCTTTGCAAGTATCTCGGGCTTTTTGTTGCCTGCACCAAGCTCATTCTCCATTTCCTTTACAAGGGCAGGTATTCTTTCGTCGCCTGCGTGTTTATTGAACGCTTCAAAGAGGTCAAGCTCTGAGTTCTCTTCAATCTCAATACCAAGGTCATATAACGGCTTTATGGGTGCGTTGCAGGCAAGGAAATTGAGAGGTCTGGGGCCAAAGCTGATTATCTTCAATTCACTGAGCGCAACGACAGCTCTTGCGATAGGTCTGAATTCTGCTATCATATCAGCGCATTCCTCGGCTGTACCTACGGGATATTCGGGTATGTACGCCTTGATATTACGCAGTCTCAGGTTGTAGCTGGCGTTTAGCATGCCGCAGTAGGCGTCGCCCCTGCCTTGAATGAGGTTATTTCCCGATTCTTCAGCAGCGGCGACAAACATTTTAGGGCCGTCAAAATGCTTTGCCAGCAGTGTTTCGGCTATTTCGGGACCGAAGTTTCCGAGGTATACTACAAGGGCATTACAGCCCGCTTTTTTAATATCTTCAATGGCCTCCACCATTTGTATTTCGCTCTCAACTATACAAATGGGGCACTCATAAATGTCCTTATCACCGTATTTATTTTTATACGCATCCATAAGCGCTTTTCGTCTGGAAACCGACAGTCTTTCAGGGAAGCAGTCACGGCTTACGGCCACAACTCCTATTTTAAGCTCAGGTATATTATTCACAATGTATTCCACCTTTCTCTCATTAATTGATAATGCCTTTTCATAATTGTACAGTATTATAGTAAATTTGTCATTATTCAGAGCAAAAAAAAACCTTAAACAAAAGTTTAAGGTTAAAGAGAGGCGCAGACCGGATTTGAACCGGTGAATAGCGGTGTTGCAGACCGGTGCCTTACCACTTGGCTACTGCGCCATAGAACTATTTAAGTATAACATATATTTAACAAAATTGCAAGTAAAAGTTTTATATGACCCGACCGGGAATCGAACCCGGGTTACAGCCGTGAAAGGGCCGTGTCTTAACCGCTTGACCATCGGGCCTTATTAAAAGCTCCCCGAGTAGGATTCGAACCAACGACCCTCCGGTTAACAGCCGGATGCTCTACCG
>JAQXNZ010000008.1 GCA_029098265.1 Clostridia bacterium | reverse complement strand
AAAAGTACGGCAAAATAGATATACTTGTAAACAATGCCGCCAATGTGGCACTTAAGGACGGCAGTATCGAGGAGCTTACTCTTGAAATGTGGGACGATATTTTCCAGAGTGACATAAGAGGAACTTTCTATGCCACAAAATGCGTAATACCCTATATGAAGAAAAACGAAAAGGGCGGTTCGATTATAAATATCGGCTCTATGGCGTCCTGCGGAGGCGACCTCAGCTCAACGGCCTATGCCTGTGCCAAGGCAGGTGTTGATATGCTCACTAAGTACACGGCACTCCAGTGCGGCAAGGACAATATCCGCTGTAACTGCGTACGTCCCGGTCTTATTGTAACACCTGAAAATGAGGCACATGTTCCCCAGATGCTTAAGGATATATTTATGGATAACATAATGGTCAACCGCTACGGCTGCCCCGAGGATATAGCAGGCATGTGCGTTTACTTTGCATCGGACGAAAGTGCCTATGTGACCGGACAGGTTGTAAATGTGGACGGCGGACTTAACTCCCATGTACCAACTGTGGCTCAGTTCAGAAATCTTAATTCCCGTACATGGTGATAACTTATAAATAAACTGTGGAAAACACTCCTGATTTACGCTATACTGTAAACAGGAGTGTTATTTTAATTTGAAAGGAAGAATAATATGGAAAGAATAACAAGCTTCAGCGTGGACCATAGAAAGCTCAACAAGGGAATTTATGTTTCAAGGATAGACGGAGATATAATCACCTATGACATAAGAATGTGCAAGCCCAATGTGGATACACCCCTTGATCCAAAAGCCGCCCATACCATAGAGCATATAGGCGCCACACTGCTCAGAAACGGACGCTTAAAGGACAAGATAATATATTTCGGCCCTATGGGCTGTATGACGGGCTTTTACCTGCTTGTAAGAGAACTTGACCTTGAAACGGTAAAGGGGCTTGTAAGAGAGATATTTGAGGAAATTTCGGTATGGAATGCAGAGATACCCGGAGCCAAGCCTGAGGAATGCGGAAACTATACCTACATGGATTTGGAGGGTGCCAAAGCCGATGCTAAGCTCTTCATTGAAAGCAAATGGGAGCATGAATATCACTTATTATAACTACGGTAAGTCGAAAACAGGTTTTCGACTTGTTTAAATTAATGCATGAAGTCTGGCAGGTTCTCAAATTCCCTACGGGAACGCCTACGGCGCCGCGACTTTCACGCGGTTTGCACATTACACTGCGCACAGCTTGTGTATTCGGACTTCTCCGTCAGCGGAAATGAATTCCGCCGACGGTTTAAAGCTTCAGAAAACCTTCCTGGTTTTCCGAACCTTTCCCGGTTGTTTTGGCTATTACTGAATAATTTCAAATATTTAATTGGGTTTGTATACAGCTTAAAGCCGGAGAATTAATTTTCTTCGGCTTTATTGCCACATATAAACAGTGATAGTATAATTTTATCAAACGGCGGTGATACAGATGAAAACAGGTGCCGTAATACTTGCGGGTGGAAAAAGCCGCAGAATGGGCGGTACATGCAAGGCAGACCTTATTATAGGGGACAGGAGCATATTTGAGAGGATAAGACAAGAGCTTGATTTTTTTGACGAAATAATAATATCCTCCAATGATACGGAAAAGTATGAAAAATACGGACGGGTGATGACAGATATATATAAGAACTGCGGGCCTGCCGGAGGGATATATACCGCACTGGAAAACTGCGAAGCCGATGCGCTGTTTGTCACTGCCTGCGATATGCCGTTTATACGGAGTGAAACGATAAAAGGGCTGTTCGGACTTTTGGGTGACTGCGATGGAACAGCAGTAAAAAACGGAGAACGCATTGAGCCGCTGTTTGCCGTATACAGAAAAAGCACTGCCGCACATTTCGGAAACTGCATAGAAAGCGGAATATATTCAATGAATAGAATACTTGACGGACTTAATATGAACTATGTTTCTGCGGCGGAAATCGGAGCGGAGGCACACGAATTTACAAATATAAATACACCTGAGGATTATGAAAGGATAACGGAAGCGGAATATGAAAATAAGCCTTGATGAGGCACTGAGCCTGATACATAAAAATATAAAAAGTAAAGAGCCTGAGCGCATATCCCTTTGGGAAAGTCCGGGCAGAACTGCGGCAGAGGCGGTCTTTTCACAGACGGATAATCCGCCATTTGACCGTTCACCCTATGACGGCTATGCCCTTAAGGCTTCCGATACCGCCTGCGGACAGCCCCTTGAGGTGATAGGCGAAAGCTTTGCGGGAGTACCGTCGGATAAATGTGTACATAGAGGACAGGCGGTAAGGATAATGACAGGCGGAGCTATACCCGAGGGAGCCGACTGCATAGTTCCGCAGGAGCAGACGGATATAAAAGACGGATTTGTTGTCGTAAAAAAGCCTTATTCAGCCTATGACAACTATATAAGACGAGGAGAGGACTTCCGCAGGGGTGATATGCTCATAGCAGGCGGAACAAAGATAAATGCGGCCTATGCGGCCCTTGCCGCCGCAGGAGGAAACAGCGATATGCTTGTCTGTCCTAAAATACGGGCGGCGGTAATATCCACAGGCGATGAGCTTAAGGCCGAGGGAGAAAAGCTGGAGTACGGGCAGATATATGATACAAATCTTATATATGTGTCCATGCGGCTGGAGGAGCTGGGAGTCGAAACGGTTATAAGAAAAAGGGCAGGCGACGATATGGAAAACATTAAGATTGCCGTTGAAGAAGCATGTCTTTCGGCAGACATAGTCATAACCACGGGCGGCGTTTCCGTAGGAGAAAAGGACCTTATACCAAAGGCGGTTGAGGCGGCAGGAGGCCAAATAATATTCCACGGCGTTGCCGTAAAGCCCGGTATGCCGACAATGTTCGCAATGTCGAAAAACGGTGTGCCCATTGCAGGACTTTCGGGCAACCCCTTTGCGGCGGCGGTAGGTTTTGAGGTGCTTATAAGACCTATGCTGGCGTCTTTAAGCGGCGACAGGCAATATGAATGCAGACGGAAAGAGGCAGTGCTTTTAAACGGCTTTGCCAAAAGCAGTGCTTCGATGCGGTTTGTAAAGGCTGTGGAAAGGGGCGGAAAAGTATATATACCCGAAGCCCAGGGCAACGGCTCTGTCAGGTCAACGGCGGAATGCAACTGCTATATAGAAGTGCCGCAAAACAGCGGCGAACTTAAGACAGGAGACAGGGCGGTGATACTGTGTCTGTGATAATAGCTGTCAGCGGATATAAAAATTCGGGCAAAACAACGGTAATTGAAAAGCTTGTAAAAGTCTTTTCGGCAAGGGAAATGAAAACGGCAGTCATAAAGCATGACGGACACAGCTTTGAACCGGATATGAAAGGAACTGATACAAGGCGGTTCTATGATGCAGGGGCTGTCGGTACAGCGGTGTTTGACGGCGAAAAGTTTCAGCTTGTAAAAAGGTGCAGAGCGGACGAAAAGGAATTGACCGCTATGTTTCCCGAGGCGGATATAATAATGCTGGAGGGCTTTAAGCATTCGGAATATCCGAAGCTTTGGGTATGCTCCGATGAAAAGCCGAAAGACGATGAAAGCATTAAAAATATAATAGCGTGGATTGGACGGGACGGTCAGCCATGCTTTGATAAAGACGAGACAGAAAAGACAGCAGATTTTATAATGAATTATTTTGAAGGCAGGGAGGAATAGTATGAGTATCGTTTTAAAAAGAACAGTATGTCCCTATGACTGTCCGACGACCTGCGGATTTTTTGCGGAAGTCGAGGACAATAAAGTGGTCGGAATCAGACCCGACCCCAACGACCCTGCATCGGGCGGACTGATTTGCAGAAAAATGAGACACTATGAACGCTCGATAAACTCGGAAAAACGTATACTTACTCCGCTCATAAGAAACGGCAAAAAGGGAAGCGGTGAGTTTCTGCCTATCAGCTGGGACGAGGCGGTCAGGCTCATAAGTGACAGGTGGAAGGCCGTAATTGCAGAGGACGGCCCCGAAGCCATAGCCAGCTGTGTATATTCGGGAGTAATGAGCGATATACAAAGACACTGCGGGGAGGCTTTCTTCAACAAGATGGGCGCCTGTGAGCTTATAAAGACCCTCTGTTCCTCGGCAAAGGGCGTGGGCTATGCCAACGTCATGGGCAAAACGGGCTGTCTTGACCCAAGGGAGCTGTGTGACAGTGACTTCTATTTGATATGGGGCTCAAACATGACGGCAACCCGAATACAGTCCATGAAGGACATTGTTGAGGGCAGAAAAAACGGCAAAAGGGTTGTTCTGATAGATGTATATACAGAGCCCATGTCGGCTTACTGCGATGAAGCTGTGACCATAAGACCGGGTACAGACGGAGCCTTGGCGCTGGCGATGATGCATGTGATTGTCAGAGAGGGTCTTGCCGATGAAGAATTTTTGAAAAACAATGCCGAGGGCTGGGATATTTTCAGAGATACACTGCCCGAGTATACTCCCGTCTGGGCGGAAGAAATAACGGGAATACCCGCCGATACCATAGAAAAGCTGGCGATGGAATACGGCAGAGCAAATGCGCCCGCCGTAATACTGGGAAGCGGAAATTCCAGATACGGCAACGGAGCCATGACTGTAAGACTTATAACAATACTTTCCTGCGTTACGGGAGCATGGCTTAAAAAAGGCGGCGGACTCTGCGGCTGCGGCCCCACGGGACAGAGCTATATAGACGGAAACATAATAAAACGCCCCGATTTCAGAGAAAAGCCCGCAAGAAAAATAAATATCAATCAGCTGGGCAGGGCGGTAAAGGACGGAGGCATAAAAAGTCTGTATGTATACGGCAGCAATCCTGCGGCGTCGGTCAGCGATACTGGTGCCGTCATCGAGGGACTTAAGAGAGACGATCTGTTTACGGTGGTGCATGAGAGGTTTATGACCGATACGGCAAGGTATGCGGATATAATACTGCCTGCATGCTTCTCGGTGGAACAGAGCGATATATACGAGGCCTACGGCTACTGTACCCTTTCCACAGCCAATAAGGCGGTAGAAGCGCCGGGACAGTGTAAAAGCAACTGGGATACTTTCAGAATCCTTGCCGAAGCAATGGGCTATGAGGACGATTATTTCAATAGAACGGCGGAGCAGATGATAGACGAGGTTCTTTCCCATCCCACAAAGGCAGTGGCAGGACTTTCCGATGAGGACAGGGAAAAGCTTAACAACGGCGGTTCTGTCAGTATTCCATTTGCAGACCATACAAAATGGGGAACTAAGAGCGGCAAAATTAAAATAGTAAACGAAAAGCTGGCTGAGCCCATACCGAAATATACCGAGTGCCACGGCGGCGAATATCCGCTAAAGCTTGTATCTGTACCCAGTGCTCATACGCTTAACTCCATATTTACCGAAAGGGACGATATGAACGCTCCCAAGGGAAAAATGAAGCTGGCTGTACATACCTCGGATGCCGAAAAAAGAGGCATAAAAAACGGAGACAGAATAATATGCTTCAATGACCTGGCAGAGGTGGAATATGAAGCCCTTGTAACGGACGGCATAGCAGAGGGAGCGGTGGCTTCCGTGGGAATATTCAAGGGTGAGCATACATTTAACGGACTTGGGGTAAATGCCCTTCAGCATGACAGGCTTTCGGATTTGGGCGAGGCCACGACGATGAACGACAATACCGTTGATATACGATTAAAATAAAATTTGGAGAGTGCTATGGAAAAGGATATATCAAAAAAAGAGCTTCTGGTGAAGCTGTTCATATCATCATTTTACCTGAGCGCCTTTACCTTTGGCGGCGGATATGTGATTATTACGCTTATGAAAAAGAAGTTTGCCGATGAATATCACTGGATAGATGAAAAGGAAATGCTTAACCTTACAGCCATTGCCCAAAGCGCACCCGGCCCCATAGCCGTAAACGGTGCCATTGCGGTGGGCTATAAGCTGGCGGGGCTTCCCGGAATGATAACGGCGGTATTGGGTACCATACTGCCGCCGTTTATAATCATTTCTATAGTGTCGCTGTTTTATGAGGCCTTCAGCAAAAATCCGTATATAGCTTCGGCACTGGAGGGAATGTTGGCGGGAGTAGGTGCGGTCATTTCCTCGGTGGTGTACGATATGGCGGCGCCTATGGTGAAGTCAAAAAATATACTTTCCATATCAGTAATGGCGGCGGCTTTTATACTTTCGTACTTTTTTAAGGTAAATGCCGCATTCATAGTTATTGCCTGCGGTATACTGGGTGCGGTAAAAACATGGATTGCGGGGTGTCGGAAATGATATATCTGCGCCTTTTTATTAGCTTTATACAGATAGGACTTTTCAGCTTCGGAGGGGGCTATGCGGCTTTGCCGCTGATACAGAATCAGGTGGTGGACGTCAACGGCTGGCTGACGGTAAGGGAGTTCGGCGACCTGCTGACCATATCCCAGATGACACCCGGCCCCATTGCCATAAATGCCGCCACCTTTGTGGGAATGAAGCTGGCAGGAGCGGCAGGGGCGGCTGCGGCAACACTGGGCTGTATACTGCCTTCGTGTATTATAGTTACTCTGCTGGCGGTTATATATTTCAAATACCAAAGCATGGGAATGATGCAGGGCATACTCGGAGCACTGCGCCCTGCCGTAGTTGCAATGATAGCCTCGGCAGGAATTTCCGTAATAGCCGATGCGGTTTTTCCCGAAGGGCTTATATCCTTTAGGCTTGATATAGCTGTCATATTCATTGTTGCCATTATACTG
Organism: Clostridia bacterium; assembly: GCA_029098265.1. Lineage (GTDB taxonomy): Bacteria > Bacillota > Clostridia > Lachnospirales > Anaerotignaceae > Metalachnospira. The sequence continues at coordinate 34,279 of JAQXNZ010000008.1, read as the reverse complement.
CTGAGGGTCAGGAAAATGGGGCCTGTGGCGGTCATGCTTATATGCGGCGCAATGGAAATCGCATGGTCTGCTGTGTCAGGTATTATTTGACGGGAATGATTTCACTTTTTGAAAGTATGTCTCTGTCGCATTTTTCAAGGGCATCTTTGTCATGGCAGATTATATAAAAGAAAACCGAGGTGTCATATTCCTCAATATATTTGGAGTATACCCTGCCGTACATTCTGACGGGCGCAAATTTAGGCTTGACATTGTACGATGGGACGCCGTACTGCAAATATGACATGGCAAAGGCCTTTGGAGTATGGGTCGGACTGTTTGTTATAATTTCCGCATCGCATTTTGTCCAGCCGTCACTGCCCGCATAGGAGACTTCCGATGTGTCGGTTATGCTCCAGTCGAATACCATGTCCTGCTGTTTCAGCCCGAAATCGCTGAGAACAAGCCGCTGCATATCGAACATGGGTACCTGAGACACGGAAGCGGTATCAAGGGAGCCGTCCTCAAGAAAACCGTATTTTCCGCCGGAGCTGTCGCTGACTGCGTATGCGCCGTAAAAACTGCCGAGATAGGGCGAGTAGGGGTTAAATAGATGACTGCAGCCCCTGACAGGCGAGAAAGCAGGAAAGTTATACATTATTGTGAGCGACAGGTCATTATTTTTTGTAAAGCTTTGAAAGCCCGCACTGTCGCTGAAGGTCATAACAAACGGATACCAGTCGGACTCCGGGGTCGAAAGACCGCCGGGTATTTTTATGTCAAAGCCGTGCTGACGCTGTACGGAATTTTTTTCAAAAGAGTGACTGTACACGGACATGACAGCCATGCTTCTGAATACCGCCGCAGGGGGCGACAAAAGGATTAGCAGGACTATAACGGGAACTATTATTTTTTTCTTTATTTTCATATATCTCAGCTCTTTTCCTGTTTAAGTATGACACTTTCAAAAATAATAATCAATAGAATCTTAATTTGTGGACAAAAACATGCTTTTATGGTATGATAATAATTAATATATAAGAATCGGCTGTTTAATCAGTCCTTATAGTATCAGATTCCAATAATAATGTGAGGTGGAAACGTAATGGATAACTGCGGCAGTTGCGGGCAACATATGATAGACAGGCATAATATTGCAATAAAACCGCAGTACGGTACTGCCTAGAGCGACGGCGGACTGTTTTTCCATGCGTTTTTATTGATTTACTATGCCCATCACTTTGACCTGCAATGAAACTTGTTTCTGACTGCTGAGAAAAAGCGGTGGATTTTTTATGCCCGTTTTCAGGCGAAAATCCGCAAAGAAATAGGAGGTGTCAATGATGGCTGAAGAAAAGAGAAAGAATGTCATGCCCCAAAAGCCCGATTACGGCATGGAGCTGGCAAGAATAATCAGAAAATGCAGAGGCGGAGAAGCCCTGCGTGAAAAACTTGAAAATTACCACGAAAATGATATTGCCTCTGTACTGGAGGAACTGAGCGAGGAAGAAAGACAAAAGCTTTACAGCGCCCTTGACGATGAGAGAATATCTGAAATATTCGCCTACATCGAGGACGATATTGACAAGTACATTAATGAGCTAGACCCCGAAAGGGCGGCGGACATCATAGAGACAATGGACTCTGCCGACGCCGCCGACCTGCTGGAGGAACTGGAGGAGGAAAAGAGCGATGAGCTCAAAGACCTGATGGAGGAGGAAGCCAGACAGGATATCGACCTTATCCAGTCCTATGATGAGGACACCATAGGCAGCAGGATGACGACAAACTTTGTCTCAATCAAAAAGGGATATACCATAAGGCAGGCCATGAAGGCCCTTGTGGAGCAGGCGGCAGACAATGACAATATATCAACGCTGTATGTTACCGACGACGACGGCAGGTTCTGCGGAGCCATAGACCTTAAGGACCTTATCGTGGCAAGGGACTATATGGAGCTGGACAGCATAACGGCTTCGTCCTATCCCTATGTATACGCCGATGAAAAAACAACAGACTGTATTGAAAACCTGAAGGATTACTCAGAGGACTCCATACCCGTGCTGGACAATGAAAACAGGATAATAGGCGCCATAACCTCCCAGAACATCGTAGAGGCTGTCGATGAGGAAATGGGCGAGGACTATGCAAAGCTGGCAGGTCTTACGGCAGAGGAGGATTTGGACGAACCCTTCCGTGAGAGTATCAAAAAGAGACTGCCCTGGCTTGTGCTTCTGCTGTTTTTGGGTCTTGTGGTGTCCACCGTTGTGGGTATGTTTGAAACGGTAGTATCCCAGATAACACTGGTTGTATGTTTCCAGTCCCTCATACTGGACATGGCGGGAAATGCGGGAACCCAGTCACTGGCCGTCACAATCAGAGTGCTTATGGACGAAAACATATCAAGGAAACAGGAGAGGAGCCTTGTGCTTAAGGAAATGAAGGTCGGTCTGTGCAACGGACTTATACTGGGACTGCTTTCGTTTTTTATGGCAGGCTTCTATATTATGATTGCTAAGGCAAAAACTCCGTTTTTCTCCTTTGCGGTATCGGGCTGTATAGGCGTATCGCTGGCGGCGGCAATGGTTATTTCCAGCGCTGTAGGTACCTATGTGCCTATATTCTTCAAAAAGATTCATGTTGACCCGGCGGTGGCTTCGGGACCGCTTATCACCACGGTAAACGACCTGGCCGCCGTAGCCGCATATTACGGCATAGTATGGATACTTCTTATAAATATACTCAGTCTTGTGGAATAAACGCCTTGTCCGCAGGGAATAAAACGGTTATAATAATAACAGCGGCTTATACGCGGCATATAAAAATGTTTTGAAAGGAAGCAATATTGATGGCGCGCAAATACGAAATGGTAAAGTGCTACTTTGAACACGGTCTCTGGTCGCCTAATCAGGTAAAGGACGCAGTTACAAAGGGGCTTATAGATACAGAAGATTACAAAAAAATAACGGGCGAAGATTTTGATGTTGCCTATCTCAAGGAAAGAACGGGCAAGAACAAAAAGAGCAGATGTATAAAGCAGTATATAGTAGATTCCTTCACCGATGAGGTGTTTTCGGGTAATCCTGCCGCTATATGTATGCTTAACAGCCCCATATCCGATGAGCTTATGCAGAAGATAGCCGTTGAAAACAGACTGGTGGAGACAACCTTTGTGCTCAAAAAGGGCAATTCCTATAATCTCAGGTGGTTTACTGCCAGGGGCGAAATAGATATGTGCGGTCATGCCGTTTTGGCGGCGGCCTATGTAATAATGAACTTTTATGAAAAGAACAGAGATGTCATAGAGCTTGACACGCTGGACGGAAAAATAAGCATATTTAAAAACGATGATGTGTTTGAAATGGATTTTCCACAGTATCAGCTTAAAAAGATACCCGTTACCGATGACATGGCAGAGGCCGTAGGCGCTGTTCCCAAAGAGGCATTCCTCGGCAGAGACCTGCTTCTGGTGCTGGACAGCGAGGATACCGTAATAAACCTTAAGCCGGATATGGAAAAGCTCAAACAGCTCCACGGTCTGGAGACCCATGTGACGGCAAGGGGCAGCCGCTATGACTGTGTTGCCCGTTCCTTTTCGCCTAAGCTGGGCGTTGACGAGGACCCTGTCTGTGGTCTGGGACACTGCTATATTGCGCCCTACTGGAAGGAAAAGCTCGGACAGAATGTGCTGGTGTCAAGGCAGGTTTCAAAAAGAGGCGGCACCGTTTACTGCAAGATGTTCAAGGAGGGCAGGGTGAGACTCTGCGGAAAGGCCGTGCTCTATTCCGAGGCGGATATATATGTTGACTGATATAAGTTTTGGTAATGTTATTATATTTCAGACTTAAGTATATTGTAATGTAATGATGTGAAACCTCTCCAAATATAGGAGAGGTTTTTTGTATACCATTTATTTGTTTAACTCTTGACAAACTTCGTTAATAGTTTTACAATATAGTCAAGATAAAGAAAACAAAAAAGTCATAAAAGATAAAGAGCAAATTATTAAAAATACTTAAAACATTGACTAATCAGACTATAATCTAAGGGGGATTTAATATGACGTGTGAAAAATTATTTAACAAAGCTTGTGAAGAAAAAATTAACGGCTGCCCTGAAAGAGCGTACGAATTGTTTGCTGAAGTAGTACATGACTATCCCGGAACAACATTTGCAATCTACGCAAATGAAGAAATGATAGGTCTCAGCGTTAACAACGCTACAGAGTACAGCTACATTCCCAGCTATTATGAAGAAGCAATAGCATAATTTAAAAAAGATATAAGCCATTTGATATCCCTCCGGATCTGTTTCGGGGGGATATCTTTTGGTGTCGACAAAGTCGACACTAAGTAAAGTCAGTATTTTGCTAAAGCAAAACCGCTTCGCGTCCGCACATCTTTGCGGTACTAAAAAAGTTTTCAAATTGTTTATATTAATTTTCAAAAAATAATGAATCCCTAATATTATTAAATTGAACTGGAGTAATTTGTGTCGTTGGATTTGATTTAAACCTATAGTATTATCAGGCATTTATAAAGAGTGCAATAGAAGATGTAATTGGTCTTATAATAGTCTTTGAGCCACTATATCTTATCCTAATAAATATAATTTCATTATAATCCTTGATTTTAGTAACAATATGATTTATGCTAAAATTCTAGAATTATTTTTGCCCAAAGATATTCATGTTTTATGAATTCTACAATCAAATGCTGATTCTTGAATAAGAGTTTAAGGTTGGGTTGTAAAAATTTTCTGTCAAGAGATACCAATATATTATTGCGTGTTTTTTAGATTGGGGGTATAAATGTGGCAAAGAATATAGAGCCAAAACTTAAAAAAATTGGAGACTATCTAAAACTTGAAGAAGAAACTGTATTCATCATACCGGAATACCAACGTGCTTATTCTTGGGGGATTGATAACTGTGACAAGTTGTGGCAGGACATAAATGAATTTGTTGAAAGTGAAAGTAGGGACAGGTACTTCTTTGGGACGATTATTATTAACTGTCAGGATAATGATATGAAATATGGATTAATTGACGGTCAACAGCGTACTACCACATTTCTTTTATTGTTGAAGGCGTTGTTGGTAAGAATTAATATAGCTATCGAGAGAACTGCAAGTGATGAGGATTCCGCAAGCCTTTGTCGTGGGTTGAAGGAACGCAGGAGAAGAATTATGGGTATACTGTACAAGGTTGAAACTGAAGATATACCAGATAACCCCGATTCTGCGAAAGACTCTGAAATTTGTCAGCGTGAAATTATCCTTGAAAACTTTTCAATAAATGAACAGTATAAAGATGAATTAAAAACAATTCTACAAGCAACTGATTACGCCTCGGCAGAAGCGAGAGTAATCAAAATTAAGTACAAGCAAAAAGATAATAGATATACTAATTTCTTCAGGAATTTTAAATTCTTTTATAACAAAATAAGTGATTTATCAGATTCTCAATTAAACAGTATTGCAAAATCCATTACAGATAACTGCGAAGTAATTGAAATAAAAAGCTGGCAAGTTGAACAGGCTATCACGATGTTTAACTCCCTCAACTCAGATGGTCTGCCTCTTTATGATTCTGATATCATCTCTGCAAAACTATATGCTGCAGCAGAAAAGAGAGGAGAAGCAAAGATATTTGCAGATTTATGGAAAAAGTTAAATGACATTATTAGTGATTTGGAAAGCAATCATATTGCAGATATAAATTCAATCTTAATGCAGTACATGTATTATATCCGTACTGTAAACAAAGAAACTATTAGCGATACGGGTGCAATCAATGTTACAACGCCGGGTTTAAGAAGATACTTCACTGAAGTTAACAAAGTGCCAATTAGTGATCCGATTACTATGTGTACAGATATGATTAGATTGGCTACGATATGGAAAAAGATTTCAAATTATTCTCAAATGAAAGTTTTACTAAAATTCAATGAGAATACAAAACTATTTTTGGCAAGCTATTTTTATAGGTTTAACGAAGAAGACATTACAGAAGAAATAGTATGTCCTATCGCTGAATGTATGCTCCGCCTATTTACTCTTCTCGAACTGGTTGATGCAGGTTACTCAAGTAAGCATTTCAAGACATTTTTATTTAGCGAAGAAACAAAATTCGTTAATAAAGATATCTCCGTTGATGAAATTACCAAGGATTTTAATGACCATATTAGATTAAATTGGGACAGTGATGTAATAAAATCATTACTGAATGACTATGATGGCAATATGCTTGTGTATTTAAACGAATATCTTTTTGCTAAAGAAAATAATATGAGTTTTATACTTGGAGATAAATACGATATCGAGCATATAATGCCATATAGCGGATACAATCTACAGGAAATCAGAAAAGATGCTGAGATTGAAGACGAGGAAGAATTTTACAGAGTTGCAAACAAACTCGGTAATAAGATTCTTCTTGAAGAAAAAATCAATCGAGCAATTGGCAACGAATGGTTTAGAACAAAAGTCTCAACAAAACTTGAAAATAAAACGGGTTATATTGATAGTAGATATCCAATTGCTCAAAATTTAGTTGCTAAATATAAGGATTCTAATAAACCATATTGGAGGAAAAACGATATTATTGATGCAACCAACAAAGCAAGTAACAGAATCACTAAATTCATATTTAATAATTAGTTAATAAAGAAGATTATTATTCTGCGAAAACTTAAATACGCATAGATGCCTACTTAGTGAACAAATTGTTGAATGAAAAGTTTTAAGTAATTGTACAATGACAGTTCATGCAGAAACAGTATGTTAAAAAATGATTGAGAACAAGTACAAATTACAGTGCAATCAGATTAATGCATTGGTTGTAGTTTAATTGAACAAATGCAAGATTTGCAAATGAAAGTCAATTTTTATCGGGTTCTCTAAATTAGTTTTTAATATAAGCCATGGGATAAGCTCCGACGATATGCGGAGCTTATTTTTATATATCGTATATGGGCAGGCTGACATAATTTTAATATTATTGTAATACTATTTCATTTGCACTTGTATGGGAAATATGTTATGCTTTAATTGTATGATAACCTAGCAGTAATATTAGTTTTGTCGGGGAAAACTGATAAGGGGCGGTCATACGGCAAATAATAAAAGGAGGTGAAAACAATGATAAAGAAGATATTAAGGTACGTTATAACACTTGTGGTCATGACGGTTGCGGTGGGTCTTTTATATGCCTTTTACAGTGACAATATTTGGGCAATACAAGATTATGTTCCCGACTATGTGGTAATACTTGTAGGTATATTTATCGGAATCATTTATTTTATATTATTTTCTGACTACGCCGCAGAGGCCATTATAAAACAGCTTGGCTTTTATGAGGGCAAACTCGTCAAAATGGACATAAAGGAGCTTGTTACCGGTGTTATCGGCTGTGTTATCGGTCTTATAATCGCCAACCTTATCGGAGTTGCCATCAGCGGCTACGGAATTGTAGGCACAGGCATAACGGTAATACTCAATATTGCTCTCGGATTTTTGGGCTACCGTGTAGCAACCAGAAAACGCGATGAATTTGAAATGCCCATATTAAAGAGCAGTCAGACCAAAACAACTGCGGGACGTCCGAAAATACTCGATACAAGCGTTATCATCGACGGAAGGATACTTGACCTGCTGCATACGGGCTTTATAGAGGGCAAGATAATAATACCTACCTTCGTACTGGACGAGCTGAGACATATAGCCGATTCCTCCGACAGCCTTAAAAGAAGCAAGGGCAGGAGAGGACTGGATATACTCAACGAGATACAGAAACAGCTTGATGTTCCCGTAGTGATAAAGGAATTCAACACCAAGGAAAAAATAGAGGTAGATTCCAAGCTGCTCAAAATGGCGGAGAAAATGGATGCCTATGTTGTTACAAACGATTACAATCTCAATAAGGTTGCGGGCGTAAGGGGCGTAAAGGTGCTCAACATCAATGAGCTTGCCAATGCCGTTAAGCCCATGCTGCTGCCCGGTGAGGAAATGAGAGTAACAGTAATCAAGGCCGGCAAGGAAAACGGCCAGGGCGTTGCATATCTAAACGACGGAACAATGATAGTTGTCGAGGGCGGCGCAGGACGCATAGGAGAAACCCTTGACGTAGTTGTGACAAGTGTGCTCCAGACCTCGGCAGGAAGAATGATATTCACGAAGATAAAGACTGAAAAGGATAAAGATTGACGATGTATAAGGACAGTTTATTCTGCTCCGCCGTTATCGTTGCGGCGGGCACGGGAAAACGAATGGGTGCAGACAGGCCCAAGCAGTTTCTTGAACTGTGCGGAAAAACTATAATAGAGAGGACAGCCGCTGTTTTCGGCGGCTGTTCTGCCGTTGACGAAATAATAATCGTTTCGTCAGAGACGGGTCTTGAGGAATGCAGAAGAATTTTATCGGGTTGTAATGGGGACAAGCCTGTAAAGTATGTCCTCGGCGGTGCCGAAAGATATGATTCCGTATATAACGGCATAAGGGCTGCCGATGAAAGGTGCGGCATAGTCATTATACATGACGGGGTGCGCCCCTTTGTCAAAGAGAAGCTCATTATTGACTCCGTGGAAGCGGCTGTCTCCTTCGGAGCCTGTGCAGCGGGAGTAAAGTCCAAGGATACGGTAAAGATATGCGATGACAGAGGCTTTGTGCGCTCCACACCCGACAGAAGTTTTGTGTATGCCATACAGACGCCCCAGACCTTCAGAAAAGAGATAATAACCGACGCCTATGAAAAGGCCTATGAAAAGGGAATATTCGGCACCGATGATGCGGCTGTCGCCGAAAACGCAGGATATCCCGTTAAAATAATCGAGGGAAGCTATGACAACATAAAAATAACGACCCCCGACGATTTGCTTGTAGGAGAAAAAATACTGACCGGAGGCGGACATGAAAACTGTTGATATATATACCGACGGAGCGTGCTCGGGAAATCCGGGCAAGGGCGGCTACGGAGTTGTAATGCTCTATAACGGCGCCAGAAAGGAGCTTTCCGCAGGCTACAGACTGACCACCAACAACCGTATGGAGGTGCTGGCGGTCATAAAGGCACTGGAGGCCCTAAAGGAAAGATGCCGTGTAAATTTATACAGCGATTCTAAATATGTGGTTGACGCTGTGACCAAGGGCTGGGCTGTAAAATGGAAGGCCAACGGCTGGAAAAAGGCCGACAAAACAAAGGCTCTCAATACAGACCTGTGGGAGAGACTTCTGGAATTGCTTGATTTCCACGAGGTTAGCTTTATATGGGTCAAGGGTCATGCCGACAATAAGGAAAACGAAAGATGCGACCTTTTGGCAAGAACGGCGATTGAAGGCGGAAACCTTCTGGAGGATAAAAACTATAAAGGATAATGTATAAAAATAGAATATTTTGTCTGTTAAAAAATGGTAAAAATATGCCTGAAAGGCCAAATATTTATTGACACCATTTCCAAAGTATGTTATTCTTCATTTGTAACAATAATTAGTGCAGAAGCCTGCATAGTCTTAAATTAAATCATTGCTTCGATTCGGTTTTGGAAGTGCATTCGGTAACTGCCGTGGCGCAAGCGCAGAGGTGTTGGATCCCATGCGAACGCTTTAACTTTATTTACTTTTAGTAGGAGGACTCAAAATGAAAAAAGGTACAGTAAAATGGTTCAATGCAGAAAAAGGCTTCGGATTTATCTCCGTACCCGGCGAGGACGACGTTTTTGTACACTTCTCAGCTATCCAGGCAGACGGCTACAAAACTCTTGAAGAGGGTCAGGAAGTTGAATTTGAAGTAGTACAGGGCGCTAAAGGACCCCAGGCTGCAAACGTAGTAAAGGCTTAATCTTAATATTAGTATCCAACCAAACTGCGAAAGCCGTTTTTTGAATATATATTAATAGGTTATGCAAACGCTCCTTACATTGTAGGGAGCGTTTTTCTATAAGTCGAAAACAGGTTTTCGACTTGTTTTAAGCTTGGGGCTTTTTTGTGCAAAAGAACTACATATTATTGCTTAAAAGGCTTAAGTTTGGGCATATGATTATTGTAATGACAAAATTTCTGTGATAAAATAATTCAGTTAGGTACAAAGCTATTTCGACACTTAAAGGAGCAGTCATAAATGAGAAAAGCAAGAGAAGACATTAGGAACATAGCTATTATCGCCCACGTTGACCACGGCAAGACTACACTTGTAGACGAGCTGCTTAAACAGAGCGGCACATTCCGTACCAATCAGGTGGTACAGGAAAGAGTCATGGACTCCGGCGACATAGAGAGAGAAAGAGGTATAACAATCCTCTCCAAAAATACGGCGGTACATTACGGCGATATTAAAATAAATATTATCGATACACCCGGACATGCGGACTTCGGCGGCGAGGTTGAGCGTGTGCTTAAAATGGTAAACGGCGTTGTCCTTGTGGTAGATGCCTTTGAGGGACCTATGCCCCAGACAAAGTTCGTTCTGCAGAAGGCTCTTGCCCTCGACCTTCCGGTAGTAGTGTGCGTAAACAAGATAGACAGATTTGAAGCCAGACCCGAGGAGGTCGTTGACGAGGTTCTCGAGCTTTTCATGGACCTTGACGCCAATGAAAAACAGCTTGATTCACCTTTCGTATTCGCTTCGGCAAGAAAGGGTACATCATCCCTTGACCCCATGAAGCAGAACGACTCCATGAAGGATTTGTTTGAGACTATAATCAACCACATTCCCGCACCCGAAGGCGATGAGGAGGAACCCCTCCAGGCGCTTATATCCACCATCGACTACAGCGATTATGTGGGAAGAATCGGTATCGGTAAAATTGAGACAGGCACAATCCATGTAAATGACGATGTTGTACTTCTCAATATCCACAATCCTGAGTACAAGCAGAAAGTTAAAATAAGCAAGCTATACGAGTTTGAAGGACTTCAGAAGGTAGAGGTCAAGGAAGCCAAATACGGCTCAATCGTTGCCATATCCGGTATTTCGGACATAAGCATCGGTGATACGATATGTTCACCCCTTAAGCCCGAGGCGCTTCCTTTCGTAAAGATTGAGGAGCCTACACTGAGCATCAATTTCAGCGTAAACGACGGTCCCTTTGCGGGTCAGGAGGGTAAATATGTTACCTCACGTCACCTCAGAGACAGACTTTACAGAGAGCTTAATACCGATGTCAGCCTGAGAGTAGAGGACACAGATACAACCGAGACCTTCAAGGTAAGCGGCAGAGGTGAGCTTCACCTTTCAATACTTATCGAAACAATGAGACGTGAGGGCTATGAGTTCCTTGTTTCCAAGCCCGAGGTACTCTACAAAGAAATAGACGGCAAAAAGTGCGAGCCTATGGAAAAGGTTATTATCGATGTTCCCGATGAGTTTGTTGGAAATGTTATCGAGAAGCTGGGTAGCCGCAAGGGTGAAATGACAAATATGACACCCTCAACAAACGGCGGATATACAAGACTTGAGTTCTCAATCCCTTCAAGAGGACTTATCGGATACAAGAACGAGCTGCTTACCGATACAAAGGGTAACGGTATTATGAATACTATTTTTGACGGATACCAGCCCTATAAGGGAGATATACCCACAAGGGCACAGGGCTCTCTTGTAGCCTTTGAAAGCGGAGATGCCGTAGCCTACGGTCTTTTCAATGCTCAGGACAGAGGCGACCTGTTCATCGGAGCGGGCGTAAAGGTATATACGGGAATGATTGTCGGCAGAAACTCAAGGGCCGATGACCTTGACGTAAACGTATGCAAGAAGAAACAGCTTACAAATATGCGTTCTTCAAGTGCAGACGAGGCGCTCAAGCTTACACCTCCCATTGAGATGAGCCTGGAACAGTCTCTGGAGTTCATTTCGGAGGACGAATATGTTGAGGTTACTCCCTTAAGCATAAGAATGAGGAAAAAGGTGCTTGACCCGGCACTCAGAAGAAAGATAAGAATACACGGTTAAATGAGGCTTAGGTCTATGACTGCGAGGTTGTTATATGGCGGCTAAAGATAAAAAAAGAGGTTCATTTGTTGTTCAGGCGGCGGTACTTGCCAGCGCCAGCCTTATAGTCAGATTCATCGGCTTTTTATACAGACTGCCGATGACGGAGCTCATAGGCGACGAGGGAAACGGCATATATAGTGCGGGATACTATATATATACTTTTCTGCTGATACTTTCATCGGCGGGACTTCCTGCGGCCATTTCCAGGCTTGTTTCCACAAGAATAGCCAAGGGCGAATACTCCAACGCCCACAGGGTATTCAGGGTCGCAATGGCAATAGGCGGAACCTTGGGCGCCATAGGAATGGTAATACTGTTTGTCTTTGCCGAACCGATAGCAAACTTCGTAGATAATCCTGCCAGTGTTTACTGTATAAGGACATTGGCTCCGACACTGCTTATAGTCGGCTTTATGTCGGTATACAGGGGCTATTTGCAGGGCATGAACATAATGGCTCCGACAGCCATGTCACAGATTATAGAACAGATATTCAATGCGGTATTCAGCGTGCTGCTGGCATGGATACTTGTTAAGCAGAGCATACCCCTCGGTGCGGCAGGCGGAACAGCCGGAACAGGCATAGGTGCCTTTGCGGGATTAATTGTAATAATTATATTCTACTGTCGGGAGAAGAAGCAGATATACAAAAATATAAGGCTTGAGGACAGAGGTATTAAGCAGGAGAACAATCAGGAGATACTTAAAAGCATCGTGTTCACCGCTGTGCCCATAATAGCCGGAACAGCCATATTCAGTATAACAAATCTTATCGACATGAAGATGGTAATGTCACTGCTTATGAGCTCAGGCTATACCGAGAGTCAGGCCAATACACTGTACGGACAGCTTTCGGGAAAATATGTTACACTGACAACGCTTCCCGTATCCATATCCTCGGCAATGGCTACAGCGGCAATACCGACGATAGCAACCTCTGTCACGCTGGGTGACAAAAAAATGGTCAAAGTGAAGGTCAATATGGCCTTGAAGTTGGCAATGGTAATTTCCATACCGGCGGCCTTCGGCATAGGCATACTGGCTGATGAGATACTTCTTATGCTTTTCCCCACACAGCATGAGGGCGGAGCATTGATAGTTGCGGGAGCAGTATCCGTTGCTTTCCTTTCACTTTGCCAGATAGTAACGGGTGTACTCCAGGGCATAGGAAAGATACAGATACCCGTTATCGGTGCGCTTATGGGTGCCGTTGTCAAGGTTATACTGAATGCAATACTTATACCGATACCGAGCATAAACGTAGTGGGAGCGGTAATATCGACAGATGTATGCTATCTGGTGGCGGCTGTATTCAACCTTATAATGCTGACAAGGATAACGGGAGTAAGACCGTACTACGGACAGATGCTACTAAAGCCGACACTTTGTTCAATAGTGATGTCAATAGGCTGTCTTGCTTCGTATAAGCTGTTTGACATAGTATTCGGAAATACAATATCAACATTGCTTGCCATAGTTGTGGCAATTATAATATATCTTGTGACCATGTTGCTGATTAACGGTATAACCGAGAGAGATTTCGAGAGCATACCGAAGGGCAGGGCAATGGTGAGAGTATTTAAGAAAATGAGACTGATGAAATAGCGGCAGAGCCGCTAAGTTGAAATCCTTTGGGGATTTCAACTTGTTACGGAACTAAAATCAAAAGTTCCCACGGAAACTTTTGATTTTAGAGTGGTTTATTCGCAGTTTATTGACCCCGACGGAAGTAATTTCGTCGGGGTTTACTGTTGTATGTGAAAATAAAGAGAGGACTTTTGGAAAAGTCCCCTCTTAAACTCCCCAAAACTTTTATGGAAAAACTTCGTTTTTCCTATGCCAAGTATTTGAGGCTTAACATATTTGAAATTAGCCTCCCCGAAAAACGTATGTTTTTCGGTTTAAAGTTTAGGTCAAGCCTTTTCAAAGGCTTGCGGAGTTTGAGGCAGAGCCTCAATCCCATATATACCGATATAGTATACCGCTATTGACACCGAAAACAAATTTGCGTATAAATATTATTAGAAAAAAATATTAAGGAGAACACTATGAAAATATCAAAAAAAGATGCACTGATGTGGTTTGAGTTTTTCGATTCTCTGCCCGAGGGCGAAGAACTCTCTCCCATGCAGTATGAAATAGTATATGCGGCCTTTGCCCAGATTGAGGAGGCCGTTGACGCAAGAAACGAAAAGCTGATGTCGGAAATAAAGGGACTTAAGTCTTTAGGCGGAAGAACCTACTATGTGGGTGACGACAGCAAGTTTGCCAAAGGCTGCCGCTGCTGTCTGACAGGCACGGGACTGACAGCCATCAGAAAGACAAACAAATGCAATGTGGAATGTAAATTCTGCTACAACTACGGCGAGCTTGACGATGTTATGCCCATAGGCGAGGGTCTTTGGGAGATAGGCGGCACAAAATTCTATGAAAAGGACATTGACCTGCTGCTTTCCATACAGAAGAAGCCCTCAGGCGTGGCCTATGTTTATCTTGAGCCCTTTATGGAGATAGAAAAGTATTACGGCATAATCAAAAAATTCAGCGATGCCGGCGTTTATCAGCACATGTACACCAACGGCACACTGGCAACCGAGAAAAACCTTAAGGCACTGGGTGAGGCAGGTCTGGATGAGCTTCGCTTCAACCTGGGCGCCACGAACTGTTCCGATAAGGTCATCGAAAATATGGCGCTTGCCAAAAAATACATAAAGGCTGTCGGTATAGAAACGCCTATGACGCCCGAGCTTTATGATACATTCATGGCCAAAAAGGATAGAATACTTGCCACGGGCATTGACTTTATGAATTGTGCCGAGCTTCATCTCAATGCCAACAATATATGCAACTACGAGGGCGAAAACATGTATATTTCCAGACATGGCTACATATCGCCTATATGGAGCAGGGAGCTCTCCCTTAAGCTGATGAAGACTGCCGATGATGAAAAGTGGCCCATAGCAGTCCATGACTGTTCCAATCATACGAAGTTTGCCAGAAGCCTGAATCTTGCCGAAAAGGAAGGCCGTTGGTTCGGAGCAAGCAATTACGGCAGTGAATTTACGGAAGTACCTTTTTTTGCGTTTCTTCCGGTTCTCAGGGACGACAGCTTTAAATTTCTGACGGAGGAAAAGCTGCCATACGGCTATAATCCCGGGGAAATACTGCTCTGACAGTATTTCAGACGCATGTATTTATATAAACACAATATTTTTTGTTGACAAATGAGATTTATCGTGTAATAATAAGCCTAACTTTTACAGAATAAACCAACGATTAAGAGTAGTAATCACTCCCAATCATTTCACAGAGAGCTATGCGGGCTGAGAGCATGGCAATGACGGATTGATGAATGGACTTATGAGGGCAAACCGAAAGCATTGGTCAGTAGGTGAGACGGAAGTCCGCACGTTACAGCGGAGCGCATATGATAGTATGCAGTTTGAGGAGCATCTGTATTTTTTTGTACAGGTGAATTTAGGTGGCACCGCAGGAGATATACCTCTTGTCCTATTTGTTTAGGATAAGAGGTTTTTTTATTACTCAAAAACCGTACCTACAGGCACAGACAATCAATTTTACAGTATGAAAGGAGAATAATCATGTCAGAAAAAATACCCTACAAAATTTATCTTGAAGAAAGCGAAATGCCCAGGCAGTGGTACAATGTCCGTGCGGATATGAAAAATAAGCCTGCACCGCTTCTCAATCCGGGAACACTTAAGCCAATGACCTTTGACGAGCTGCGTCCCGTATTCTGTGACGAACTAATCAAACAGGAGATGGACGATACAACGGCATATATAGACATACCTGAGGAGATACTTGACTTCTACAGAATGTACCGTCCTTCGCCCGTTATGAGAGCCTATAACCTTGAAAAGGCCCTTGGAACTCCGGCTAAAATTTACTATAAATTTGAGGGTAACAACACATCGGGCAGTCACAAATTAAATTCAGCTTTAGCCCAGGCCTACTATGCCAAAAAGCAGGGTCTCAATGGCGTGACCACAGAAACCGGAGCCGGTCAGTGGGGAACAGCCCTTTCAATGGCCTGCGCATTCTTCGGCGTTGACTGCAAGGTATACATGGTAAAGGTATCCTATGAGCAGAAGCCCTTCCGCCGTGAGGTTATGCGTACCTACGGCGCTTCTGTAACACCTTCGCCTTCAAATACTACAAATATCGGTAGAAAAATACTTGAAGAATTTCCCGGAACAACAGGATCACTGGGCTGTGCCATTTCAGAAGCCGTTGAAGCCGCCACATCACAGGAGGGTTACAGATATGTTCTCGGCTCCGTTCTCAATCAGGTACTTCTTCATCAGTCGGTAATCGGCCTTGAGGCAAAGAAGGCCCTTGACAAATACGGCATAAAGCCTGACATTATCATCGGTTGTGCAGGCGGCGGCTCAAACCTCGGCGGTCTTATCTCACCCTTCATGGGCGAAAAGCTCCGCGGAGAGGCTGACTACAGAATAATTGCCGTTGAGCCTGCTTCATGCCCCAGCTTTACAAGAGGCAAGTTCGCCTATGACTTCTGTGATACCGGAATGGTATGCCCCCTTGCCAAGATGTACACCCTCGGCAGCGGCTTTATACCCTCACCCAACCACGCAGGCGGTCTCCGCTATCACGGCATGAGCTCCATTCTTTCACAGCTTTACCACGACGGACTTATGGAGGCACGCTCCTACGAGCAGACAGCTGTTTTCGATGCCGCCACACAGTTTGCCCGCACCGAAGGAATACTTCCCGCACCCGAAAGTAGCCATGCCATAAGAGGCGCCATAGACGAAGCGCTTAAGTGCAAGGAAACGGGCGAAGAAAAGACAATACTTTTCGGCCTGACAGGCACCGGCTATTTCGACATGACAGCCTACGAGAAGTATAACAACGGAGAAATGAGCGACTATATCCCTACAGATGCCGACCTTGAAAAAGGCTTTGCCGGACTTCCGAAGGTAGATTTATAATTCCGAGTTCTGTTAAAACAGAAACAGCCGAAGCATGACTGCATTATTCTGCGGTTGGCTTCGGCCTTTTATTTACAAAATATCAGAGTGTTACCGTTGTCCAGTCCTCGCAGTTCCAGACATCGGTTGCAACATCATTATAAAATTCAGGCTCATGGCATATAAGCAGAATGCTTCCCTTATAGGCCTTGAGCGCTCTTTTCAGTTCTTCCTTGGCATCGGCGTCAAGGTGGTTGGTGGGTTCGTCCAGAAGCAGCAGATTTGTTTCTCTGTTTATTATTTTGCACAGGCGCACCTTTGCCTGCTCTCCGCCGCTGAGTACTTTCACAAGGCTCTCTATATGCTTGGTTGTCAGTCCGCATTTTGCCAGAGCACTTCTTACCTCATACTGGGTATACGAAGGGAACTCCTTCCATATCTCGTCTATGCAGGTTATATTCTCCGTATACTTTTTCTCCTGCTCAAAATATCCGGGATAGAGATAGTCGCCCAGCTCCGAGGTTCCCTCCAGTGCAGGTATTTCGCCTATTATGCTTCTCAAAAGAGTAGTCTTCCCTATACCGTTGGCTCCCACAAGGGCTATTTTCTGTCCTCTTTCCATAGTGAGCGTCAGCGGTCTTGAAAGCGGCCTGTCATAGCCGATGACAAGATCCTTTGTTTGGAATATATATCTTCCCGATGCCCTGGCCTCTTTGAAATTAAACTCAGGCTTGGGTCTTTCTGCCGCCAGTTCTATTATGTCCATTTTGTCCAGCTTTTTCTGTCGGCTCATGGCCATATTTCTTGTGGATATTCTGGCTTTGTTTCTCGCCACAAAGTCCTTAAGGTCCTCAATCTCCTGCTGCTGTTTTCTGTAGGCCGCCTCAAGCTGTGCCTTTTTAGCCGCATAAACCTCAAGGAACTTGTCATAGTTGCCGACATATCTGTCTATATGGGCATTCTCCACATGATATATCAGGTTTACAACGCTGTTAAGGAACGGTATATCATGGGATATGAGTATAAAAGCATTTTCGTAGTCATTCAGATATCTTTTCAGCCACTCTATATGGTTTTCGTCCAGGTAGTTTGTAGGCTCGTCCAAAAGCAGTATATCGGGCTTCTCAAGCAGAAGCTTTCCCATGAGTACCTTAGTCCTCTGACCGCCCGAAAGCTCGGAAACATCACGGTCAAAACCTATCTCATCAAGACCTAGCGCCCTTCCTATCTCGTCCACCTTTGCATCTGTGACATAGAAATCATGGCTTTCCAGCAGTTCCTGTATTGTACCTGTCTCCTCCATGAGAAAGGCCATTCTTTCCTCATCAGCATCCGCCATTTCCGCATAATACATATTCATCTTTTCTTCCATGTCGAAAAGGAATGAGAAGGCCGATTTCAGCACGTCTCTGACGGTCTGCCCCTTCTCAAGCACCGTATGCTGGTCAAGATAGCCAACTCTGACGTTTTTGGCCCACTCTATTTTTCCCTCATCGGGCATAAGTGTGCCTGTGATAATGTTCATAAATGTTGATTTTCCCTCGCCGTTGGCACCCACAAAGCCGACATGCTCACCTTTAAGCAGTCGAAAGGATACATCTGTAAATATCGCTCTGTCGCCGAAGCCGTGGCTCAGACCGACTACGTTTAAAATACTCATCTCGTTTCTCCCTGATTAATTTATTTTAAAAACACATCAAATATTTTAGCAAACAAAAGCATATTGGGCAAGGTGATTTTTCTTCATTGTAACAAAGCTTATCCAAATGGAATATCATGTAATAAAAAAGAGAGGACAAAGTGTATGTATAACGACTATGACTATTATGAGCGAAGAAACAGAGCCCGCTGCAGGTGCGCAGACAGAGACACAGACGAATGCGATAATGAGCTTTGCTGTCCTTGGGAGCCCCACGAGGACGACTGCTGCGAATGCTGCAGAGGTCCTAAGGGTGAAAAAGGCGACAAGGGTGACAAAGGCGACAAAGGTGACACCGGAGAACAAGGCGAAAAAGGAGATAAAGGTGACACCGGAGAACAGGGTGAAAAAGGAGATAAAGGTGACAAGGGCGATAAAGGTGACAAGGGCGATAAAGGTGACAAGGGCGATAAAGGTGACAAGGGCGATAAAGGTGACAAGGGCGATAAAGGTGACAAGGGTGATAAGGGTGATAAAGGCGACACCGGAGAGCAGGGTCCTCCCGGAATTTGTGAATGTGAATGCAAATCAAGAGGAGAGCTTCTGACAAACGGCGATATGGAGAACATAACCGGCGGAAAGCCCGCTTCATGGACATTCGTAAATCCGGACGGAGTAGCCTCCGTAAGTCAGCAGGGCCGTGTACATTCCGGTCAGGCATCGGTAAGCATAAAGGATAAATCGGCCATACGGCAGACAACCGCAAAGGTCAGCGGCGGCTGCTATTATGAGCTTTCATTCTTTGCAAGAAGCGAGGGCGCAAACGCAGGCTTTACCGCAAAGCTTTTGTTTGTCACAGCCTCGGGAACAACCACAGGCGCTGAAATTAACGTCAGCAGACTCGATACACCCAACAGCAACAGAAGCTTCGGCTATTACAGAATTCTTTCATCTGCCGCTCCGGCAGGACTGACAGCTATAACAGTAGAAATATCCGCTGACGCCGAGGGCAATCAGAATATTCTCATCGATGATGTATCCCTGTCAATTGCCTGATGCCGCACATTGCGGATATGTATCCAAAAACCATTAAGGAGGTTAAACAATATTTCACAGTGCGAATGCCGTTCATCAAATTCACACAACCATGAACTTTTAGGAAGCGTACAGCTTCCCACTAACAATGTAGAGGCGCACAATCACAGATTTGCCGTTGTAACAGGTGATGCAATACCCATCTGCGGCGGCGATGACCATGTGCACGAGGTATGCTTCACAACAGACACCTACGAGGGACATGACCACGAATTCCGCGGGAGAACCGGAGGCGCCATTTGGATAGGCGACAGACATGTACACTGTATAGATGATACAGTTGAGCCCGAAAGAGGCCATGTACACCGTTTCAGAGCCGTAACACTCATCAACGACCCCATAGGAGAAGACTGAGAAAAAAGCCCCGTTTGAAAAAACGGGACTGAGAGTGTCGACAAAGTCGACACTAAGTCGAAAACAAGTTTTCGACTTGTTTAAATTAATGTATGAAGTCCTGACAC
Organism: Clostridia bacterium; assembly: GCA_029098265.1. GTDB lineage: Bacteria > Bacillota > Clostridia > Lachnospirales > Anaerotignaceae > Metalachnospira. Next base: position 14,166 of record JAQXNZ010000008.1, on the reverse strand, counting down.
TGCGCACGGCTTGTGTCTAAGGACTTCCCCGAGCCGAAGAGCGCGGTCTCCGACTCGGTTTAAAGCCTCAGAAAACCTTCCGGGTTTTCCGAACCTTTCCTGGTTATCTCGGCTAATACAGAATAATTTCAAATCATTAATTGGTTTTGTCTACAGTCTGAAGCCCCGTTTTTTCAAACGGGGCTTAGTATATAGTTTATTCATTTTCAAGCTCGTCCAACATAAGCTTGGCCTTAATCATTATGGCGCACTCTATTCTCTTTCTCTGGAGCTTACAGCCCAGCTCGTATGTGCCGCTTATGTCGCCTGCATAATGGCTGGCATTTGCCATACAGCCGCCGCTGCAGTAGAACTTGGCCCAGCACTTTTTGCAGTCGGGCTTTGTATATACGTTGCAGTTGGCAAACTTTTCTCTTATTTCAGTATTTTCAATACCTGTGAATACGGAGCCTATCTTATATTCCTCCTCGCCTACAAACTGGTGGCAGGGATAGAGGTCACCCTCGGGAGTAACGGCAAGATACTCTGTGCCGCTTCCGCAGCCCGAAAGACGCTTTGCAACACAGGGGCCGCCCGTAAGGTCAATCATAAAGTGGAAGAAGTTGAAGTCCTTCTCGCCTGTTTTATGTCTTATGTAAAGCTCCTCGGCAAGCTTCTCATACTCATTATAGATTGTGTCGAGGTCTTCCTCTCTGATTGCGTAATCCTCGGTTGCCTCCGCAACAACGGGTTCAACGGAAACCTGCTTGAAGCCCAGGTCATCGGCAAAGTGAAGCACGTCCTTAGAGAAGTCAAGATTATAATGGGTAAATGTTCCCCTTACATAATAATCCGTCTGGTGTCTGCTCTCGGCAAGCTTTTGGAATTTGGGAACAATAAGGTCATAGCTTCCCTGTCCGCCGGCTCTGGGACGCATAAAGTCGTTTATTTCTTTTCTGCCGTCAATACTGAGTACGACGTTATGCATATTTTTATTGATATATTCCTGTTTTTCATCGTCAAGGAGAACGCCGTTGGTTGTCACCGTAAACCTGAAATTCTTATTGTGGAGCTTTTCCTGTTCACGTCCGTACTCGACTATATCCTTTACAACGTCAAAATTCATAAGAGGTTCGCCGCCGAAAAAGTCTACCTCAAGGTTTCTTCTGTTGCCGCTGTTGGCAATAATAAAGTCAATGGCCTTTTTTCCTACCTCTGTGCTCATAAGCGAGCGTTTTCCGTGGTATTCTCCTTCCTCGGCAAAGCAGTATCTGCACTTAAGATTGCAGTCATGGGCAACATGCAGACAGAGAGCCTTTACAACGGGCGCACGGTTCTTTACCTGTTCAAGAACACCCTCGTACTCGTCCTCTGTATAGAGCATATCGGCCTGTCTGAGCTCCTCCAGCTCGTCAACGGCCTCTTTTATCTGTTCCTCTGTAAATCTGCCGCTGAATTTTTCGCAGAGTTCCCCGACGCCTGTTTCGGGATAAAGGTCAGCTATCTCATAGGCAACTTCATCAACGGCGTGTACTGCACCGCTGTAAATATCCATAAGAACGTTTATGCCGTTCATGGAAAACTTGTGGAGCATAGATTTTCTTCCTTTCAATCACATTCATCTGTTCCATACATATTAAAAGTGCCGATTTTGTCGGCACTTTTGATAAACCAAATTCAGGTTTTTGCGGAATTTCCGAAAACATCGGAATTACCGTCTGAGAGCACAGGCTCTTATCTGTTTTCGCAGGGCTGGTTTGCTACTGTGCAGCTTGTTTTGCATGCTGACTGGCAAGATGTCTGGCATTCGCCGCAGCCGCCCTTAACCATAGATTCTTTAAGCATTGCGTTATTTAAAGTTTTGATATGTTTCATTTTATGTATCCTCCTGATATTCATTATTTTTTTCAATTGTACCATACTTTTTACTGTTTGCAAAGTACTGTCAGCAACTTTTTTCTAATGTACGCTATTTTTTATTAACTCCCAGTATTCCGCCTATTCCTCCGCCTGCCACTGAAACAACAAAGCATGTAAGAGTACCCAGTGACAGCGGGCCGCCGCCTGCCGCAAGGCTAATAAGCATTATAATTACGCAGTATACCGCACCTGCCGCCGCTCCGGTAAGCAGACCTCTTTTACCCATGCCTGCCGCCCATATACAGCCCGACACCAATGCCGAAACCGCTGTGCATATCGTTGATACGATGCCTATATATGAGTCACTGATGTCGGTATAGGTCAGCACAAGGGCACATATTACGAACACTATACAGGTTATGGCCAGTCCTATGCCCGTTCCCTTAAGCGCCGAAGCGGCAAATGAAGCGCTGCCGTCCTTTTTTTCACTGCGTACATTTTTTTCTTTTTTAGCTGTTTTCTTTTTTTCAGGTCTTTTCAAAGCAATATCCTCCCGCACAGAATATAGGCAAACACGCCTGCTATTACATTTATACTGTACGTCGGACAAAAATATTACTTTCTGTACCTTTTACAATATGGATTTCATTTTATCCGCAAATTCCTGCGGAATTCTTAAATTTCCCATACCCGTTCCGAGGATTATATCGGGCTTATTTGCCCCGTGAAAGTCACTGCCGCCGGATTTAAGAAGACTGTAATACTCGCATATTTTTCTCATTTCCTCGGCCTGTTTTTCCGTATAGGTTGAATACATGGTCTCCATAGCCATAAGGCCGTATTCCTTGAGCAAACCGACGGTCTCGTGTATTTCCAGATACCCAAAGCCATACAGTGTGGCATGGGCAAGGATGGGTATGCCGCCCGACTCCCTGATTACCTCGATACATTTTTTAGGCGTCAGTGTTTCTCTTTTCACATAGCCGGGTCTGCCTGCGGATATATATTTATCAAAGGCCTCCTGCTTGGTCTTTACATATCCCTTATTCACCAGCACATTGGCGTAGTGAGCCCTTGTTATTATATTTCCGCCTGCGTTTTCCTCCAGTTCTTCAAGGGAAACCTCCAGACCAAGACCCTTGAGAGCCTTAATCATTCTTTTATTCCTATCCTCTCTTTCGCCGACTATATATTCCATGCTTTCCTTAAGCGCTCTGCTTTTATAATCAATAAACAGTCCGACAATGTGAAGCTCTGTGTTTTTATATCCCGAAGCCAGCTCAATTCCGGGTATTGTCTCTATGCCGAAATTTTCTCCTGCCTTCATAAATTCATCAAGACCGTCAGCCGTATCATGGTCGGTGAGAGCTATTGAAGCAAGTCCGCTGTCCACTGCCAGCTTTACAACCTCTTGGGGCTTCAGCGTTCCGTCGGAGGCCGTTGAGTGGCAGTGCAGGTCTGTATATTTTTCCATGCTATCATCTCCTTTATAGAGTTTACCACAAAAATGTCTGCTGTTACAGATTTTATTAATTTAACAGCCGCAAACGGCATTTCGTACTTGTCTATTATTGCATAATGATGTATATTTATTACAAAAAGCAAAGGAAGCGATAGTATGAAATACGGATTTATAGGCGCCGGAAACATGGCGGGCGCTATCATAAAGGGAATGACCGTCGGCGGAGGCGGCTTTGACGGCAGTGATATATATGTTTACAACCGTTCAAGGGGAAAATCCGAGGCTTTGGAAAAGGTCTGCGGCATAAACGTCTGTGATTCGTCAGCGGAAGTTATAGAGGCGTCCGATGTACTTGTACTTGCGGTTAAGCCCAATGTACTGCCCGAAGCAGTACCGCCCGTAAAGGAGCTTATAATAAAAAAGAGCCCGCTTGTAATATCCATTGCGGCAGGCAAAACAATAGAATATCTTGAAGAACTCATATCTAACGAAGTGCCCATAGTAAGGGTAATGCCCAACATCAACGCCAAGGTAGGCTGTTCCACCAGTGCATACTGTGCCTCTGCCTCCGTCAGCGATGAGCAGAAAAAAACAGTTGAAGCATTATTCTCGACCGTCGGCTCCATAACGGAAATACCCGAAAAGCTTTTCTCAATCCACGGCGTTATAGGTGGTGCCGCACCTGCCTTCGCATATCTGTATATAGACGCCCTTGCAAGGGCCGCAGTCAAAGCAGGTATGCCAAAGCCCCAGGCTCTTGAGCTTACGGCACAGACCGTTCTCGGCAGTGCAAAAATGGTGCTGGAAAGCGGCGAACACCCTTGGGCGCTCATTGACCAGGTATGCTCCCCTGGCGGAACTACCATTGAGGGTGTATGCTCACTGGAAGCCAGCGGCTTTGAGTCCGCACTGCATAAGGCCTTTGATGCTGTGTACAACAAGGACAAAAAGCTGTAATGTGTTTAAGACCTTGAGGCTCTGCCTCAAACTCCGCAAGCCTTTGAAAAGGCTTGACTTAAACTTTAGAAAAACATACGTTTTTCGGGAAGTTAAATTTAAATATACAGCAAATCGTGATTTATAAAAGGGCTGTAAAAAACTTAGTTAATAATGATAAGTGAAGTAAAACATATATCTCATTAAAGCTATCGGCGCGGGTATTATACAGTACTCGCGCCGAAGCATATAAAATAGGTGATTTATAAGCAGTTATTCTCACTTTATTCTTTAACTCTTGACATCAATACTACCGTCTCCACATGCACCGTTCTCGGGAACATGTCCACGCACTTCACTTTTTTCACTTTATAGCCATTGGCCTCGAATATCTGAAGGTCTCTGGCGAGGGAGGTGGGTTTGCAGGAAACATATACTATTTCATCTGCGCCGAAGCCTATTATCTTCATTACGGCCTTGGGATTTATGCCGTCTCTGGGAGGGTCAACGATAATAAGGTCGGGCTTGTCCGAAAGCTCCTCAACCTTGCTCAGTACGTCTCCTGCTATAAATTCGCAGTTGGTTATGCCGTTTAATACAGCGTTGTCCTTGGCGGCTTCTACGGCTTCCTCAACTATTTCTATGCCTATTACCTTTTTGCTGCCATTGCTCATTATCTGGCCTATGGTGCCGGTGCCGCAGTAGAGGTCAAATACCGTTTTTCCCGATGTATCGCCTGCGTATTCCCTTACAACGGAATAAAGCTTTTCCGCACCTTTGGAATTGGTCTGGAAGAAGGAAAAGGCCGATATTTTGAACTTAAGCCCCAAAAGTGTTTCATAGAAATAATCACAGCCGTAAAGAACTCTTGTTTCGTCGCTCTGGACAACGTCGCTCATTACGTCGTTGAGTGTGTGGAGTATTCCGGCTATCTTTCCGTCCAGCTCAGCAGAAAGCAGTGCCTTTGCGTATTCGTCCGGGTCAAAGGTATAGCTGCTTGTGGTTACAAGATTTATAAGTATCTCACCCGTAAAGGCGGCCTTTCTGACAACCAGATGACGAAGCTCTCCGTCACGTCTCCTTTTGTGATAGAAGGGGATATTCCTCTCGGTGAAAAACTTAAGGGTCGTGTCTATTATTTTAAGGAAATCTCCGTCCACTATGTTGCAGTCCCTGAGGGTAACAACCTCGTAGAAACTGCCTCTTTTTCTCATACCGAGGGCAAGGTCGCCGTCCTTTTCGCTGTCGCCGAAGGAAAATTCACATTTGTTGCGGTAGCCCCTTTCCTCGGGAGCGGGCACAAGACCCTCGAACTCATAGTCCGCTATGCCTGCATTATCAAGTATTTTGAGCACCATGTTCTTTTTCAGTTCATTTTCGTTTTCATAGCTTAAGCGCTGGTAGTTACAGCCGCCGCATATATCACAGTGGGAACAGCCCTGTTCGCTTTCCAGAGGGGAACGCTCAATTATTTCGCGGAGCTCAGCCTCGGCGGCACCGTTACGCTTTTTTGTTATTCTTGCAAGAACCTTCTGACCGGGAATGGTGTTTTTTATAGTTATCGGCGTGCCGTCAGCCATAGCTTTACCCTTGTTGGGAAAGGCAATATCCGTTATGACAGCTTCAACAATGTCATTTCTTTTCATCTTTATAGGGTACCTCCGAAATTTGATTGATTTTTTATATATTTGTTGCTATACTTAAAAAATAAACTTGTAATAATAATATATATAGGAGTGTAAAAATTAATGGCTGAAAAAATCGAGGCAGGTAGCATTGTAGAAGGAAAGGTCGTAAGGATCAAGCCCTTTGGCGCAATAGTACAGTTGGAAAACGGAGCGCAGGGTCTTGTCCATATATCACAGATAGCCAACGGCTTTGTAAATGACATAAACGAGCATGTGGCTGTAGGTGATACAGTTAAGGTAAAGGTGCTTTCCATTGACGAGGAAACACATAAGATAGCCCTTTCCATTCGAGAGGCTCTGCCCAAGGCGCCTAAAGCTTCTCACCAGCAGAACTTTAAGCCCAGAGAACATAAAAACAATTATGAGCCCAGAGGAGCAAGACAGTCTGCAGGAGAAACGGCTCAGCCCAAGGAACCTGTAAACGATTTTGAGGAGAAGATGAAGGAATGGCTCAAGCAGTCAAATGAGCGCCAGGCCGGTATCAATAAAAGAAACAACAGACGCAACGGCGGCTATTGATATATCTTTTTCATCATCGTTTATTGTAGCCATATATTAAACTATTATATAATTTAAATCGGCGTTTTTCAATAATAACTAAGGAGGATACTAAAATGCTTGAAATCAGCGAAGAAAGAATTGCAGAGCTTAAGGGCAAAGGCTTCATCTTTATGAGAGATAAGGAGAACTTTAACGTAAGACTTGTTGTACCCGCAGGCGTTATGGAAGCCGGAAAAATGGAGAAAATCTGTGAGATTGCCAAGAAATACGGTACAGGCGTAATTATGCCTACAGTACGTTTCAGCATGGAAATACCCGGAATCAAATATGATGACATTGAAAAGGTAATGAAAGAGTGTGACGAAGCCGGAATTATCTACGGCGGCACAGGCGCAAGAGTGAGACCCGTTGTTCCCTGCAAGGGTACGGAATGTAAATGGGGCCTTGTTGATACACAGAAGGTCGGTATGGATATCCATAACGCTTTCTATGCAGCACCTGCACCTCATAAGTTCAAAATCAATGTAACAGGCTGTCCCAATAACTGTGTTAAGGTACAGTTCAACGACCTTGGCATCATGGGTGCACCAAACGGTATGGTAAGAATTTTCGTAGGCGGCAGAGCAGGAAGAAAGGTTGTCGAGGGTACAGAGCTCGGAAGAATCAAGGCTGAAAACGTCCTTAAGGCTGTAGACATCTGTCTTGAGTTCTACAGAGCCCACGGACAGGCTAAGGAAAGATTCTGTGTAACGCTTGAAAGAGTAAAGGATACAGACGATTACAAGAAGTTTGTTGATGACATTCTTGCCCTTGCCTGATGACATAATGCCTTGGAGGTGTTGCCTGTGTTCGGATTGGATAAGGCTGAGGTTTTTACCACGCTGGACATTGAAAAATTCAGCCGTGTAATTACGGCGCTTTCGGAAGCCGGTATAAAATATACTACAAAAACCGTAAATAACGGCGCAAGAAAAGACAGGTCTGCACTGGGCAGAATCGGAGAAATAAACTCTATCAGCTGCCAGTACTATGTTTATGCGGCAAAAGCCGATGAGCAAAAGGCAAGACACATTGCGGATGCGGCACTGACAGGTATGAATTAAGTAAGAAAAGACATAGATTTTAAAATAGCCTCGGATTTTCCGAGGCTTCATAATGTAGACAAACTGATTTTTTGAGCGGAAAGGTTTGGAAAACGAAGGGTTTTCCAAGTTTAATCCGCAGGCGGAGACCGCGCTCTTCGCCGAGGAGAATGGCGTGTTTCAAGGCTTTTCGTGCTTTTTGAAAAGCCGATGGAATAGCCATTCATGCATTAATTTAAACAAGTCGAAAACCTGTTTTCGACTTAGTGTCGACTTTGTCGACACTCTCATAGTCTTGGATTTTCCGAGGCTTATTTTTTATATGTAAATTGTACAATTGAATATACAATAAAAATAATTTATACTTAAGCTATACAAAAGGCATAATTTTCTGCGTCAGTCCGGTGCGGTTTGCCCTCTGACAGTATTATGACAGGCCTAATTAACTAAAAATATATATTAAGGAGAGATCTTTATGGAAGCTATTCTGCACATCGATGAGAAGGATAACCTCGTGACCTGCCTCAGAGACATCAAAAAGGGTGAAGCCGTTCAGCTTGACGGAGAAGTAATTACTGCGGGAGCGGATATTCCCCAGTTCCACAAAATGGCCGTTAAGGACATACCAGCAGGCGGACTGTGCTACAAATACGGAGAGGTAATCGGAAAGGCCACAGCCGATATAAAAAAGGGAGATTATGTACATGTACATAACTGCGAAAGCACAAGAGGCAGAGGAGACAAAAAACAGGAGGGCGGTTCATTATGAAATTGATGGGATATAAAAGAGAAAACGGAAGATACGGCATAAGAAACCACCTGCTTATAATTCCTGCTTCGGTATGCGCCGGCGAAACGGCGGTAAACATAGCAAAGCTTGTAAACGGAGCCATAGCGATACCTCATCAGCACGGCTGCTGTGAGATAGGCGAAGACTTTGACACAACAAAGAGAACCCTTGTCGGCTTCGGCAAAAACCCCAACGTGGGTGCTGCCCTTGTGGTGGGACTGGGCTGTGAAGGAATACAGGCCAAGGAAATAGCCGACGGAATAGCCGAAAGCGGCAAGCCGGTGGAATATATCGTTATCCAGGAGGAGGGCGGCTCTGCCAAGACAGTGGCAAGAGGCGTCGAGATAGCCGGCAAAATGGCAAGGGAGATAGCCAAACAGAACAAGGTGGAGTTTGACATCAGCGAAATAATACTTGGTCTGGAATGCGGCGGCAGTGACCCCACCAGCGGCCTTGCATCTAACCCCACAATAGGCGTTGCCTCCGACATGCTTGTAAATGCGGGCGGCAGCAGTATATTAAGTGAAACAACCGAGTGTATAGGTGCGGAGCATATACTGGCAAGACGATTTGCCGATGAAAAGGAAAGAGATAAATTCTTATACATGGTAAAAAGGGTAGAGGATCGTTCCTATGCGGCAGGCCACGATTTGAGAGAGGGTCAGCCTACGCCCGGAAACAAGGCCGGCGGACTTACTACCATAGAGGAAAAATCCCTCGGCTGTATGCATAAGGCAGGAAAGAGCACGTTCATGGGCACACTGGAATATGCCGAGGAACTGCCCTATGACAAAAAGGGTCTGTACTTCATGGATACTCCCGGACAGGATATTGACTCCATAACCGGCATGGTGGCAGGCGGAGCGCAGATAATTGTATTCTCCACAGGCAGAGGAACGCCTACGGGAAGCCCCATTGCACCGGTAATCAAGATAACGGGCAACACAGGCACATATAACAAAATGACCGATAATATCGACATTAACGCAGGAAAAATAATTACCGACGGCGTGAAGCTTTCGGATATGGGCAAGGAGCTCTTTGAACTGATGATAGACGTCTGCAACGGCGAATATACAAAGGCAGAGGCCCTCGGACACAGGGAGTTTGGTATTTTCAGAACGGGATATACATACTGATAAAAACAGCGGCAGGGATTTTCCTGCCGTCTTTATACTTGTAATTAGAATGTAACATGAATGAAATATGCCGGTAATTGAAATACGGTATATAGCAGACTATACTGTATTTAAGGATGTGATAATATGAAAAAATACAGTTTAGCAGCTGCTGTTTTGGCGGCGGTGTTCAGCATAACAATGCCTGCCTATGCTGAACAGGGCATCTCCGAAAAAACTATAGAGTGGGTGGCCAAACCGGATTTCAGTGATATTGAAAATATGGGCGACGGGTATTTTAAGCTTGATATTGTTAATGACGACAGCACAACATATATTTATGACTGTAAAAATGAAAAGCTAAAAAAATTTGATTATAAGTACATGACTTATCTGGGTGAAGGTCTGTTTGAAGTACCCGGTATCCAAAAAATTAAAGTAGTTAATTTTGAGGGAAAAGAGGTAGTCGGGGAGCTTTATGACAGCATTGAACCGTTTTCGGAAGGATTGGCGGCGGTAACAAGCTATAAAAAGACCGGATATATAGATAAAACAGGAACGCTGGTTATTCCATGCACTCTGTATGAAGCGGGAAGCTTCAGTGACGGCATGGCAGTCTACGAGACAACAAATCATATGTACGGCTATATAAACATGAAGGGCGAAAAGGTCATAAGAGCTAAATACAGACAGGCGCAGAGGTTCAGAGAAGGGCTTGCCGCAGTATATGAAGAAGGAACGCTCGGTTACATTGATAAAAACGGGAATACTGTTTTTAAAACCAATAGCAGAAACGGCGGCAATTTTAATAACGGAACAGCATTTGTATCATCGGATAATGGTGTTTGCGTGATGGACAAGGAAGGAAATGTATTGAAGACAATTGCACTGGAAAGTCAGCCTTTCTTTGCTGAGAACCTTGAAGATATAAACGGATTTGGATTTATGACAGAAATAATTGTTGAAGACGAAAACTCAACACAGTGCAGCGGTCATAGGCATGTGTCAAATTATTATGATGACAAAGGAGAGCCTACAGACATATATAATTACAGAGCAGGCCTTGCCGGAGAAACACAAGCTGTCATATACAGTGAAAACAAAAAATTCGGATATATGGATGAAAACGGAAATAAAATAACGGAAGCCATATTTGATGAAGCAAGAGGGTTTAAAGACAATTATGCAGCTGTTAAAGTTAACGGAAAATTCGGCATTATTAGTTTGAAAGTGAGTTAATATGTAAACTATTAAGGAGCAGGAAAATCAAATGATTTACCCGCTCCTTTGCTGTTATCTTTTTCGCTTGTTTTCCTCTATCTTCTCCGAAAGCTCATTGAGATATACCCACCTATCCATAGCTTCCTCAAGCTCGGCTTCGAGACTGTCCTTTTTCTCGGTCAGCTCCTGAAGCTTCACATAGTCTGTTGTAATACCCGACATTTCGGCTTCGGTGTCTGCTATGGCCTTTTCAAGAACCTCAATGCGCTCATTTATGGTCTCAAATTCCTTCTGTTCGTGATAGGTCATTTTAAGAGGCTTTTCCGCAGGACGCTTTTCCTGAACGGGCTTTTCCTTTTTTACAGGCTCATCATGTACATGCCTTTCCTCATACTGTCTTAAATAGTCGCTGTAGCCGCCCTCATACTGACGTATTTTTCCGCCGCCTTCAAAGGCAAATATGCGGTCGGCGGTCTTGTCAAGGAAGTATCTGTCATGACTTACGGCAACAACCGCACCGTTGAATATATCAAGATAATCCTCCAGTATGGCAAGGGTCTCTATATCCAGGTCATTGGTAGGCTCGTCCAAAAACAGTATATTGGGGGCGTCTATGAGAACCTTAAGCAGATACAGTCTGCGTTTTTCTCCGCCCGACAGCTTTCCGATGGGCGAATACTGCATTGACGGATTGAACAGGAATTTTTCTAGCATCTGTGAAGCGGATATTCTGCCGTCGGCGGTCTGAACATATTCTGCGGTATCCTTTATATAATCGATTACTCTTTGTTCCGGGTCCATTACCTCGTTATGCTGGGCGAATATGCCAAGCTTTACAGTTTCTCCGAATTCCACATGACCTGAGTCCGGCGCAAGCTGACCCGTCAGCATGTTAAGCAAGGTGGACTTTCCGCAGCCGTTGGGGCCGATTATGCCGATACGGTCATGCTTGAGTATTATATAGCTGAAATCATCGATGTACTTTACACCGTCAAAGGATTTGCTGATGTTTTCGGCTATTATTGTTTTTCTACCGAGCCTTGCGGAAGCGGAACTTATTTCAAGCTTTTCCTTCTCCTTAGGCGCTTTTATTGCCGCTGTTTCGCGGAAACGCTCAAGCCTTGCCTTCTGCTTTGTGCTTCTGGCCTGGGCTCCTCTGCGTACCCATTCCAATTCTGTACGGAGGAAGTTTCTGCGCTTTCTTTCGTTTGCCGCCGCCAGCTCCTCACGCATGGCCTTGGCCTCGAGAAAGCCGCTGTAATTGGTTGTATAGCAGTAGAGCTTTGCCTCGTCCAGCTCCAGGGTCTTATTTACAACCCTGTCAAGGAAGTACCTGTCATGGGTGACCATAAGCAGAGCGCCCTTGTATTTGGCAAGATATTTTTCCAGCCAGTCTATGGATTCGTTATCAATATGGTTTGTCGGCTCGTCCAGTATGAGCAGATCAACGGGAGTGATAAGCGCCCTTGCCAGTGCCATTCGCTTTATTTGTCCGCCGGAAAGGGTTCCCGCCTTTTTGTAGTAATCGTTTATATTCAATTTGGTAAGTATTGTTTTGGCATCGCTTTCAAGATTCCATGCGTTGGCGGCATCCATTTTGTCATTTATGGCATAGAGCCTTTTTTCGGCCTCACTGCCGCCGCCAAGCTCTACGTCACGGACTGCCTGTTCGTACTCCTTTATTAGCTTTATAACTGGATTGTCACAGTTGAATACCTGACCGAGAACGGTGTCCTCAGGGTCAAAATCTGGCGTCTGGGGAAGATAGCCTATACGCAGACCGTTCATTTTTACAATCTGTCCGCTGTCGGCGATTTCCTCGCCTGCTATTATTTTAAGCAGGGTGGACTTGCCCGTGCCATTTATGCCTATTACTCCGACCTTATCACCGGCGTCAATACCGAAGGTCACTTCGTCAAATATTTTTTTGTCTCCGAAGGCTTTGCTTATGCCCTCGACTGTAAGCAGATTCATATTGGATTCTCCTTTGAGTTTATAACATAGATTTTACAGCAAAGGAAGCCGATATGCAATGAAACTTAATTGTTTTCGGCGTTAATAATTAGGCATAATATAACCCCATATGCCTTGGATAAACGGATAATTCTAAACAGTGCAGGCCTGTGTCGTCATTTGTAATGAATTTGTAATTGAATTTTGAAAAGATTATGCTATAATCACAATACGGAGGTGTGCATATGGGAAAGGAAAAGACATCAAGGCTTATTGCCCAGAATAAAAAGGCTTACCACGATTATTTTATCGAGGAGACCTACCAGGCAGGAATTTCCCTTGCAGGAACAGAGGTCAAGAGTCTGCGTCTTGGCAAATGCTCCCTTAAGGAGAGCTTTATCAGGATAGAAAACGGGTCTGCCTTTATCTACAATATGCATATCAGTCCCTATGAGCAGGGCAACATATTCAATAAGGAGCCCCTCAGAACAAGACGTCTGTTGCTTCATAAGCATGAGATAAACAAGATTGCCGCCGCAGTTACCGCAACGGGCTATACGGTGGTGCCCCTCAGGGTATACTTTGATCATGGACTTGTGAAGGTGGACATCGGCATTGCCAAGGGCAAAAAGCTCTATGACAAGAGGCAGACCATTGCCAAAAACGATCAGCGCAGAGAGGCGGAAAAGGAATTCAAAATCCGTAATCTGACTCTTTGAGCACTCTCACATGGGGCTGTAATGGTTTCGACGGGAGTCTTGAAAGCTGAGATAGCCATCCGCAGCATCGGTCAACTGCGTATCAAGGCCGTAACCTTTTAAAAAGAAACGACAACAATACAGAATTAGTAGCTGCCTAAGTGCGGCTCGTCGGCCCGGAATTGCTCACAGTTCCGGTAACCGGCGTCGACTTTGTGAGGACCTTTTCCGCCTAAGCTTTGCGGCGGAAAAAGATTGATGAAGCTACCGGATCGGACAGCCTGACTGTCGGCGGCTCGTGATGGGAATTTCAAAAGATAGTCTGTGATGGGAGAAGTCTTTGCCGATGGGTTTTCGGACAGGAGTTCGATTCTCCTCAGCTCCACTCTTTAAGCCTCGTATCAGGGGCTTATTTTTTTGCACTGAAATTTATAGCTATGATAGTTTTAAAGCTCAATGAATTATTTGGCATTAATTATAAAAATAAATGCATTAATAAATTTAATGTATCTTTGAAAAACCTTGATTTTACGGCAAAAACCTAATATTTATATCTGAAAAACTTTTTATTGACAAAAATATTGTACGCCTGTATAATACCAAACAATAAAACGAATATGAAATAAAGTTTAGCAAAATTTATTATTTTTCAGAAAGGATTTTAGTCGTATGTCAATGTCAATGCTCGCAATTATTATTAGCATTATTAACCTCATCATTATTAGTGATGGGGATGTTAGTGTTGATAAAATTCAGTCGGGCATATCGGCAAAGACAACGAAGCAATATATAATCGTATAAGCGGACAGCAATCTGCTATAATATGAACTTCGGGTCCCTTTAGCCATATGGCTGAAGGGACTTTTTTATTTTTCGAT
>JAQXNZ010000007.1 GCA_029098265.1 Clostridia bacterium | reverse complement strand
GGGTCAAACTTTGTGCTTGTTCTGCCCGCAATAATACCCAGCCTTTTAAGAGCCGTTACCGCTTCATTATCCGTATCATAAAAGTGAGTTTCTCTTGCAGTATAGCTTATCTTAATCTCGTTTTGGGAAGTGAGATATTTGATTGTCATATAGGCAAGCTCACAAAACTGTTCTCTGGTTATATCCTTAGTAAGGTCATCATCGGAAAGTCTTACCGGTATTATACCAAGCTCCTCTGCCTCCGAAACATAAGGCTTAGCCCAGTCCGAATATGATGTCTTTGCATAGGCTGTACTGCCGAATATCATACTTGCGGTTATTACTGCCAAAATAAGCTTCTTTTTCATAAACATCTCTCCATAATAAATTTGCCCATCTGAAACAGATGGGCAGAAATGTCAATCTTTACCGTTATCCTCAGCTTCAGCCTGAGCCCTGACTCTGTCAATGGCCAGCTTATATCCGTCCATTCCATAGGTAAGAGCTCTGTTAACACGGCTTATGGTAGCTGTTGAGGCTCCTGTTTTCTCGGCAATCTCGATGTAGGTACATTTTCTGTCAAGCATTTCAGCAACCTGCATTCTCTGGGCAATTGCCTGTATCTCATGCACAGTGCACAAATCTTCAAACAGTCTGTAGCATTCGTCCAAATTTTTCATTGTAAGGATACATCTGAAAAGATTATCCGTTGCTTCATTTTTAATTTTACTGTTCATTTCCAAACCCCACCCGTCTTTACTATATTACAATAGTTTTATTTTACCATACTAAAGTTTTAAAGTAAAGAGCCATAGAGATTTTTAGTCAATTTTAAGACAGCTTTTAAACATATCCACCGAACGGTTTATTATAAGCTCCTCGGGAAAGCCTGTTTCCTCAATAAGCTTAAGCGCATTATCGAAATGTCCGATAAAAGGCGCAAAGTGAGCATCGGAAGCAAGTATTATCGGAAGTCCTTTCTTTTTGCAGAGTCTGAGTATCTCCGCCATATAGACCTCGCTGCCCTTTCTGAAGCCGTCGGGCTTAAGCGAAGCATCGTTTATCTCTATTACCGTGCCTGTTTCCTCGGCTTTATCAACTATTGCGGCACAGTCAATGGGGTATCTGGGGTCGCCTGGGTGTCCCAGTATTTTTACAAAGGGATTTTCCATTACTCTAAGTATGGCATTGGTGTTCTGCTCCAATGTGCCGAAGGGTATGCAAGGCGGATGAAGACTTGCAATGGCATAATCCATTCTCTCAAGGCAGGTTTCGTCCAAGTCAACACCGCCGTCATAATCAATTATATTGAGCTCCGCTCCCATTCTTACCTGCACCCCCATTATTTCTCTGGGAATTGTGCCGAAATTGATAAAATAAGCATGGGACAATCCGCCCTTCATGGCCGGCGCATGGTCGGTCACTCCCAAAAGTTCAAGACCGCTGTCTGCGGCAAACTTAATATTTTCAAGCAATGTGCTGTAGGCATGTCCGCTGGCTATTGTATGGGTATGGGCGTCAAGAACAAATTTCATATAAACACCTTCTTACTATTGTATTGCTTGCATATTTATATGATTTATGCTTACTGCTGATTTTTTGGCCATCTGGCTTCAAGCCTGTATATGGGCTGACCCAGACCGACAAATCTCTCCTCGTATTCTGTCATAACATTCCCCTCATATCCGCTGTTATGCAGGTCAAGGGAAATATTCGAAAGTCTCCAGCCTGTCTCGCAGAATTCATTGAGTGATGACTCAAAAAATACAGTATTGTCTGTCTTGAGGAATATCTCCTTGTCACCGTTAAGAAGCTCCTTGTAGAGCTCAAGGAAATGTCTGTGGGTAAGTCTGCGCTTTGCCCATCTCTTTTTGGGCCAGGGGTCACTGAAATTAAGATATATCCTTGACAGCTCCTCCGGCGCAAAAAGCTCCGAAAGGGTCTCGGCGTCACCTCTGATAAGCGCTATGTTCTTCATTTCGGGCGATGCCTTTCTGGCGGCTATTGCCATAATTGTTGTCTGGCGTTCAATGCCGATATAGTTTTTATCCGGATTTTCAGCGGCATTCTGAACAATAAATCTGCCCTTTCCGCAGCCTATCTCTGCATATATGGGATTATCGTTACCGAAATATTCTTTCCATTTTCCTTTATATTCTTCGGGTTCGTGCACAAGATGCTCATTGGTGGAGAGCTCCTCAGCCTCCCATGATTTTTTTCTTATTCTCATTGATGTATGCTCCTATTTAGATTCATAGTAAGTAATTTTGCTGTTATGCTTTGCCGCCAGCTTCAGCATCTGTGAGAGTACCGTGGCAAAACGTCCGAATTTAAGCTTCATTCTATCTCTGTTGACAAAGCTTATTTCCACCGGAGTTTTGAGTTCATCAAGGCATTCACCTATCATATCAAGGTTGTTGCCGCAGTATTCCGGCAGACCCAGTTCTTTGACAAAAATCTCGTTGACCTGGGATTTGGCCTCTATTTTTTCTCCGTCAATTATTATTTCTTTCAAATTTATCACTCCCTGCAATATTTTCAGTATACCATAAAACATCAATATACTCAAAATATTTTTGCCAAAATAAAAAGCCGCCCGAAGGCGGCTAAAGACCGGAGACAAACTCAACTAATCTTCTAAAACTGCTCGGTGGAAGCTACAACAAACGGGAACGGTTCGGAAAACCGGGAAGGTTTTCTGAGGCTTTAAACCGATGCGGAGACCGCGCTCTTCGCATCGGAGAAGTCCTTAGACACAAGCCGTGCGCAGTGTCAGGTGTACAAACCGCGTGAAAGTCGCGGCGCCGTAGGCGTTCCCGTAGGGAATTTGAGAACCTGCCGGACTTCATACATTAATTTAATCAAGTCGAAAAC
>JAQXNZ010000006.1 GCA_029098265.1 Clostridia bacterium | reverse complement strand
CTGGTCTGTATCGTGCGCTTTGCCAGCGGGTAGCACGATAGAGCATTGCACCCAATGCGAGCATTTACATTACAGATGATTCTTTGAAATATCCAAAGAGAAAATATCGGGAGTTCATCTTATCATTTAATCTCAATGAATGTAATATCAGAATATAATGAAGGGTCAATCAGGTATATCGTTGCTTGGCATATTGACGGAAGAGCTATCTGAGATACGTTTCGTTTCCTATTATATTGCGGCCAGAAAAGCATTTCTCTATTGGCCGTGTTGGGTAGCGGGGAGCCTGCGTTTTTGACCACAATTTTAACCATAACCAGCAAAAAATCGGAAGACGTGCCCACAGCTGAAAGTGAACAAAAGGCAACAAGGAAAAGCAAAATATGATATAAGGCGTACAAATCAAAGTGAAAATATTGGTTTTTACATTTGGGTCCATCAGGCTGGGAACTCGAGTCTCCCATCTCGGACCAAATAAGGACGGTTATTTGATAGAATAACCGTCCTTGTTTATTTGCCTCAATCCCTTTGCAGCACAATGGTTTCGGCGATTATATAGTATGCCGTCAAGGAGCGATTTCCTTGGCAGCTTCCCCTTTTTTGCATCAGGACCTGTAAGGGGCAACTATGGAGCCGTACAACCGCAAAGTGTTTGCTTCGTTCCGCGTACCGAAGGGCGTTTACGAAAAGGCAGAAAAACGGTATCGCATGGAGTTCAAATGTGCCCCGTTTTGCCGTATGATGGCCCACCATCTTAATTGGGATATGGGCCAGTCGTATCGGATCAAAGGCAAAATCTATCCAGCGCAGCGCATTGTTAAATGTGATTTGCAAAGCGCTTATCCCATCAACAGTGAATTCGTGGAGGTGTAGTGATGGCTATTTCATATAACAGGTTGTGGAAGCTTTTAATTGACAGAAACATGGGAAAGGGACAGCTTCGCAAGGTTGCTGAACTGTCACCTAACACGCTTACCAAAATGAGAAAAGACCAACTGGTTTCAATGGAATCCTTGTGTCGGATCTGCGATACCCTCCATGTCAGCCTTGAGGAAATCGTCGAGTATACTCCTGAATCGAAGGAGGGGTAAGATGTGGAGCACATGACAATAAATGAGGCCGCTGAAAAATGGCAAATAACACCTCGCCGTGTTCAAGCTCTATTGCAGCAAGGGACGGATTCCGGGCGCTTACCGGTTTGGTCACGCCTGGGCCATTTCCGCTGACGCAGAGAAAACTTCGGACAACCGAATAAAGTCAGGCAAATACCGAAAGGATAAACGAGTATGAGGACCCTACGGGGCCTTTGTGCACTTGTTTTTTTGGAGGAGTTTTCTGATTTACACAATTTTGTGTAAGTAAAGTTAAAAAAACCGAAAACGTTGTTGACAGCACGAAACGTGCTGTCATAAGCTTTAGCTAAAAGGAGGTGCTGCTGATGAGAACCATAACCGACGCAGCCAAGATTGTCGGCCTCTCACGCCGTGTAATTCAGGAGTACGAGAAAGATGGGGTCGCAATCAAGCCCAGCCAAAAGAACAAATACGGATACCTGATTTATGACGACACCACCATTGACCGCCTTTGGCAGATACGATTTTACAGAGAGCTCGGTTACGATAAGCGCGCCATTAAGGCCGTCTTTGATGATCCTGACTACGATTACACAGCGGCACTCGAAGCCCAGGTGAAACTGCTGGAAAAGAAGAAGCTTGAGATAGAAAACTTAATCGGTGTTGCCAATCTCATGAAAGAAACAGGACTGACTCCGAAGGCACTCCATCTTCAGACCGCTATATTGGACGGGCTTACTTTCAACGATACCTTTGGTGTGTTGGGGGCCATTTCGAGGTGTTTGCCTCACGGTGATGAGGAAACCGAAGATAGCCCTGTTTCTGATGAGGAGATCGAACGCATATTTGAGGCATTTGAGTATGTGCTCTCTCAGTATAAAGCCGGGGCAGCCTACGACGAGGACTCCGTTCAGACCGCGGTACAGGAGTTCCACAAACTCGCCAGCCCTTGGCTGTCCGACACGGTTTCAGGCCTTATGATGGTGTCGTTCTTGATTGCACCGGGAAGCAAGGGTGCAGAGGAGCTCGAGGCAGATTATGAGCTTCCCGGGGCGGCAGATTTTATCCAGAGAGCTGTCCACAAATACTATGATGACAACATCGATAAGGGAGCCGACAAAATCCTAAATGACGCCCTCGAGGAAATTGTATCTTTCGGCAAGAAAAAGTACAAACCCTGGTCGGAGGAGGTCCAAGCCGTCGTTGCAAAGGTTTATGATTTTTATGCGACTACCTTTAATTCCATGTTTATTTCTCCCAGAGAAATGATGAAACGCTCCATACTGCTTTACGCTGACCCTGGCTATTATGCTTTTTTTGACAAGGTCACACACGGCAAGGGCGCCGGGAAATACGTATCCGCAGCCTTCAAGCATTACTGCAAGAAGTTCGATAATCCCGAACAATAACTAACCCTGTGGCCTTCACCCTCTCCTTTCAAATGTTTTCTTGCTCCTTCCGCCACAGAGGAGCCTCCCTGGGCATGGTGTAAAAAGGCTCGGCCCAATACATTCTATTTGGAGGTAAAGATATGAACACTGCAGACGAAATCCGCAATCTGATTGAAACCACCGGCAAGAAAGCTCCCGACATGACGCAAGCCTTAAAAAACATCGGCGGCGACATGCAAACCGGCATCAAAAGAATAGGTAGCTATTTTCACAACGAGGGAATGCTCGAAGGCTACCAGGTTGGAAAGCATGTAGGCGAAAAGAGCGGCTTCGTTAAAGGCTCGGCTATCACGCTGGTAATCACCGCACTTGTTGGCACCGGCGTCTACCTGTATGACAAGAACAAAGCGAAAATTGCCCTGAAAGCCCACGAGGCAGAAGGCAAGGAAATCCTGGGTGCCATCAAGGCAACAATCCCTACAGAGGAAGAAGCAAGCTCTAACCCTGCACAAGACGTGCCTGAGGAAGCTGCCCAGGTCAAACAGGAGGAACAGGAATGAATCGACGCGTTTGGAACGGACGGTATGTCGTTCACGAAAAGAATGACGATTATGTAATCGTCGAGTGTATTTACACTTGCCCGTATTGTGGCGAAGAAACCGGAGCCTACTTAACCATCTATCCCGACGCCTACCACTTGATTGACAATGGAGGGTTCTACGAACCGCTGACCTGCTCTTTGTGCGGGAAAGCAGCAGACGTCATGTTTGCCTAAGAACTATCTTACAGACCTGTTCAAGGACTGAGTCGAGGACTCGGTTGAGGACTGGCACGAGGACAATAGTAACTTAATTTAGTATTTTATATGGTGGAACACAAAAAATCAATATAGAACTCTTAACTCCAAAAGATATTTGTGTGGGGCAAAGATAAAGATATGGTTAGAAGGAAACATCTCCAGGTGTGCGGAGTTATCCGCACACCTGGAGATGCTTTTTACTTGCTCTTTTTCGTCTTCTTCCGCCCTTTCTTATCCGTCGGTGTTTGCGTCGGCAATGTCCCCTCCGCCTTCTGCCGTTTCAATTCTATCAGCTCGGCTTTCATTTCTACGATTAGTACCTTCAGCTTCTCCTCGCACTCCTCACGGGTGTGGGCATAGACGTTGCGGGAGTGCTTCTTGCCGTCGATCCACATGGGTGAGTAGCGTCCCTCCCACAAGTTTGGCCCTTTGGATGAGATACACCCGGTGCCTGCCCTGCGGCGGCCGGGTAGGACGGGCTTGAAATCGGTCATTCTCGGCTTTTCACTCTGGTTGGGGACAGTTTCCTGCCCTGGCTCCGAACTGCCCTCTGGCGGTGCTGCTTTGCCGATTCCTCGGTCAATATTGGCGGCGGCTGTGCGCTGCATGTCGTCTGTGATGTGAGTGTAGATGTCCAATGTGGTCGCTGCCGACACATGGCCCAGCATGGCAGAGAGGGTCTTGACGTCCATACCATCGCCGCAACATCCAACGCCTTTATGATGAACATTCGCTTTTTGAACCTAAGCTGGACATTTCTGTTGCCGAGTTCGAGGATCTTGCAGGGGAAGCTATGCTTCTCTCTTCCGCAATTGAAAAAATAGACCCCATTGG
>JAQXNZ010000005.1 GCA_029098265.1 Clostridia bacterium | reverse complement strand
GATGTTAGACGCCCTACGGCCTGCAATGTTCACAGCCTATAACGCACCTACTCAATTAGTACATTGCGCCGTTGGGTGTGCTAAGGCGTACTCCGAATGGTCTCCTTCCCCTGCGTGCACTCGCTGGGACAGCGAAAAAACATAAATTCGAAGCCTCGGCTTCGGAAGGCTAAAAGTCACACACTCGGAGTGTGTAAGAAATCCGTTTTGAGCCGGGGATTCAGATAGCCACCAACCTAAAATCATTTTATATTACTTATAAATGCCACCGCTTTTCCTATTATCCTCACACGGTTCATGTTTTCTCCCGAAAAGGCCATTGGGCCGTAGGCGGGATTTTCGGCAGTCAACAGTATTTGGCCTTCATTTATATATACCCTTTTCAGTGTGGCTTCGGCTATGTCTGCCGTTTCGTCAATGAGCACGGCGGCAATCTGACCGTTTTCAACCATAGGCTGTTTTTTGATAAAAACTATGTCTCCGTCATATATTCTGGCGTTTATCATGCTGTCGCCCTTGCATCTGAGGCAGAAATCGGCGGAAATATGGCTCGGCACCTTTATTCTTTCCTCTATGTTTTCCTCTGCCAGTATGGGCGTTCCGCAGGCAATGGTGCCTATCAGGGGCACTGTTTTGCCGTCGCTGTAGGGCAGCGGTATGATATTGGATATTTTTGCGAAATCTATGCCTCCGTCACTCTCCTCCCAGCCCATGAGCCATGAGGGAGTTGTTCCCAATGCGTCGGCAAAGGCCGTTATCTTAGACTGGGGAAGTCCCCTGCCGTCAGCCTCTATTTTATTTATCGAGGATCTGGATTTATATCCGATTTTCTTCGCCAGCTCGTCCTGTGTAAGGCCGAGAGCTTCCCGTCTGTATTTTATTCTCTGCCCTATGTTCATAAAGCGCACCTCCTAAATTTATTAAAACATATTGTTGAACAATTTGCAACTGAAATATATGATTTTTAATTATTCAGTTGGCGCATAGTCAACATCTGTGCCGAGTATTTTTCCTTTCGCAAATTTGCTTGTATCCCGCCGATTATCGGATATAATATAAATGAGGTGATATTATGGAATGTAAAAACAGAAAGCTTCGCAATACACTGATAATCAGTTCGGCATTTCTTATGCCTGTAATTATAAACAAGCTCATTTTTTTCACAGCCCAAAAAAGATATACCATGCCCGAGGCGGTACACACCTATGACTGGAGACTGGGCAAAATAGCCTATTCCGTAAGGGGAAAGGGCAAGCCGCTGGTGCTTGTACACGGCGCAAAGCCCGGAGAGTCCTCCGCCGTATGGATGAAAAACGTAAATTCACTGGCTGAAAGCTATAGGGTATACACCATTGACCTGTTGGGCTACGGTGCCTCAGACAGGGTAAACACAACCTACACAGCCTATACCTATGCTTCTATGATAAATGACTTTATTACCGATGTGGTCGGCAGACCTGCGGCTGTCATTGCCGAGGGCGAAGGTGCGGTATTTACTGCCGCCGCCTATGCCAAGGACCCTTCAAACTATAAAAAGCTTGTATTTATATGCCCCAAGGGTATAAGCGACAGCTTTGCCTCCGACGATGACAAAAAGAAAAGAGTCCTCTATGAGCTGCCCGTCATCGGCGAAAGCTTTTATCTTGCCGCAGTTTCCCATGCCGCCGTTGAAAGAACCGTCGGCAGTCTCATATTCTCCTCGGAAAAGCGGAATATACTTTCAGAAAGCCTTTATGCCTCTGCTCACTGCGGCGGCGGTGTAAACAGGTATGTATACGCTTCCTACAAAACAAACTTTATGAACGCCGACATAAAGCCCTATATCAGAAACTGCAATATTCCCCTCTTTATAATATGGGGTGAGCAGGCCGAGGATATGGCGGATTTCGACGAGGTTCAGGGACTTGCCAAAAAGGGCGAATATGCGCTGTTTGAGGAAACGGCAGGACTGCCCAACTATGAAAATGCCGAGGAATTCAACAAAGCAGTAAAGGAATTTTTAAAGTAAAAAGCAGCAATCAGGAGTATACAAATGAATCAAACGGAATTTGAAAACTATTTTAAAGAGCTTATGGGAACAATACTCGCCGAGGGAAAGGTCGGACTGGTGCCGAGCCTTGCGCCGAAATTTGTTTCCTGCAATTATGAGGAGCTTTCACTGACACTGGAATTCAAGGTTAAAGACTGGATGATAAATCCCGAAAAAATACTGTTCGGCGGCATGCTTGTCTCCATGATGGACAATGCCTACGGCTTTTTGTGCCACTATTTTGCCGGTGACAGCTTTATATCCACAATCAGCCTTAACACGGTATTTCTTAAGCCGGGTAAGCTTGACGATATAATCCATATAACAGTCAAAGCCGAATCCCACGGAAGAACCATAGTTAATATGTCCGCCCATGCCTTTGACGTTACCACAAACGCCATGATAGGCACGTCCCAGACATCATTTATGATACTTGATAAAAAGGTGAACCTATGATACTCAAAACCGCTGATAACAACAGCATTGAAAAAATAAAAGACCTTTACAAAAGAGCTTTCCCTTTAAACGAGAGAAAGCCCTTTCATGTAATAGAGAATAATGCAGGCAAGGGCAAAAGTGAGATACTTGCCCTCTATGATGACCGTTTTTTAGGTCTTGTAATAACGATAAACTACAAGGACATGGTGCTTATAGACTACTTCGCCATTGAGGACAGCGAAAGAGGAAACGGCATCGGTTCAAAGGCCCTTAAGCTTATAGCGGAGCGTTTCCCCGAAAAAAGGGTATTTCTCGAAATAGAGCTGCCCGATGAAAACGCCGACAACAACGTCCAAAGACTGCGCCGCAAGGACTTTTATCTGAGAAACGGTCTCAAAGAAACGGGCATACATGTCAACGTATACCATACCGACATGGAACTGCTCTCATTTACATCGCCCATAACCTTTGATGAATATGTGGAACTGTACAAGGATGCTATGGGCGAAACATGGCTTAAACATTTCGGAAGACCGAAGCTGATATAAGGGATTGAATAAAACCTTGAGGCTCTGCCTCAAACTCCGGCAGGGACTCATGGTCAGCACTTTTGCCTTTGGCAAAAGCCGCACAAGTGCGTCCGCATCTATCTTTGCGGTGCATACCCTATACCCGTTCCCGAAAAACATTCGTTTTTCAGGGAGGCTGATATTGATTTGTACTAAATCGGATATAACGTTTAGGAAAACGCAGTTTTCATATAAAAGTTCTTTGTTTCTTTCTTTCAAGAAAGAAAAGAGATAAAGCTTTAATAGAAATAAAAAAAGCACCCAAACAGGCGCTTATCCTTGACTTTAAACATTATTTATTATAAAATTAAGGTAACAAAGGAACGGTTTTGGCTGTTCCGCAGGGTTTATTTTATTTAAACCGTCACGGCTGCAACGTGGCGGTTATTTTTTATGTATGGAAATTAAAAGACTTATGATTGTTAACAAAATCATTATAATCTCAAAATCGCTCACACAATCACCCCCTTTCCGGAGGGCTGGAACAACCGCCGCCGTTCCTCTGTCTCTTATATACTATCATATTTATACATTGATGTCAGTATTTTGTCGAAATAAATTAAACCTTGAGGCTCTGCCTCAAACTCCGGCAGGGACTCATGGTCAGCACTTTTGCCTTTGGCAAAAGCCGCACAAGTGCGTCCGCATCTATCTTTGCGGTGCATACCCTATACCCATTCCCGAAAAACATTCGTTTTTCGGGGAGGCTGATTATTGATTTGTGCTAAATCGGAAACGCCATAATTTGTAAACACAGTTTTCCCAATAATAAGTTCTTGTTTATCTTCATATAAAAAGCAATCGCAGGGGAGCTTTGCCTTATCATGTTCACAAATTCCCTACGGGAACGCCTACGGCGCCGGCGTATATTCTCCCGGTTTGCTCTCCTGCGTCAATAATTTGCGAATAAACCACTCTAAAATTAAAAGTTTCCTTGGGAACTTTTGATTTTAGCTCCGGAATAAGCCGAAAACCTGTTTTCGGCTTAGCGGCTACGCCGCTAACATATGTTTTTCGGGGTAGCTAATATTGATTTGTACTAAATCGGATATTACGTCAAGGAAAACGCAGTTTTCCTATAAAAGTTCTTTGTTTCTTTCTTTCAAGAAAGAAAAGAAAAGAAAACAAATCTTTATCGACCTTGTTGTACTACAATTCTTATTTCCAGACTGTCTCCTGTATCCACCATATCGTAATAGGCCGGTATTCCTGCATTTCTCACTGCCTCAATGCTCTGCTTAATGGAGTTGGTAAACAGCTTAATATCGCTGAAACTGCTTTTCACCTTTTGGCTCTTATCCCCAAATCTCATGCAAAATAAAATCTTTTCCACATAATCCTCAGCTTTTTTAACAGTCATGTCCTGCTCTGCCATATCCTTTATGGCTTCAAGGCGTGTATCCGCATCGGGTATCTTAAGTACGGCCTTTACACAGCCCTCGTCAAGATTGTTTTCGCTTATGAGCTTAAGCGCCTCCTCGGGCATATCGAGTATTTTCAGCCTGTTGTTTATAAGCGAACGGCTTACTCCCGTCTTTTCCGCTATGTCCTCAATCGTCAAGCCGAAATCGTCCATCAGAGATTTGTAGCCCTCGGCTTCCTCTATGTAGCTCAGATTTTTTCGCTGTAAATTTTCGATAAAGGACAATACACAGCTTTCCTCCTCATCGGCATCTATGAATACCGCAGGTATCGTTTTAAGCCCCGCCGCCCTGGACGCACGAAGCCGCCTTTCGCCCGAAACCAGCTCATAAAATCTGCCGTTTACAACCCTTACCGTAACAGGCTGGAGAACACCGTATTTCCTAATGGAGTCCGTCAGTCGGTTGAGCGAGTAAAAATCAAAGTATTTTCTCTGCTGGTACGGGTTCGGTCTTATCTCATCTATGGGCAGCTCCTTTATGCCTATCTCTTCATCCTTTTTTATCTCTCTGAAAAGCTTTATTCCCATTAAAAAACCTCCTTTTTACGTTGATGCCTATAATCATTTGTAATTTTCTAATATTTTACAAAATCAATTATAGCATTTTTTTCCAAAGGAGGTTTTTAATATACATTCTGTTTTATATCAAATTTCAGCAGATTATCTGCTGTTTTTTGTTACATTATCGGCTCTTTTTTAGCCTTTCCGGCCTTTCTCGGATATTTTGGCGGAGTGGGGCGCACCTTTTTGATAATAATAAGACTGTGGTTTATATCCGTATCTGGTATTGCCGCCGCCTTTACCTCTGTCACCTCGCCGCCGAGCACTCTAATGGCCTTTTCGGCTTCCTTCAATTCTTCCGAAACATCGGGACCCTTCATGGATATAAAATATCCGCCTGTCTTTACAAAGGGCAGACAGTATTCGCTCAGCACCGCTAAATTCGCAACGGCCCTTGATATGCAAAGGTCATAGGTTTCCCTTAAGCTTTTGTCGCTTCCGCCGTCCTCGGCTCTCATGTGTACGCACTGAACGCCTTCAAGAGACAGCTTCGACACCAGCTCATTAAGGAAGGTTATTCTTTTGTTCAGCGAGTCCAGCAGGGTTATCTGCATATCCGGACATATTATCTTTGCGGGAACACCCGGAAAGCCTGCGCCCGTACCCACATCGATTACCCTTTTTCCGCCCATATCTGCGGCGCCGCACAGTATGGCACAGTCTACAAAGTGCTTGAGTATTATTTCCCTTTCGTCGGTTATGGCGGTCAGGTTCATTTTTTCGTTCCACTCAAGCAGCATATCCTTGTAAGTCATAAACTGCTTTGTCTGCTTTTCACTCAGTTCTATATTTATCTTTTTACAGCTTTCATAAAGCAGCTGTTCAAGAGGGGACATGTCATTCGCTCCTTTTTTTGTTCTGCTCCAGGTATATGAGAAGCACCGTTATGTCGGCAGGTGATACTCCCGTTATTCTCGATGCCTGTCCTATGGAGGCGGGACGGATATTGTTAAGCTTCTGTATGGCCTCAAGCCTGAGATTTTTAATTTCACTGTAGTCGATGTCCTCGGGCAGCAGCTTGTTTTCCAGCTTCTTGAACTGGCTTACCTGGTTCATCTGCTGTTTTATATAGCCCTCGTACTTTATCTTTATGTTTACCTCCTCGGCAACATCAAAGGGAAGCTCCGCTCTGTCCTTATCGGCAGGCGCCAGCTTAAAATAGTCCAGCTCGGGTCTCTTTATAAGGTCTGAAAGCTTTACGCCGGATTTAAGCCTTGTGCTGCCGAAGCCGTCCAGAAGCTCCTGAACGTCATCCTTAGGAGTTATGGTTACATGGCTTACACGCTCTATTTCATCGGCTATCATCTGCTCTTTTTTAAGGAATTTCTCATAGCGCTCATCGGATATAAGTCCCACATCGTGACCCTTTTTCGTAAGTCTCTCATCGGCGTTGTCCTGCCTTAAAAGCAGTCTGTACTCGGCTCTTGACGTCATCATTCTGTAGGGCTCCTTGCTGCCCCTTGTAACAAGGTCGTCGATAAGCACGCCGATATATGCCTCGGAACGGTCAAGTATAAGCGGCTCCTTGCCCTGAATATATCTTGCGGCATTTATACCGCCGATTATACCCTGTGCCGCCGCCTCCTCATAGCCGGAGCTGCCGTTGAACTGTCCTGCGCTGAAAAGTCCCTTTATGCTTTTGAACTCAAGGCTCAGTTTAAGCTGTGTTGCATCTATGCAGTCATACTCTATGGCATAGGCGTTTCGCATTATACGGCAGTTTTCCATGCCGGGCAGCGTTCTGTACATCTGTACCTGAACCTCCTCGGGCAGTGAGGTGGACATGCCCTGTATATACATCTCGTCGGTATTTTCTCCCTCGGGCTCAATGAATATCTGATGTCTTTCCTTATCGGCAAAGCGTACCACCTTGTCCTCTATGGACGGGCAGTATCTGGGACCCGTACCGTGTATAAGTCCGCCGTACATGGCAGAACGGTGAAGGTTGTCCCTTATGAGCTTATGGGTATTTTCGTTTGTATAGGTAAGATAGCAGGGCACCTGCTCCCTTGCTATGTCCTCGGGGGTATTCTCAAAGGAGAAGGGCACTATATTTTCATCGCCGTACTGGGGCGTCATCTTAGAGAAATCCATTGTCTTGGCATCAATTCTGGCAGGCGTTCCCGTCTTGAAGCGGTACAGCCTTATGCCCAAATCAAGCAGTGACTGGCTGAGTTCTGTGGCAGGCATAAGTCCGTTGGGGCCGCTGTGTACTATGGTCTCGCCGTAAAGGCATCTGGCCTTCATGTATGTACCCATGCAGAGTACAACGGCCTTGGCCATATACTGACCGCCCGATGAAGTCTCAATGCCCTTTACCCCGCCGTTTTCAACGAGTATTTTGCTGACCTCGCCCTGTCTTATAAAAAGATGCTCGGTCTTTTCGAGGGTTCTTTTCATCTCCCTCTGGTATCTGCCCTTGTCCGCCTGGGCTCTCAAAGAGTATACCGCAGGACCCTTGCCCGTATTGAGCATTTTTGTCTGTATATAGGTCTTGTCTATGTTTTTGCCCATTTCTCCGCCGAGGGCGTCAATCTCCCTGACAAGATGACCCTTGGAGCTGCCGCCGATGCTGGGATTGCAGGGCATCATGGCAATGCTGTCAAGGCTTATGGCAAATATTATGGTATTCAGTCCCATTCTTGCCGAAGCAAGCGCCGCCTCACAGCCGGCATGGCCTCCGCCGACAACTATTACATCGGCTTCCTCCGCAAAATAAGACATAATTCTCACTCTCCTTATTTACCGAGACAAAATCTCGTAAATATTCTGTCAACTATTTCATCGTCCACGCTGTCACCGGTTATTTCACCCAAAGCGGTCAGTGCGTCCTGTAAATCCATTGATATAAAATCCTCGGGCATGGCGTTTTCTATGGTGGCTATGGCTCTGTCCAATGCCTCTATGGCCTTGGCAAGCATATTTTTGTGCCTTGTATTGCTAATAAGCGGTGACTGACCGCTTTCTATATCGCCGCCCAAAAACATTTCCTTAAACCTCTTTGTAAGTCCGTCCACGCCTGTATCGTCCTTTACCGACATATATATAATGTTTTCGCTGTCGGTATAGCGGCTCAGTATATCCGTATCCGCCACGGTCTGCATATCCGTCTTATTGACCAATATTACGGCCTTTTTATCCTTTATAAAATCCAGTATCTCCATATCCTCATCACTTAATGGCACGGAGGCGTCTATCATCATAAATATAATATCGGCATTTTCGGCACATTTTCTGGATTTTTCAACGCCTATGCGCTCAACGGTATCTCCCGTCTGCCTTATGCCTGCCGTATCTACTATCTTTACGGGTATGCCGCCCAGATTCATATATTCCTCAACGGTATCCCTTGTTGTTCCCGGAATGTCCGTAACAATGGCTCTTTCCTCCATAAGCAGGCGGTTCAACAGTGAACTTTTGCCCACGTTTGGCTTGCCGAGAATTACAGCCTCGACACCCTCCCTTATTATCCTGCCCATGTCGGCGGAATCAAGCAGAGACTGTATCTCCTTTTTAAGAGCCGTTATTCTGCGGTGCATCTCGGAGTAGGTCTCCTCCTCAACATCGTGCTCGGGATAGTCAATGGCGGCCTCAATGGCGGCAATCATATCCAGTATTTCCTCACGAAGCTCATGCACTCTTTCCCTTATGCTTCCTCCCAGCTGACTGACGGCGGAACGTCTGGAAAGCTCCGTCTTGGACTCTATAACGTCCATGACAGCCTCGGCCTGGGAAAGGTCTATCCTGCCGTTAAGAAAGGCTCTTTTTGTAAACTCACCGGGCTCGGCAAGTCTTGCGCCGTTATTTAACACCAGCTCCAGCACCTTATTGGTCACATATATGCCGCCGTGGCAGTTTATCTCCACCACGTCCTCCTTTGTATAGGTTCTGGGGGCAAGCATCAGCATAAGAAGTGCTTCGTCAACCTTTTCGCCCGTTTTCGGGTCGATAATGCTGCCGAAGGTTATGGTATGGCTTTTTTTATCTTTAATTTTTATTCCGTCGGCAGCCTTAAAAATTCTGTCGGCTATGTCCACACTGCCGTTTCCGCTTATACGCACTATGCCTATGCCGCCGCTGCCGATGGGTGTGGATATGGCGGCTATGGCGTCGTCAAGATAAATATTTTTCATATTCATTCCTCATATCCAAAATGCCCGATAGAATTTCTATCGGGCAAAGATTTTATTTTGAAATCCCAAAGGATTTCAACTTAATTCCTTTTTTCTCTGTTTCTTTCCTTAAGAGCGATAACCACATATCTGTAGGGCTCCTCACCCTCGGAATATGTTGTTACATATCTGTCGTTCTGGAGAGCCGAATGGATTATTCTTCTCTCATAGGGGTTCATGGGTTCAAGCACCACGTTTTTGCCTGTATGCTTTGCCTTCTTGGCAAGGTTGTAGGCAAGGGTCTCAAGGGTTTCCTTTCTTCTTTCTCTGTAGTTCTCTGTGTCAAGAGTAACACTGATATAAGGAGCAGTACCCTTATTGACAACGAGATTTACAAGATACTGAATGGAGTCAAGGGTCTGTCCTCTTTTACCGATTATAACGCCCATATCGTCTCCGCTTATCTTTATCTCAAGCTGTTTGTCCTTGAGCTTTGTTTCGATATTTACTATAAGACCCATAGCGATGAACATTTCCTTTAAAAATACCTTCGCTGTTTTCTCGGGGTCAAATTTTTTCTTTACTTTTACGACAGCGTCCTTTGCGCCGAAAACTCCCAAAAATCCCCTTGAGCCTTCCTCAAGGACTTCTATTTCGGCGTCTTCTCTGCCAATACCCAGCTCCTTCAGAGCCTCGCTCACAGCTTCATCAACTGTTTTGCCTGTTTTCTGAACTGCGTCCACTGTCATTTAGCTCCCTTCTTATTATTCTGGTTATTCTGGTTTGTAAACTTGTTTCTGTCCACTATTGTGCTCTTGGGTTCTTCCTTCTTTTCCTTTTTCTTTTTGTCCTTGAAAACAAGCTCGCCTTTTTCGTCTCTCTTTTCAAGTAATTTGTAAACTATCCATGTCTGGAATACCGAGAATACGTTGGAAAGCGTCCAGTAGATACCGAGGGCAACGGGAGTGCTTATGGTAATAACACCCATCATTATAGGCATTACGATATTCATTGACTTTGTCATTGTTGCGGACATCTCGTCTGCCGCTCCTGTGCTGGCCTGCTGTCTCTTCATCATATACCATGATGATAAATATGTTGTAAGACCGGCAAGTATGGGAACGATTATTCCGGGGAAGCCCAGTCCTGCATTTGAAACAAGGTTAAGTCCGAAGAAATACTCGATTGAATGCTTCTGGGCAAGCAGTGATGAAAGCTCTCCCAGTGAAGCGCTGCCCGATGCGAGAATGCTGTTCCAGTCCGAAAAGCTCATTGTCTTTACAAGAGCCATAACCTGGTCAAACACAGCAACGTCAACGGTTGTGTTCTTTGAAAGAATTATGGGCTTAAGAAGCTCTACTCTTTCAGCCGCACCGATGTTGAGAAGGGCGTTAGTTATCTGAGTATAGAGGTCTCCGACTACCGTTACATAATCATAGGGCTGTCTGAATATATAGAACAGCGCATAGAGTATGGGAAGCTGTATAAGCATCGGCAGACATCCCATAAGCATGCCGCTGCCGTTTTCTCTCTGAAATTCCTGTATCTCGAAGGCCATTCTTCTCTGAGATTCCTCATCTGTCTTGCCTTCGTATTTTGCTTTGATTTTGTTGAGTTCAGGCTGAAGCTTCTGCATTCTGTATGTACCCTTAATCTGTTTGTACATAAGGGGAAGCAGAACAATTTTGATAAATACAGTGAAAAGTACAATCGCCAACGCAAGCGAGCCCGTCTGAGTAAACGAATAAATGAAATTGAATAATGCATTATAGATGATACCCAAAAGCTTTGCAATTGGTCCTACGATAAATCCGGGGCTGTCTTTAGCCGCCAATATTGCCGGAACGCCGGCAAGGAATGAATTTAACACTTTCGGTTGTCCTCCTTAAGACTTCAAAAATAAGAATCTCCCTGACTGAATAAACTGTTTCGGGCCCTGTCAAGGTACAGGGTCATAGCCTCCCTCATGGAAGGGATGGCATTTTAAAATACGTCTTATGCTGAGGTAAAGCCCCTTTATCGGGCCGTATTTTGTAATAGCCTCATAGGCATACTGGGAGCATGTGGGCGTAAACCTGCACGTCGGCGGAAAGTGGGGCGATATGCACAGCTGATAAAACCTTATAAGCTTTAGAAAAAGCACTTTAAATATCCTGTTCATTAAAAGCTCAGCTCTTTTCCGAATTTTCGGCTCTGTCCGCCAAAAGGTTATGCTTTCTCAAAAGATGGTTAAGCGACCTGTATATATCCGCATAGGACGCCTCGTTGGCAGAAACCCTGGCGATGACAACTATGTCATAGCCCCTTGATATGTTTTGCTCGCTGAGACGGTAGCTCTCACGGATAAGCCTTGTCACCCTGCTGCGCGTAACGCTTTTACCGACTTTTTTGCTTACGGAAATACCGAGTCTGTTTTTATTTCTTCCGTTTCTTATGACATACATGACAAGATGGCGGTTAGCCAGCGACTTACCTCTGTTATAAACATGTCTGAACTGAAAATTTTTTCTCAATGATTCGGTAAATTCCAAAACTCTCCCTCATTTCAAGAATCACAGCATATTATAAAAGGCCACTCTCAGCGGCCTTATATATCTGTATATGCTAAAGATTTTTAAAATTATGCTGATAAAACTTTTCTGCCTTTTTTTCTTCTTGCAGCTAATACTTTTCTTCCGTTGGCTGTTGCCATTCTTTTTCTGAAACCGTGAACCTTGCTTCTCTGTCTTTTTTTAGGCTGGAATGTCATTTTCATACCGCATGCACCTCCTTTTTATTGCATAAAGAATCCTTGCTCATGGGCAAGCACTGTTATCATTATATTCAATAAAGCCGCTATCGTCAAGAAAATTCGTAATTAATTTTGCATTTAAAATGAAGGATAAGCATATATGGCATTTAAAATAAAAGCGGCACAATATATTGACTATAGTGTCGACTTTGTCGACACTAAGTCGAAAACAGGTTTTCGACTTGTTTAAATTAATGCATGAAGTCCGTCAGGTTCTCAAATTCCCTACTGGAACGCCTGCGGCGCCGCGACTTTCACGCGGTTTGTACACCAGACACTGTGCACGGCTTGTGTCTTAGGACTTCTCCTCGGTCGGGCAAAGCTCGACCTGCGGATTAAACTTGGAAAACTCTTCATTTTCCTAACCAGTGCATCGCAAAGATAAATGCGACTGCGCTTGCGCAGCTTTTGCCATAGGCAAAAGTGCTGACCATCCGCACGAAAAATTAGTTTGTCTACAGTATATATATTGATTTTTATCATATACATACCACTCCAAACGCCGCAGAAAATGTTTGTTAATGTTTCGTGTTGATAATAAGGAGTAATTTTGTTATATTATAAAAGGAGATTTATGCCGATATGACAGATTATTATGCCTGTCGGCGGAGCTTTCTGAAAATATATTTCAAAAGGGATGACATTTATTTTCAAAAGCAATTATAATTGCAGGTGTAAGCGATAAACGTTCGGTGCAAAGCAAATAAACAAAATACACATGCCTGCGGTATATAATTATCAACACCGAAACAGTTATTAAAAAGTTATCAACAATCTGTTGATAAATCTGTTAATAACTTTTAAAATAATTACAGAGAATACTGTTTTACAGCAAAAAAATCATCTGTTGATTTTTATGATAATTAAATTCTGAAAAATGTTGATTACCGATTTTCAAAGCAAAAGAAATAAAAGTTATCAACATAATCAACAGACAGTTTGTGTATAAATCCTATTCATTATTAACAAACAGGAGGGAAAACTATGGATATATCTGAGCTCTGGAGGGAGACGCTCTCCCTTATGGAACCGGAAATATCGGCTATATCCTTCAAAACATGGATTGAGCCGATTGTTCCCGTAAAAATATCGGGAAACACAGTAATATTAAGAATAGACGAAAGCTTTATAAAAAGCATGGTGGAATCGAGATTTTTGAGCCTTATCGAAAACACCGTAAAGCACATAGCGGGTTCGGAATACAAGGTTAACATAATATCCGGCGATGAGCCCGTGGAGGACGAGGAAAAGCCCGAGGAAAAGGTACAGAAGCAGAAATCCGGCTTTGAGAGCAACCTCAATCCCAAGTATGTATTCAGCACCTTTGTCGTAGGCAACAGCAACCGAATGGCCCATGCAGCATCACTGGCGGTAGCCGAAGCGCCGGCAAAGGCCTACAACCCGTTTTTCCTGTACGGCGGTGTTGGTCTGGGAAAAACACATCTTATGCATTCCATTGCCCACTACATACTGGATCACAACCCCAATGCCAAGGTATTATATGCTTCCTGCGAGACCTTCACCAATGAGCTTATCAACTCTATCAGAGACGATAATAATGAAGAATTCCGCAGAAAATACAGAAATATAGACGTACTGCTTATTGACGATATACAGTTTATATCTCAAAAAGAGCGTACCCAGGAGGAATTTTTCCATACCTTCAACGCCCTGCATGACGCCAACAAACAGATAATCATATCCAGCGACCGTCCGCCCAAGGAGATTAAAACACTGGAGGACAGGCTCAGAAGCAGGTTTGAGGGCGGACTGATAGCGGACATACAGCCGCCTGATTTCGAGACAAGGATTGCCATACTTAAAAAGAAGGCGGAAAATGAAAACCTTGAAATAGACGACGAGGTACTGGCCTATATCGCCAAAAACATCATATCCAACATAAGGGAGCTGGAGGGCGCACTGACAAGGGTAGTGGCCTATGCAAAGCTGACAAAAACGCCAATAACCAAGTCTCTGGCGGAAAATGCTCTCAAGGACATATTCAACGAGCAGTCAGCAATAGACATTACTCCCGAAAGAATAATGGAGATAGTTGCCCAGTACTACAACATACGTCCCGAGGATATAACAGGCTCCAAGAGAAGCAGCAATATCGTTAAGCCCAGACAGATTGCCATGTATCTTTCAAGACATCTGCTGGACGACTCCCTGCCTAAGCTGGGCGAATATTTCGGCGGCAGAGACCACACAACAGTGCTCCACGGCATAAACAAAATACAGGAAAGCCTTAAAACCGACAAAAATCTTCAGAGTGTTTTATTCGAACTTGAAAATCGTATAAAAGGTGAATGAGCAGCGGAGCTGCTAAGTTGAAATCCTTATTGGATTTCAACTTGTACGGAGCCAAAAGAAAAAGTTCCCGAAGAAACTTTTACTTTTGGATTGGCTGTATATCAGTCTATTGACGCAGGTGGGCAAAGCTCCCCTGCGATTACAGCATTTATTAAAAACATTAAATCCCTGTCGGAATTTATTTCCGGCAGGGTCAATAGCTTGAGTTTTACCAATCTAAATCAAAAAATTTCAAAGGAATTTTTTGATTTAGTGCCAACAGTAAGTCGAAAACAGGTTTTCGACTTAGCGGCTCCGCCGCAGATTTGGGGGAGTTCAAGAGGGGACTTTTTCAAAAGTCCTCTCTTGGATAAAGAAAAATAGAAATGGGTATGGGGACAGCGTCCCCATATATCTGTTAATTGGCTGTTGATTTCCTATCGGAAATTGTGGACAAAAATATTAAAAAACAGACTGCTGTTAAACCTGTTGATAAGTTTTAATTTTTCAAAAAGATTTAAACATGGTTATCCTTTGTGGAAAA
The DNA here is from genome assembly GCA_029098265.1 of Clostridia bacterium. Taxonomy (GTDB): domain Bacteria; phylum Bacillota; class Clostridia; order Lachnospirales; family Anaerotignaceae; genus Metalachnospira. The sequence goes on along the minus strand of JAQXNZ010000005.1, from coordinate 1,667 downwards.
CTATGTGATTTCAAGGGCTTGGACAGGTTTTCAACAAATCAACAGCCACTACTACTACTACTGCTGAAAAAACTATTTATATATTTATATTTTATACAGAAAGGAGTTATCAACATATGAAGCTCGTATGCTCAAGAGAGTCTCTTTTAAACGCCATCAACATAGTCTCCAAGGCCGTTTCATCAAGGACGACTATGCCCATACTCGAATGTATACTGCTTACGGCCTCCGAGGGTCAGCTCAAGCTCACCTCCAACGACATGGAGCTTGCCATTGAATCATCGGGAATTGAAGCCGAAATAGAACAGGAGGGCAATATTGCCTTAGACGCCAGATTTTTCTCTGATATTATCAGAAAAGTCAACGGCGAAAGCGTAAAGATATCAACAGATGACAAAAATATCGCCACCATTTCCTGCGGAAAGAGCGAATTTAAGATTTCCGGTCAGAACGGCGACGATTTTCCTCCCATTCCCGAGGTGGAGAAAAACCTCAGATTTGTCATTGCCCAGAGTGATTTGAGAAACCTCATAAGACAGACAATATTCTCCATTTCCCAGGATGAGTCCAAGCCCATACTCACTGGCGAGCTCATAGAGATTGATGATAACATGATTGATTTCGTATCTGTGGACGGCTATAGAATTTCCTATAAAAATGCCGAGCTTTTCCAGTCGGCAGGCTCCAAAAGAGCCATTGTTCCCGGTAAATCCCTGGGAGAAATTGCAAAAATTCTTTCTCCCGATGATGACGAAAAGGCAGTGCTCTATTTTACGGAAAACCATATAATGGCAGATATTAACGGAAATATTGTCGTTTCACGTCTTATACAGGGTGAATTTATAAAATATCAGCAGAGCTTCACCAATGAATACAAGACCTCGGCAAAGATAAACAAGGCTGAAATGGTGGAGGCTTTGGAAAGGGCTTCGCTTATTTCCAGGGATTCCAGAAAAATACCCGTAAAAATGGAAATATCTATAGATAATATAATAATTACGTCCAATGCCGAAACAAGCACCGCCTACGAGGAGGTTTCGGCGGAGATAGACGGAGACAAGCTTATAATTGCTTTCAATCCCAGATATCTTATTGATGCGCTTAAGGCCATTGATGACGAGGAGGTATATATGCACTTCAATACTCCCCTCAGCCCCTGCGTATTTAAGCCCGTTGAGGGAGACAGCTTCAAATATCTTGTTCTTCCGCTGAGAATTTGATGAGGTGAGACTATGGAAAAGGTAAGTATAAGCACCGAATATATTAAACTCGGTCAGCTGCTTAAACTCGCAAGCATCGTTTCAAACGGCTCCGATGCCAAGCTGCTCATTGCCGACGGACAGGTGTCCCTTAACGGCGAGGTTGTCTATGAACGCGGTAAAAAGGTGCATCCGGGCGACAGGGTGGATGTTAAGGATATGGGGTCAATAATTGTAGAATGATGTTCTTGGGGCTCTGCCCCAAACCCCGCAAGGGTTTCACCCTTGACCCATTCCCAAAAAACGTATGTTTTTCGGGGAGGTATATTTTGATGAGTTTATAATATGTAAATGATTATTATAAGCACCGAATTTATTAAACTCGGTCAGCTGATTAAACTCGCAAGAATCTTTTAAAACGGCTCCGATGCCAAGCTGCTCATTGCCGACGGACAGGTGTCCCTTAAC
>JAQXNZ010000004.1 GCA_029098265.1 Clostridia bacterium | reverse complement strand
CTGTCGGAATTCATTTCTTCCGATAATCAATATGCTGTCATCGCAGGGAGCTTTGCTCTATAAAATTCACAAGTTCCCTTTTGAGACACCTTCGGTGCCGAGGTATATCCTCCCGGTTTCCTCTGCGCCCCTCATGCCTGTCGGAATTTATTTCCGACAGGCTCGATAAACTAACGAATAAACCTATCTGAAATCAAAAGTTTCCTCGGGAACTTTTGGTTTCAGTGCCATAACAAGTTGAAATCCCTTAAGGATTTCAACTTCAGACTATAGACAAAACCAATTAATGATTTGAAATTATTCTGTATTAGCCGAGATAACCGGGAAAGGTTCGGAAAACCGGGAAGGTTTTCTGAGGCTTTAAACCGAGTCGGAGACCACGCTCTTCGGCTCGGAGAATGGCGTGTTTCAAGTAGCACGCCGAAGATGCGGCGACGCCGTAGGCGGCTTGCCTTTAGGCAAGTGCTGAGCTTATACGCTTTTTTGAAAAGCCGATGGAATAGCCATTCATGCATTAATTTAAACAAGTCGAAAACCTGTTTTCGACTTAGTGTCGACTTTGTCGACACTCTCAAGTTGAAATCCCTTAAGGATTTCAACTTAGCGGCTCAGCCGCTCAATTCTCCTCGTCCACATCAGAGTAATCCGAACAGCTTTCTACCCTGACCATTCTGTCCTCATAGAGTATCTTGAAGGCAGTAGAGAACTTATATCCCAGTGTGGAGAACTGATTGAGGGGGCCGCCCGCCTCGCTCTTGTCCTTTATAATCATCTCCATACCGCCGCCGTCGGGGTCAATCTCGCCGTAGGCGTCCTTGCCGAAGAACAGTGAAAGATATACTGCCTTTGTTTCCTCTCCCGTTGTCACGCCGACAATCTTGGCCTCCGTTGTCTCGATAAATCTGACTCCGTGAAGCTCACCTATCTCACCGTTATAGATTTCCTCGGGAGAAGCATATTTGTGGGCCTCAATCCATTCCTCGCTCTGACGTAAGTCATAGCCCACCGAAGGATGGATTATAGCCATATACTTTCCGTCTATCTTAGGCGCCTTCATCTTTTTGAGATATGTAACCGCCCTGTTTATCATGGCAGGCGTAAGCTTTGCCGTCTTGTCAAGGCCGCTTCTTGATGTGACCTCGGTCACTGTTCCGTCCGCCGAAACCTTGTCGGCGTAAATAACATTCGTACCCTGACAGAGGGCATTTCGTGCCAGCTTGTCCATTGTGCTTCCCGCCGATGCGCCGAGCTCCTCAGCCGCACCGAGTATCACATCGTCCACCGCATGAAGCTCCAGCTGGTCGGATACGGTAACGTATGTGCCGTACTGGGCTATGGGCACCGTTATGCTTGACTGTCCGAGCTTCTGACCCGTAGGTATTACGCCCTCTGTCAGCGCAGGTGCGTCGGCAAGGGTGTTCCACTTTCTCCACTCCACAGTTTTTCCTCTGTGGGCAGGAAGGGGCTGTTTCTTTCCGAACTGGGTATGCACCAGCTCAGCTCTGGCATTTTCAAGGAGCTCCGTATCATAATAGGTTTTCATTGTCGGTGTAAGTGTGTTTGCGCCCTCAAATGCCTTACTGCTTCCGTCATAGGCGTTTATATAGCTGCCTGTGGCGTTCACAAGGGTTCCGGCTTCCGCAAAGTGCTGTAAATTAAGTTTTAACATACATTCATTCCTCCTTTAAAAGCTTATGCTTTCTCCTCGTCTGACTCTTTCCTTAATGCTTTTTCTTTCTTCCTTTGACATTTTTCTGGGGTCAAAGGATGCCACTGCGGACGAGCGGCAGGAAACGCCGTTTTCTCCGGGTCTTTTTGAGCCGGACTGAATAGCAGATGTTATCCTTTTTTCCGCCTGCTTTACCGCTTTTTCGATAAGTATGGTGTTCACCTCGTCCCTGTGTACCAGCTCATAGGCTGATATAACGGGCACGCCTGCCGCTGTCAGCCTTCTGAAAACAGGATTTTCAAACTCCCTGTCCAAATCGAAGCCGGGGTATATTTCCGCCGCCCTCTCAGCCTCGTCGATTATCTCAAGAAGCCTTCTTCTCGCCGACTGACTATCGGGCATTTCCTTCATGTTTTTCTTCTCTTTATAGTTCATACAATTCCTCCTTTATTTAGGCATGGTTGTTTTTGCCGCCTTTTCTCTTGCGTCGGCGGTTATTTTGGACTCTCCCGACGCTCTGCGTTTTTTGGATGTCTTTGGCTTTACCGAGGTGCCCGTCCCCTCGTTCAGAAGTCTCTCGTATATCTCGGGGTCATACTGCTTTGCCATTGTCAGCGCAATCTGTCTGTAGGTATCCGCCCTTTTGGAAAGTCCGCCGTTTTCGTTTACTTTTCTTATTATTTTTTCCTTGCCGTCAAAGTCCATCGTGTCTAAAAGCATACTCGCCTGCACCGCCAGCTCCGGATTGAAGCAGCCGCTTCTGTACAGCTCCAGTGCCAGCTCATTCTGCTGTGCCTTTGTATAGGTATTCTTTCTCTGCACCGATACCTTTATGTCAAACACAGGCATGCGCATAAGCTCGTTAACACTCTGCGGCTTTATGTTTGTGTTGTCGTAGGATACAAAGCTGTCCTCACCCAGATTTCCCGTTATTCTGAACTGTCTGGGCAGGTCATAGAACTGTCTTATCATCTCTATCACCTGGGAAATCACCCTGCTGTAGGCTCTGTATGCCGAAAGGGTGCTTGCTCTTGACGTTTTTCCCGACGCCTCCTGAAGCGCCGCAATGGCCGATGCCGCCGTAACGCCTGCGGGTGTGCCTCCCGTTGAAGCCTCGTTGTTTCCCGATGTTTCCCTGAGCTCGGAAATCTTGGAGTTAAGCACTGCCATGTATATTTCTCCGAGTCCCTGTACATCTATGGGACGTATGCTGTCTGCACCGAGATTTCCGTTTACATGTACGAATGGCTTTGTCCAGTCTGAAAATTCCTTTTCGTTTACGGAGCCGTCGCCTCTTATGAAGTATCTCGGTGTCGCCGCCATGACGGCGTTTTTTACTATGGCCTGATTAAGCCTGTCTATCTGCTCCTGGGTGTTTTTGCATATATCTATATAGCCGAAGCCGCAGGGCGTTCCCTCGGCAGGAAACAGCCTGTCGAAAACAAACGGATATTTCCCGTGGTCGTACCAGCCTCTTTCCGCTCTGCTTTCCCCGTAAATGGGCTTGCCCTCTGCATCCATACCTGTGACAGGCAGTTCCGTATCGTTTTCGGTGGCATATATGACCGTTGTGTTTACATACTTGCAGTAGTGCAGGACAGTCCTGCCGTTCTGTCTTTTTCTGTAGTACCAGTCCACAACAACGCTTTTGCCGCTTGTATCCACGCTGTCGTCATATATATATTTGGCTGTCTGTATACTGTTTCCGACAAGTCTGCCCTTAAGCTCGGGATACAGCTCCTCAAGCACATCGTTGTCTGTCAGCTCTGTGCAGAAAATATTGCGGCTTTTTTGTATATCCGTTATACCCGGCTCCCAGAACAGGTTCAGCAGGTCAATCTTTTTAATGGCTATATCCCCCAGACCGTTCAGCTTTGACTGGTCCCAGAAAATGCCGTACACGCCTGTTCCGGTTTTGAGCTTCTGCCACAGCACATCGGAATATGTCTCCTCAAAATCATTCTGTTCCAGTACTGCGGGTATAATTGATGACAGCCTTGCCGCTTCTTGGCTGTCGCCCTCCTCCCTCGGCAGTATATTGGGCTCGGGATATGCCTCTATTCCGTCGGCATGCTTGTTTATAATTACGTTGAAAAGCCATGCCGAAGCGGGCTGCATGTCATTTTCGTTGCCCGCCCTTATGTATCTCCAGTGTCTCAGCTTCCACCATTGCTCGTTTTCGATTATTTTCTGTTCCAGTGCCGTTTTGCCGCTTTTGTATTTTCTGAGCACCGCATTGGCCTGACGCAGTTCTTCCTCGCCGATGGGCTGTTTTATGCTGTTCATATATCTCCTCCTTTTTCAAACATGTTGAGAGGGTCGGAAAGAATAGTCCTCTCGTTTTTGATTATGGGGCTGATAGGTCTATCCATGCAGAAATACCTCCATTCGTCGGCGGCATGGTCCTCGCCCGATGTATCCAGATCCTCTGGGCTTGTTTTGCTGAAGGCCAGAAGCGGTATTGTCCTTATGAAGGCCTTGCAGTTGTCAAACACATACATTCTCGGATACCCCTCCGCATCAAACTGCAAGCGATAGTGGCACTGCATCCAGCCCGCAATTCTTTTGTTGTCTCCCGGCGTAAAATATATGCCATATCTTGCCGCTGTATCAGCCACCGATTCTCCTCTGCTGGCGTCCCAAATGGACGGGTCAGCCACACCCTGTATATTTTTTCCCTTAAGCCAGGGATGTTCTTTTTCGATACGGCTTATCTCGGCAAACTGCTTTTCGGGGGTCCACCGCACTCCCTCGTTGGGTGTATCCGTACAGCCGTAAAGCTCCAGTATTCTGTATATTACCCCGTCATAGTCCACCGCCCACCATGCACAGGAAAACGGCTTGTTATAGCCGAAATCATAGCTTCGGTATATATTCCAGCCCTTGGCCTCGCCCTTTGACAGGTCGAATGGCTTTATAACATGGGTGAACCTTCTCTCTTTCTGTGCCTCCTTGGAGCCGATTATGAAATCCTCGAAAAACTGTCCCTCAAATATATCCCACCTGCCGTAAAGCCATGCGTCCCTCAGCTTCGGCGGCAGTGCCTCCAGCTGTTTTATGTAATCGGGCTGAGCCTGCATAAGGGCTTTGTTATCGGTCACCAGTGACTGTATAAAGCTGTAATCGTCAGGGTTCTCTCCGTCTAAGAACCGTCTGTCTATAAACACCCGCTTTATATATCCGTGTCCTCTGCCGCCGGGATTGCAAGTATAGTAGACCCGTTTCGGGAAGCCGTTGACGCCTCTGACGCAGGCAGTTATGCTTTTCATCTGAAACTCCGTAAGCTGTGTTGCCTCATCAATGAATATAACGTCATATTCCACACCCTGAAGCCTGTCCAAATCCCCGTCATTGTCGCAGTACATAAAATTTATCGTACTGCCGTTTGCCACTCTCAGCACCTTGTCCCTGTCATTGTAAACTGCCGCCCCTGCCAGCTCCCTTTTCATCACATTTATGTGATTGTTTATAAGCTCGGGATAGCTTCTTCTGACGATAAGCAGTTTTATGCCGGGATATTTGAATGCCAGAAGAGCCGCCTTTGTCCTGACAGCCCAGCTTTTTCCGCCGCCTCGGGCTCCGCCGAAAGCGATATGCTTATGTCTGTCCATTAAAAACAGCTTTTGTTTTTCATTCGGTTCATTTATAAATATATTCATTCTTCCCCTCGCTTTCGTCTTCGCTTCGCCCCTCTATTCGATATCGGCGCACTGCTTCGCCTACGCTTGCATTGCTTGTATCTCATAGAATTTCGCACTTCCTTTTTCTCCCACTGGGAGCGGTCGTGCTCAATTCCGCCGAAAGCGATATGCTTATGTCTGTCCATTAAAAACAATTTCTGCTTCGCATTTGGTTCATTTATAAATATATCCATTCTTCCCCTCGCTTCCGTCTCCGCTTCGCCCCTCTATTCGATATCGGCGCACTGCTTCGCCTACGCTTGCATTGCTTGTATCTCATAGAATTTCGCACTTCCTTTTTCTCCCACTGGGAGCGGTCGTGCTCAATTCCGCCGAAAGCGAT
>JAQXNZ010000003.1 GCA_029098265.1 Clostridia bacterium | reverse complement strand
CTGCATTATTATAACTCAGCGGGTTTTCAAAATCCAGCGTTTTGAGATTTCAAAAACCCGCTGCATTCGAACTACGAACCTGATTTGGAAAAATCATTTGGCGCGTGATTAACATATTCTTAGGAGGCGGTCGCTCTATCCAGCTGAGCTACGGAAACACAATATGCAATTATAGACAGATTATAATAATTCTTTTTGCAGAAACTAATTCCGCAAAGGACTATTTAATATAATATTTCTTTTTTGGAGTTTAGTCAAGATGTTTATGAAAATTAACCGCTGTTTTCAGTGAGTGACCATACGGAAAACTTAAGTATAATTATGGCTTTATCAAGCCGTTTTTATGGGACTCAGAAGCTTATTATAATATTTTGACTGCAAAGGAGGCTGATTTTGTGCCGAAACGCATGGAAAAAGGGAGAAATTTCACATCGGCTTGATTTAATAGGGAAATTGTGATAGAGTGGAATATATTTTATGGACATCACGGGAGGATGTATTATGTGTGGTTTTGTAGGATTTACGGGACAGCTTGCCAACGGTGAGTCTGTTCTTAAAAATATGATGGACGCTATTATTCACAGAGGACCTGACAGCGCAGGAACACATATCGATGAGGATGTTTCTTTGGGTTTCCGCAGGCTGAGTATTATAGATTTGGATTCGGGTTCACAGCCCATGTATAATGAGACCGGCGATATTGTAATTGTTTTTAACGGTGAGATATACAACTATCAGGAGCTGAGGGCCGAGCTTATTGAAAAGGGACATGTTTTCAGCAATAATGCGGACACAGAGGTTCTTATACACGGATATGAGGAATACGGCGAGGATATGCTTCAGAAGCTTAGGGGTATGTTTGCTTTCGTAATATGGGACAGCAAAAAGAAAAAGCTTTTCGGAGCAAGGGACTTTTTCGGAATTAAACCCTTTTATTATGCGGTTGTTGACGGACAGCTTGTTTTTGCTTCGGAAATAAAGAGTATTCTTCAGTACACACCATATAAAAAGGAAATGAATCCCGAGGCTCTGGAAAACTACCTTACATTCCAGTATTCCGTACTGCCCGAAACATTCTTTAAGGGCATATATAAGCTTATGCCGTCCCACAGTATTACATTTGAAAACGGCAAGGTAACAATAAAACGCTATTGGGAGCCTGTATTTGAAGAAGACGAGAATATCGGACTTGATGAACTGGTTGACGAGATAGACGATGCCATGCAGGATTCCATTAAGAAGCATAAAATAAGTGACGTTGAGGTAGGCTCTTTCCTTTCAAGCGGCGTTGATTCCAGCTATGTTGCGGCCTGCTTCAAAGGTGACAAGACTTTTACGGTCGGCTTTGATTATGAAAAATATAATGAGATAGACTATGCCAAGTCTCTTTCGCAGAAGATAGAAATAGATAACTACAGCAAGCTTATTACAACCGATGAATACTGGGATATACTGCCTACGGTTCAGTATCACATGGACGAGCCTCTGGCAGACCCTTCTGCCGTCGCACTGTATTTTGTAAGCCAGACGGCGGCAAAGCATGTTAAGGTTGCTCTTTCGGGAGAGGGCGCAGACGAGTTTTTCGGCGGATATAATATTTACCGTGAGCCGTTCTCACTCAAACCCATTACAAGTCTGCCCAAGCCCATAAGAAAGTTCCTCGGTGCGGCGGCATCTGCCATTCCCTTTAAGATAAAGGGCAAAAACTACCTTATAAGAGGAAGTAAGGACGTTGAAGAAAGATTTATCGGAAATGCCTTCCTTTTCAATGAAAAGGAAAGAGAGAGCATACTTAAAAATCCTACGGGACACTATAACCATACGGAGCTTACAAAACCCTATTATGACAAGGTAAAGGAACTGGACGATACAACAAAAATGCAGTACATCGACATTCACTTCTGGCTTATAGGAGACATACTTCTTAAGGCCGATAAAATGAGCATGGCTCATTCGCTGGAGGTCAGAGTTCCTTTCCTTGACAGGAAAGTGTTTGATGTAGCAAGACATGTGCCTCTTAAATATAAGGTAACAAAGGAAAATACAAAGTATGCCATGAGACAGGCCGCCCACAGGTACCTGCCCGATATGGTAGCCGAAAAGAAAAAACTCGGGTTCCCTGTTCCCATAAGGATATGGCTGAAGGAGGACAAGTATTATAACACGGTAAAGGAAGCATTCACATCTGAGGCGGCAAAGGAATATTTCAAGACCGATGAGATTGTTAAGCTTCTTGATGACCACAGAAACGGAAAGAACGATAACAGCAGAAAGATTTGGGCAATATATATGTTCCTTGTATGGCAT
>JAQXNZ010000002.1 GCA_029098265.1 Clostridia bacterium | reverse complement strand
CGGAACCGTTGTGACAGCTGATGAAATGTTCAAAGCCGACGTGGCGGTAAATGACGGAAAAATAGTAATGATTTCTTCTGAAATAGATGAGAGCCTTGCAAAAAATGTTGTAGATGCCGAGGGAAAGCTGGTGCTTCCCGGCAGCGACCCCGACGCCAAGAGAATAGTAATGGGTTCCCATTGCGACTCCGTTAAAAACGGCGGCAACTATGACGGTATTCTCGGTGTTATGAGCGCTATGGAGGTTCTTGAAACCGTTGCGGAACAGAAGATACCCCATAAGCACCCCCTTACAGCCATGATATGGACAAACGAGGAGGGCTCCCTCTATCCGCCTGCAATGATGGTATCGGGCATTGTCTGCTATGACTATCTTCCCGAGGACATCAGACAGAAATTCAAATATGAGGACATGATGGCTTCAAAGAGCATTTTGGACAACACCAGCACCTTCGGTGAGGCTCTTGAAAAATCAGGCTTCAAGGGTGACATCAAATACAGAATAAGCCCCGAAAAATATCAGTATATGTTTGAGACTCATATCGAGCAGGGTCCTATCCTTGAGGATAACGGCAACGACATCGGCGTTGTTGACTGCGTACTGGGTATGTTCAACTACAGAGTACGCTTCTACGGACAGACGGTTCACGCAGGAACATTCCCTATGCCTAAAAGACGTGACGCTTTCTATGCCGCTTCACAGGCTCTCTGCTATATCCATGAGGAATTTGATAAGCTGAACATTCCCGAGCTTGTATATACCACAGGCGAGGTTGTATGCCACCCCTGCGTACATACATGCGTACCCGATTACTTTGATTTCTCCATTGATGCAAGGCATGAAGACCCCAAACAGCTTGAAAAGGTTCTTTCCGTTGTCAAGAGCTGTGCAGATAAAACATGGGCGGGCTGTACATGCGAGGTCGAGAGAGCATGGAACAGAGATACCGTATACTGGGACAAAAAGCTTGTGGGCTATGTAAAATCAGCCTGCGAGGAACTGGGAGTTTCACATCAGTATATCCATTCGGGAGCAGGACACGACGCACAGTTTGCCTCATATATGCTTCCCACAACAATGATTTTCGTGCAGTCCAAGGATGGACTTTCACACTGCGAGCCCGAGTATTCCACACCCGAGCACTGTACGGAGGGCGCGTCGGTAATGCTCAATGCGGTGCTTAAGGCTGACGCAGAATAATAAAAATATTTAGAAATCATAATTTTGTTTATAAAGCCGTCAAAAGCAACCTTGACGGCTTTATTTTTACCCAAATAAAACCATGCCGGAATTCATTTCCGGCATGGTCAATTAACTGATATTTAGCCAATCTAAGCCGCAAAGTTTCTTCGGAACTTTGCGGCTTAGCGCCGTTAAGCGGAAATCCCATAAGGATTTTCGCTTAGTCGGCTCCGCCGCCCCATATACACTCAATAAGCTCGTCAGCCGTTATATCGCCAAGTATGTCTCTTAAGGGCAGGGCGGAAACGGCTTTTTTAATTCCAGCGGGAGTAAATGCGGCACCGCAGAGGGCGTTTTCCAAAGCATCTATGTCCGTTACCGCCATAAAGTCGCCGAATATGCAACAGTCCCTTATTATTTCGTCCTCCACCTTCATGCTTATGTCTATTATGCCGCCGGGGAATTTTGCCGAGCACCTCATATCCATAGGCTGTACCGTCCTAAAGGTCCACTTAGGGTCGGCATATTTTAAAGCAAGTACGTCAACCGCCGCCCTGTCATCGTCCGTCAGGGCGTATTCCTCAAAGGGAACACTGGCGGAAAAGGACTTGACAAGAGATGCGATAAAATCATCCATAGTCATGGAGACGGGCAGAAAGTCCGATATGTTGCCCACACGGTTTGCCACCGACTTGGTGCTCTTGGATATGAATTTTTCGGGACGAACATTAAGGGCGCCGGCTATTCTTTTTTCATCGGATTTGAAAAGCAGCGTGCCGTGGTGGAGTATTCTGTTTTTATATATTCTCTGGGCGCTTCCCGATATTTTCAGACCGTTGACGGTAATGTCGTTTCTGCCGTTGGCCTCGGCCTTTACACCCATATCCCCGAGGGCGGCTATGACGGGCTTTGTAAAATCGTTTATGGTAAAGCCGCCGCTTTCGTCCATTTCGGTTATGAATGAATAGTTAAGATTGCCCATGTCATGGTATACGGCTCCGCCGCCGGTGGTGCGCCTGACAACCTTAATGCCGTTTTTCTCCACAAAGGGGGCGTTTATCTCCTCGCAGGCGTTCTGATTGTTACCGATTACAATAGTGTTATCATTTTGCCAAAGGAGCAAAAAGCTTTTATCTTTTACAGATGTCAGAATGTATTCTTCAAGGGCTAAATTATAATAGGGGTCTGTGCATTTGTTATGAACATAGTAAAGCTTTTTGTACATTGTTTATATCCTCACTTGAAAAAATTATTGATTTTAATGATTAGTTTAAAAAATAACATTCAAAAAATAGTCATAAGTTTAACGATGTTTGTCTGGTTAAACAAATATCTTTTGTTGACCGTGAATTTTTTGTATGTTATGATTATACCACAGTGAAGGTCACGGCGCAAAATCTGCAAAGTGAACAATAAAAACAGTAAGGAGAGATAGAAGTGAGTGAATTTGTAGGAAAAATAAAAGAGCTTCCCGAGGCTCTCGGCAATTTTATGCCAAACTCATCAAAGAAGGTAATTTTCGGACCTACACATTTTTGGTCCGATTATGTTCTCAGATGCTTTGACCTGGATCCGCTTGCAGGCTCCCATGAACCCCATACCCATGAGTGGTGCCACTGGATGGTAGTATTTGAGGGAAAAGGCGTATTTGCCATTGACGGCGTAGAATATCCCGTGGAAAGAGGCATGTGGTGTCACATCCCTCCCAATGTACCCCATAATTTTTACAATCCTTCAGACAGCGAACACCTTGTATTCCTTTGCATAGTTCCTCCCGAAGGTGATGTAAACCCCACACTTGCAGGCTCAAAGGGCTGCTGATAAATTTTAATAAAGGAGATATACATAATGTACGAGAAAACATATAAAGTTACGGCGAAAAAAGTAGGCGACCTTGAGGTAAGCATCGACGCAAGAGGACATAAGGTTACTATTGACGAGCCCGTTGCCCAGGGCGGCACAGATAAGGGCATGAACCCCGTTGAAATGCTTCTGGGAAGTATTGCCGCTTGCCAGACAATTTCAACACAGATTTATGCGGAATCAATGGGCATAAAGATTGACGAAATGTCCGTTGAGGTTGAGGGCGATATGGACTCCGCAGGCTTCATGGGCTATGCAAAGTTCAGACCCGGCTACACAAACATCAGAACACATGTAAAAATTAAATCCGAGTCCGACCCTTCAATGGTAAAACAGCTTATCGACCTTGTTGAGATAAGATGCCCCGTTGCAGACTCCGTTAAAAACGGCGTTGAAATTTCAAAGGCTGTAGTAGACGTAGAAAAATAAGAGAATAAAAATATAAAAGTAAAGGAGAATGAGACATGAGCGAATATGTAGGAAAAATTAAAGACCTCCCCGAGGCACCGGGTAATTTTATTGAGAATGCTTCCAAAAAGGTTGTTTTCGGACCCCTTCATTTCTGGCCCGACTATGTTATGAGATGCTTCGACCTTAAGCCCGGCGCAGGCGAGAAGGAGCCCCATACACATCCCTGGCCCCATTGGGTAGTTATATATGACGGAGAAGGCGTTTTCTCAATTGAGGGCGTTGAATATCCCGTTAAAAGAGGAGACTGGGTACATGTTCCCGGCGGAGTTCCTCACTACAACTACAACTCATCGGCTACAGACAACTTCTGCTTCCTTTGCATCGTTCCTCCCGAAGGCGATGTAAGCCCTCTGCTTATGGGCAAAGGCTGCTAACAGCCATGAGGGACACAGTGTCATTTAGACCTTAGTGTACAGCAGCAAACTAATATGGATTTAATGTCGTAGGGTGAATTAAATTCACCCTATGCTTTTATGCAAAATGAGCAATTTGATTTTTGAGGTGAAATAATGGCAAAGGTTTTGGTTTTACCTAAGTTATCGGTCGTTATGAAGGACGGCAGGATAATAAACTGGTATTTCAAAGAAGGCGACAGGATAAAGCCCGGCGATGTGCTCTATGATGTTGAGGCAGGAAAAATGGGCGGTTCGGCAGAGTCCGAGGACGAGGGAACTCTGCTTAAGATACTTGTAAACGTGGGCGATAAGGCCGTATGCGGTCAGGCTGTTGCCATAATAGGCGAGCCCGGCGAGGACTATGAGGCTCTTATTCCCAAGGAGGAGGAAAAGCAAGAGGAGGAAGCCAAAAGGACGTCCGTATGCGTTATCGGCGGCGGCCCCGGTGGATATGTGGCAGCCATAAGGGCGGCACAGCTGGGTGCGGAGGTAACGCTTGTTGAAAAACAGCACATCGGCGGTACATGCCTTAACGAGGGCTGTATACCTACAAAGGCACTGCTTCACAGCGCCGAGGTGTTTACAGAGGCCAAAAACGGTGCGGATATAGGCGTTATTGCCGATCCTGTTCTTGATTTCGGCAAGGTCATGGAGAATAAAAGGGCTGTTGTCAACAGACTTGTGGGAGGCATACACTCACTGCTTGGGGCAAACGGCGTTAAGATCATTGACGGAGAGGCACACTTTAAGGATAAAACCACTGTAATCGTAAAGACTGCGGACGGAGAAAAAGAGGTCGGCACGGATAAATTTATAATTGCGGCGGGCTCCGTTCCTTCGGCTGTGCCTATTCCCGGCATTGACAGTCCCCAGTGCATTGACAGCACAGGCGCACTTTCGCTGGAAAAGCTTCCTAAGTCGATGATAATAGTCGGCGGCGGAGTTATAGGCGTGGAAATGGCTTCGGCCTACAGCTCCTTCGGCACAAAGGTGACCGTAGTTGAAATGCTGCCGAGACTCCTGATGAACATGGACGAGGACATGGTGAAGGTTGCCGAAAAGCCCCTTGAGAAAAACGGCGTCGATATAATGACTTCAACAAAGGTTGTTTCCATTGAGAACAGGGGAGAGGCAGCCGCAGTAAATGTTGAAAAAGACGGAGTAAGCACGGTTCTTGAGGCTGAAAAGGTACTTGTCTGCATAGGCAGAAAGCCCAATACGGCACCTCTTGACCTGGAAGCGGCAGGCATTGAGGCCGAAAGAGGCGCGATAAAGGTCAATGACCACATGGAGACCAACGTAAGGAATATTTATGCCATAGGAGACTGCACTGGCGGCACAATGCTTGCACATATAGCCTCTGTACAGGGCGAGACGGCGGCTGAAAACGCAATGGGATATGACAGCCGCTATGACGAGAGAACCAATCCTGCCTGCGTATATACAATGCCCGAAATGGCAACGGTGGGATATACGGAGGAAAGAGCCAAAAAAGAGGGCGTTACCTATACGCTCGGCTATTTCAGTCTGGCGGGCAACGGAAAGTCAATAATAATGAACGGCGGAGAGGGCTTTGTAAAAATAATAGCCCACAGCCGCTCAAAGAAGATACTCGGTGTGCAGATAGTGGGTCCCAGAGCCACAGACCTTATAACCGAGGGTGCTCTGGCGGTGTCCATGAATGCGGGCATAGAGGATATAATTAAGACAATACACGCTCATCCGACAGTGGGCGAGGCTGTCAGGGAAGCGGCGCTGGCGGCTGACGGAAGGGCTATACACGGCTGATAAATACTGAATTTGTTACAGATACAGGGAGGTGTAACGCCTCTCTGTTTTAGTGTCGACAAAGTCGACACTAAGTCGAAAACAGGTTTTCGACTTGCTTAAATTAATGTATGAAGTCCGGCAGGTTCTCAAATTCCCTACGGGAACGCCTACGGCGCCGCGACTTTCACGCGGTTTGTACACCTGACACTGCGCACGGCTTGTGTCTAAGG
>JAQXNZ010000001.1 GCA_029098265.1 Clostridia bacterium | reverse complement strand
GCAAAACCGCTTCGCGTCCGCACATCTTTGCGGTACTAGAAAACAGGTTTTCGACTTGTTTAAATTAATGCATGAATGGCTATTCCATCGGCCTAAAGGCTCAGCACTTGCCTAAAGGCAAGCCGCCTACGGCGTCGCCGCATTTTCGGCGTGCTTCTTGAAACACGCCATTCTCCTCGGCGGAAATGAATTCAGCCTGCGGATTCCACTTGGAAAACCCTTCGTTTTCCTAACCAGTGCATCGCAAAGATAAATGCGACTGCGCTTGCGCAGCTTTTGCTATAAGCAAAAGTGCTGACCATCTGCACCATAAACCAATTAGTATACAACTTGATTAATAAACTTGATGTAAAGGAGCGCACAAAATGCAGAGAATAATAATAGCTACGTCAAACGAAGGCAAGATGAAGGAATTCCGTGCCCTTCTCTCCCACAAGGACGTTGAGATTGTCTCCATGAAGGAGGCAGGCATAGACATAGATATAGACGAAAACGGTACAACCTTTGAGGAAAATGCCGCTATAAAGGCCAAAACCGTATGCGATTATTCAGGCTGTCTCTGTCTTTCCGATGACAGCGGCCTTGTCATAGACTATCTCGGCGGAGAACCGGGCATTTATTCGGCCCGCTATCTGGGTCACGATACGCCCTATGAGGAGAAAAACCGCATAATTATCGACCGTCTCAAAGGCGTACCCGAGGAAAATAGGACAGCCCGCTTCGTATGTGCCGTTGCGGCGGCCTTTCCCGACGGACGTGTTCTTACGGTAAAGGACACCTTTGAGGGACGAATTGCTGACGAGCCCGCAGGCTGCGGCGGCTTCGGCTATGACCCCATATTTTTCTTTCCGCCCGCAGGCATGACCAGTGCGGAAATGACAGCCGAGGAAAAGAACGCCGTCAGCCACAGAGGCAAGGCTCTCAGGAAAATGGTTGCACTGCTGGAAAAGGAGATATAAATGAAGGCTCTTGTTTTATCGGACAGCCATAATTCCACATGGCTTATAAACTCTCTGGCGGAAAAATACAGAGCCCGCACAGACTGTATAATACATCTGGGCGACTGCACCGAGGATCTTGACGAGATACGTCAGAAATACAAAAGCCTGCCCATATATCAGGTGAGAGGAAACAACGATTATGACAGTCTGTACCCTTCCGAGCGCACAATAACACTGGCGGGCAAGCGCATATACATGACCCACGGTCACAGACACAGGGTATATTACAGCACGGACAGGCTGTACTATGCCGCAGCCGAGGAACAGGCGGATATAGCCCTTTTCGGACATACCCATGTGCCATATCTCGAAAACGAGGGCGGCATACTGGTTATGAACCCGGGCAGCATCACACTGCCCAGAGGCGGAAGCGAACGAAGCTTTGCGTTCATAACAATAGAGGGCGGACGAGCCACCCTTTCCGTAATGGGCTATAACGACGGAGATGTTCACATAATCAGAACTCTCACACTTTGACTGCAATTCTGTTTTAAAGGAGTGATAACATGGACAACGACAATACCGGCATGAGGCTTCTCAAAAAGGGAAAGCAGGGAATTATTCATATATTATTCAGCCGTCTCGGTCTTATGGTCATACTTCTGCTCATACAGGTTATGCTTATTCTGCTGATGATGATTAAGTTTACCGCATACATTCCCCATTATTTCGGAATTATGTATTTTCTCGGCGCCGCCCTTGTTATCTATTTGATAAACAGCGGCAAGGATCCGACGTCCAAAATAACATGGCTTGCCATTATACTGGTTGCGCCTGTATTCGGATTCCTTCTGCTCTGCTACACCCAGAGCGATATAGGACACAATGCACTTAAGAATAAGCTGAAGCTTCTCACCGAGGAGACCATGCAGAGCATTCCCCAACCCCTTGATACCTATGAAAAGCTTAAGGAGGAAAGCCCCGAAACGGCTTCTCTTGCGGCCTATATACACAGAAGCGGCTGTTATCCCGTGTTTGAGAATACGGACGTAAAGTATTTTCCCTTAGGCGAGGATAAATTTGCGGAGCTTCTTATTCAGCTGGAAAAGGCCGAAAGCTTCATATTCATGGAATACTTTATCATCGGCGAAGGCATAATGTGGGGCAAAATACTTGAAATACTGGCCAGAAAGGCCAAGGAAGGCGTTGAGGTGCGTGTAATGTATGACGGCACCTGCGAATTCTCAACCCTCTCCCACGACTACCCGAAAAGACTTAAGGCGCTGGGCATACAGTGCAAAATGTTCTGCCCCGTAACGCCTTTTCTTTCGACTCACTACAATTACAGAGACCACAGAAAGATACTTGTTATTGACGGAAAGGTGGCCTTTACTGGCGGCATAAACCTTGCCGATGAATACATAAATGCCGTCAACAGGTTCGGTCACTGGAAGGACACGGCAGTAATGCTGACGGGCGAAGCGGTAAAGAGCTTTACACTGATGTTCCTGCAGATGTGGAACGTGGACGAAAAGCCTGAAAAATCCCTTAACCCCGATAAGTATATATCGATACATTCATCCGTACCCGATGCTCCGGGCTATGTAATTCCATACGGAGACTGTCCTCTCGATGATGACAAGGTCGGCGAAAACGTATACATAGACATTCTTAACCGTGCAAATAAATATGTGCATATAATGTCTCCTTATCTTATACTTGACGGAGAACTAGAAAATGCCATAAAATTCGCCGCCGAAAGGGGCGTTGACGTAAGGCTCATACTGCCGGGCATACCCGATAAAAAGATACCCTACGGCCTTGCATGGACCCATTATGCTTCGCTGATTGCCTCAGGCGTAAAGATATATGAATATCTTCCGGGCTTTGTACACGCCAAGGTGTTTGTCAGTGATGACATTAAGGCTGTTGTCGGTACGATAAATCTGGATTACCGCAGTCTGTATCATCATTTTGAATGTGCGGCCTATATGTATAAGACCAACTGTATATCGGATATTGAAGCGGACTTCCTGCATACCCAGGAGCGCTGCCGCCTTGTAACTGCGGAATCTCTCAGGCATGAAAGCCTTATAAGAAAGCTCAGAGGATATATAATGAAGGTTCTCTCTCCGCTGTTATAGAGCGAAGCAGACTTTTCTTTCGGCTTATATATTTGTATACTATGCTTAAAATAATGGATAAATTTGCTTAAGGTATTTAAAAAATCAACTGCTTGTGATACAATTAATAGGCAGTAATTTTATTACGGATATGCCGCTTATGCGGCAAAAAATTTTAAAGGAGGATTATACATGAAAAGGAAAATCATTTCTCTTCTCACGGCGGCAGTAATGGTTCTCGGCCTTGCTGTTCCTGTAATGGCTGAGGAAGCTCCGTCGATGGAAGGCAAACTCGTAGTTATTCATACAAACGATATGCATGGCTACTACGAGACAACAGATACCTCTATCGGTATCGCAGGCGTGGCAGGTCTTAAGGACTATTACGAGGCTCAGGGCGCTGACGTTCTTCTTCTTGATGCCGGTGACTTCTCACAGGGCAGCACACTCGTAAGCTACTACAAAGGCAAGAACGCTGCTGAATACATCGCTGCGGCAGGATATGACGCTGTTTCAATGGGTAACCATGAATTTGACTACTCATTTGAAGTTCTTCTTGACAACATGAAGGTTCTCACAGATGCAGGCGTTAAGGTTATCGACGCAAACGTAACAGAAAAGGCTACAGGCAAGGCTTACTTCAATGACAATGCCGTATTTGAATTTGACGGCATCAAAGTCGGCGTATTCGGTCTTGACACAGCAGAGACACTTACAAAGGCAAGCCCTTCAAACGTTAAGCTTGTAAACTTCCTTGATAAGGAAGACATGTTCAAAGAAGCTCAGGCACAGGTTAATGCTCTTAAGGCAGCAGGCTGTGACTATATAATCGCTCTTACACATCTCGGCGTTGACGAGGAAAGCACAGGCAGACGTTCATGCGACCTTGCCGAAGCAGTTAAAGGTATCGACCTTATCGTTGACGGACACAGCCACACTGTTCTTGACGGCGGTATTAAAGCCGGCGATTCAACTATTGTAAGCACAGGCTCATACCTTGCAAACGTAGGTACAGTTGTTATTGACGAGGCTGCTAAGACAGCAGAGGCTAAGCTCATCTCCGCAGCTGACTATGCAGCAGGCATCGCTAAGTATGACGAGGCTGTAAAGGCTATGGTTGACGAGGATGCAGCAGAAGTTAAGGCTGCTTACTCACAGGTATTCGCAAAGACAGAGGTTGCCCTTGAGGGTACAAAAGCTATCGTGCGTTCACAGGAGACAAACCTCGGTGACTTCACAGCCGATGCATACCTTTACACAGGTCAGAAATACGCTGACGAGCACGAGCTTGGTATAACAGTTGACTGCTCAATCTCAAACGGCGGCGGCATCCGTACATCAGTACAGCCCGGAGATATCTCAATGGATACTCTCGTTACAATATTCCCCTTCGGAAACAATGTATGCCTTGTAACCATTACAGGCGAACAGCTTCTTGAAATCCTTGAAGCTTCAACATTCTGCACACCCGAAACACTCGGAGGATTCCCTCAGGTTGCAGGTATCGAATACAAACTTGACATCAGCGTTCCCTATGAAAACGGCGAACAGTATCCCGATTCAACATACTACGCTCCCGCTAATCCCGGCAGCAGAGTAACAATCAAGACAGTAAACGGCAAACCCTTCGACCCCAATGCAGAATACACAGTAGCTGTTAACGCATTCCAGGCAGAAGGCGGCGACACATACTATCAGTTAACTCAGAACTCATATTTCTGTGATACAGAAATTCTTGACTGCGATTCACTTATCGAGTACGTTAAGTCACTCGGCGGAGTTATCGGTCAGGAATATGCTGCTCCTCAGGGACGTATCGAAATCGTAGGCGAAGCACCTGTAGCTGAGCCCGAACCCGCTCCTACACCCGATCCCGTTCCCGAAGTACTTCCCGCATCAGACGTTTACACAGTTGTAACAGGCGACAGCCTTTGGAAGATTGCTAAGGCACAGCTTGGCGACGGCAAACTCTGGACAGGTATCTACGAGGACAACAAGGCTGAAATCAAAGATCCCAACATGATCTATGTAGGACAGGAATTAGTTGTAAATAAATAAAATTATTTTGGGGAACTTTTAAAAGTTCCCCAATTTTTTCACAAAAATAATAAGCCGCGGCATTAAACTGCTGCGGCTCTTCTACTGAATATACCGGTATTATTTAATATTTTTCAGGCTCTTTTCAATAAATTCAAGCGGCACGTCCATTCTCACAGCCGTTTCCTCGGGTGTCATTCCCTGCCCTATAAATCGCAGTACTACTGCGTCCAATTTCTCCCCTACCTCGATGATGTGCTTGTCCGGGTCATAGAATCGAACCACACGCTGTCCCCATCTGTGTTCAAACAGTCTGTGAATATAGTCTATATCAAAGTGAGACAGCTTTTCGCAGAATGTGTCCATATCTTCTTCCTCAAAATACAGCTCGCAGGCGTTATTCCTGAATTTTATATCATCGGTTCCTATAAAGCTTTCCCATGTATCAATGGTCTGGAGTGCAATACCGCCCTCCAGCGTGACATTTGCTCCGAAATCGGCAATGACATCAAGCCCCATTACATCATGGTAAAATGCCTTGCTTACTTCCATATTCTTTACCGCTATCAATGTGCTCTCATACTTCATTCGGCGCACTTCCTTTCTTCAATGCAAATGCTATATCATTTATACTCTGTGCTTTTAAATTATTCTCCCTGCGAAAATTCGCATACGGTGCCGTCGCATACACAGTGGCGGCAGTTAGCAAAGCTTGCGTTGGGTTCCTCCTCGCCCGTTATGAGCATATCTCTCATACGCTGTGCCGTATCGAGCACATCATTTCTCAGAGAATGGGTATTTCTCACCACAAAGCAGTTATTTTTATATAAAATATAGGCTTTTTTAGGTCTTTTGAGGTAAATATCCTCCACTATAAGCATATATGTTCCTACCTGGAGCATATCACCCTCATGGGGCCAATCACAATTTCCGCTCTTTATCTCCACTATGATAATATTTCCCGTCAGTCTGTGTCGGTATATCATATCGGGCTTTCCCTGAAGGTCGTATTTCGGAGAGTAAAGTATGCCTCTATAGGCGTCCTCCTCCCCTTTGGTTCCCGAATGGGTATCAGAGTATATAAGCTTATACATTATTAGCCTCGGCAGTTTTTTGCAGCTGCTTACCCCGCCTCTGCCGAATATGAACATAAAAACTACGACGGCTATGACAGCCGCCACAAGTACATAGGTCACAGTACCCCTCCTTTTGCAAGCAGGTACAGCAATACCGCAGTCATAATTACAATGGCTGTGACAGCCGTTATTCTGCGCCTCCTTATATTTCTTCCCGCATTCTTATGATAGGCATTTCCTGCCTCCATGCGTTCCTTTCTGCTGTCCGCAAGGCCGAGCCTTTCGTTTCTTTCAACCTCCAGCCTTCTCAGTTCTTTCCTGCCGTAAAGCCGTTCATAGTACCATTGATAGGGGCAGTAGGAAAACTTGCTCAGCTCCGTAGCTGACAGCGTCTGTCTGTCCTTATCCATCAGTATTCAGTCTTTCTGATGTTTCTGGCAAGCATCTTCTGATAGCCTGCCCAAGGACCTGCCGTGGAGTCGGCGCTTATAAATTCCTCAAACACCTTGCTCTTGGCATCCATATCATCGGCACAGTGGAGAATATGCGCCTCAAGGGTTTTGGGAAGCACCGGAGAACCGTATTCAAACTCGCCGTGGTGGGAGAGTATGCAGTGCTTGATTATTGTTTTGAGCCTGTCGGGGAAGCCGTCAATGCCGGAGGCTGTCTTTTCAACCAGTTCTGCACCGATATATATATGTCCCAGAAGCTGTCCGTCATCGGTATAATCGTTAAGCGGGAAATCCGAAAGCTCCCAAAGCTTGCCTACATCGTGAAGCATTGCCGAAGCCACCAGCACATCCCTGTCCACATATTTATACTTATCCGCCATGAAGTCGCATATCTGAGTGACGGAAAGAGAATGCTCCAAAAGTCCGCCCAAATAGCCGTGATGTACGGTCTTAGCCGCCGAATGCATAGGAAATTCCTTTACTACAAAGCTGTTCTTAAGTATTATTCTGTTTAAAAGCTCCTTGATATAAGGATTTTTTATTGTATTGATATAGGCTGTAAACTGTCCCCACATCTGCTTGATATCCTTATCCGTTGAAGGAATATAGTCCGTGGGGTCATACTCGCCTTCTTTGCTTTTTCTTATTCTTTTTACGTTGAGCTGTATATCGTTATTGAATATCTGGGCAACGGCATCTATCTTAATCATATCGTTTTCGGCAAAGGACTGTATATCGTTTCCAAGATTCCATACCTTTGCATCAACGGTTCCCGTCTTATCGGCAAGCTTCAGCGACAGATAGTTTTTATCATTCTTTGACTTGAAGGTCTGTCTGCTTTTGCACAGGTAATGCTCTACAACCTGTTCGCCTTCCCTTATGTCTTTAATATATTTCATTATTATCCTCCCTTACTGCGCCGGTTTCAGGCTGAACTCAAACTTTGCTCCGCCCATATCCGACTGTCTGCATACGATAACCTCTCCGTGGGCATTTATTATTTCCTTGGCGGCGCACAGTCCCAGACCGCTTCCCGTCTTATCCATCCCCCTTGAGCTGTCTGATTTATAGAACGCTCCGAACACCTGGCGTCTTTCATTCTCTGGTATTCCGGGGCCGCTGTCGCTGACGGAAACATAAACTCTGCTTTCGTCCTTCGGCAGTGTTGTTTCTATTTCTACAGTGCCGCCCTCTGGCGTAAATTTCACCGCATTGTCTATAAGATTATGCAGTACCCTGTGTATCTCATTTCTGTCCGCATTGACCATAGTGCTTCTGTCGGCAAGGACAAGGCGGCAGTTAAGCTTCTTTTCACTGAAGCGGTGCTCGAATATATCAAGTACATCTCTTATGAGAGCGCTTATGTCAAAATCAGTCCTGTCAAGCTCCAGTACATTTTCCTGAGTTTTGCCCATGTCCACTATGTTTGTGGCAAGGGCAGACAGTCTCTGGGTCTCCTCCATGATTATGCCCAGGTAATAATCGTATTTATCCTCGGGTATTATGCCGTCCCTCATGGCCTGTATAAAGCCCTGTATACTGGTCAGGGGCGAACGCAGGTCATGGGCAACGCTGGCTATAAACAGCCGTCTCTCCTGCTCCTTTTTGTCAAGGCTTTCCGCCATATTGTTGAAGCTTTCTCCAAGCTGGCCTATCTCATCAGTAGTCTTTACATCAAGTCTTTGGTCAAAATTTCCCTCGGATATAATTCTTGCGGTCTTGTTCATCTCAAGCAGCGGTCTTGTCATCTTCCTCGAGAAGAAGTATATGAGTATTACCGCCAGAACTATTCCGAACAGTCCCGATAAAAACATTATCTCAAATACATTGAATATGGTCTGCTGTATCTCCGGCACGGGAGAGCACAGGAATATTCCGCCGTAGGTTATGCCGTTTACCATTATGGGATAGCCAACGGTTATCATATTTTCGGAAAACATTCCGCCGACCTTGCCTCTTACGGTGACGATATTTCCGCTTAGCACACCGTTTATCGTATCGTTTGTTATGGACTGGCCTATCCATTCGCTGTCTATTGACGATGATACAACCGAGACCTTGCCGAAGCTGTTGAGGAAAAATATACTTGTTCCCGTATAGTCCTCAATTATCTCCATTCGGTTCTTAAGCTCGTCCATATCAATTATGCCGCTGGAAAGGGCTCTGCCGTACTGTCTAGATATGGCCTTGGCCTGGTCCTTCATCTGGGTCTGCTTCTGCTCATAATAATAATCTGTGCAGAAATAATATACCGATATGGACATTATGCAGAAGGCTGACAGAAAGATAAGTATATATACAGCCATCTGCTTAAAAAACAAAGAGCTTTTATTATGCATACGCTTCATCTCGTTTCAAATTTATATCCGACGCCGTGCACCGTCTTGATGCTCCAGCTGTCCCCCTCTTTGTTCAGCTTTTCCCTTATTCTCTTTATATGGACATCCACCGTTCTGGAATCGCCCACATATTCATAGCCCCATATTTTATCAAGGAGCTGTTCTCTTGTGAACACCTGATTTTTGTTTTCTGCCAGAAAATACAGCAGTTCCAGCTCCTTGGGAGGAAAGGCTATGCTTTCTCCATGATATATAACCGTATAATCACTGAGGCTTACCTTAAGGTTGTCAAAGGATACTGTCTTAGAGTCGCTCTTTTCGTCCTTCTTTTCGTATCTTCTCAGAACCGCCTTTACCCTTGCCACCATTTCCTTGGGCTCAAAGGGCTTTACTATATAATCATCGGCGCCCATTTCAAGACCGAGAACCTTATCAAAGGTATCGCTTCTGGCAGTCAGCATTATTATGGGCACATCGCTTTTCTTCCTTATCTCCGTGCAAATCTGATAACCGTCCATACCCGGGAGCATTATGTCAAGCAGTACAAGCTCAGGCGCAAAGGAATAAAATTCCTCCATAGCCTTTCTTCCGTCATAGACTTCCCTTGTCTCATAGCCCTCCTTCATCAGATAAAGGGATATAAGCTCCGCTATATGCTTTTCGTCGTCAACGACCAGTATCCTTGTTTTTTCCATAGCGTTCTTCCTCCTTCAATGCACTGCCTATTATGTCCTGAACTCTGGAGGGGAGCTCATTCTGCTCCTCCTTGCTCATGCCCTTTGTCTGTATTACAGGGTGGTATGTGAGCTTTATCGTTTCTTTCGTTATCCAGAAATGATTGTCCTCAAGCATTCTGTGGCTTCCGTCGATGGTCAGCGGCAGTATGGGCGCTCCGCTCTTTGTAGCCAGCTTAAAGCTGCCGCCCTTGAATTCCAGCATTGGGCCGTCTGTCCTTGTTCCCTCGGGGAAGATACACATGCTGTCTCCTGCCTTGACCTTTCTGATGCCTTCAATAAGTGCCTTAAGGGACTCCTTAAGGTCGCTTCTGTTCATAAACACACAGCCGACAGCCCTCATCCAGTTATTGAGTATTGGAACCTTTTTCAGTTCCTCCTTAGCAATGAAGGCCACGGGACGTCCCAGTGACACCATAATGGCAAAAATATCTATCATGCTCTGATGATTGGCAATAAGTACAAAGTTGCCCTCCTGCGGGATATTTTCCGCACCCTCGACTATTACTTCGGATCCTGTATAGCTGAATACTTTAGTAAGTATTTCCGCTCCTCTGGCTGCTGCGTACATATCGCCTGCGGCCTCGCCCTGTTCGGCCCTTATTTTATCGGACTTTCCCACATAATGATAGCCGCCGACAACCCTTGCAACAAGATTAACGTATGTTATTATTGTTCTGAAAAACATTTTATTCCTCCGATATATCAATTTTTCTGCGGCAGTATTGGCTTTGCCGCATAAAACCATTACATTTTATTATATAACTTATATTGATTTCAGGCAATAAAAATATGTCCCATACATTTATGTGTATGGAACACTCATGTCCTGCTGTATATCCTTCAGTCTCCTTTGC
The DNA here is from genome assembly GCA_029098265.1 of Clostridia bacterium. GTDB lineage: Bacteria > Bacillota > Clostridia > Lachnospirales > Anaerotignaceae > Metalachnospira. Next base: position 607 of record JAQXNZ010000001.1, on the reverse strand, counting down.
TTTCAATAGGCTCGGCTATTATATTCCGCACCATGTCGGGAAGCATATTCTTTTCCTCTCTGGTCATTCCTGCGGTTTCTATTATCGGGTGATAAATCAGTCTTACCGTGGTTTTTTTGATACGGAAATTATTATCCTCCAGTATTTTGTGGGTTCCGTCAATGGTCAGCGGCAGTATGGGCGCTCCGCTTTTTGTGGCCAGCTTGAAGCTTCCGTGCTTGAATTCCAGCATAGGCCCGCTTGTACAGGTGCCTTCGGGAAATATCGCCATGCTGTCCCCAGCCTTAACCTTATTTATACCCTCCAAAAGCGCCTTCATGGACTGCCTTATATCGTTTCTGTCCATGAACACACAGCCTACAGCCCTCATCCAGTTATTAAGTATAGGCACTTTTTCCAGTTCAGCCTTAGCCACAAAGGCTATGGGACGCTCCAGTGTTGCCAAAACCGCAAAGGCATCGGCATTGCTCTGATGATTGGATATAAGCACAAAGTTTCGGTTCTTGGGTATATTTTCACGGCCTTCAACTATTATTTCCGTACCTGCGCATCTGAACACCCTTTTTATTCTCTCGGCGGCTCTTTCTGCGGCATATTCATCGCCTGC